>JANQIO010000192.1 GCA_028282105.1 Halieaceae bacterium | reverse complement strand
ATCGTCTATAGCCATGGCTTTTCTTCCAACCGCCGCGGCGGCGCCTACCTGGCTGAGCACCTCGCCAGCCACGGCTATGTCGTGGTGGCGGCCAATTTTCCGCTGACCAACACCTATGCGCCCGATCGCCCCTGGGTACGGGATATTGTCAACCAGCCGGGGGATGTCAGCTTCCTGATCGATGAGCTGCTGGCGCGCTCCGCAGATGCCAATGACAGCCTGTGGCGCATGATCGATGAAACACGCATCGGTGTTACCGGCATATCCCTGGGTGGCCTGACCTCCACGCTGGCGGCCTTCCACCCGGAATGGGGCGACCAACGCATTGGCGCTGCAATGTCCATCGCCGGGCCCACCCGGCAGTTCCTGCCGGCTTTCTTCCGTCACCGGGAGGTGCCGTTCCTGATGCTGGCCGCGGATATCGATGCGCTGGTGCCCTTTGCCAGCAACGCAGCACCGGTGCTCGATATGGTGCCCGAGTCACAGTTGGTGACGGTACTTAACGGCTCCCACACCGGCTTCTCCGGCCAGGCGACGCCGCTGCGCTTTATGTCGAACCCCGACGCGCTGGGCTGCTACATCGTGCTGAGGAATATCGAGAACGACAATGAGGACTTCTGGCTGGACGCGCTGGGCACCCCGGAACAGGGCATCAACTACGACGCTGTTAACGAGCTGTGCCTGATGGACCCGCTGCCGGCGGCGATGAACCCCATGCGCCAGCAGATGATTACCGCGCTGGTGGTGCGCGCGTTCTTCGACAGCCAGTTCGCCGCGGCCGATGATGACAGGGAGCTGGCCCAGGATTTTCTGGCGCATACCTTGCCCGGGGAGCTGGAAGACGTGCGCTACCAGGCTGCTGACTGAGCTCCGGACCGCAGCAGCCTGCGTTGTGTGCCTAGGAGGCGGCGCGCCGCTCGGTCGCTGTCGCTGTGTCCTGTTCCTCTTCCCGCAACCGCACCGGTCCGAACTGGTCCGGGTACAGGCCCTTCATGGGCGCGTAGAAGCCTCGCAGTAACGCCATATCGCGCTTGACGTCGCCGCTCATGGGCAGCGCCGGGCCAAAGCCCCCGCGCTTCTGGCCGAAGTCCAGGTAAGAGGGCACGATCGGTACATTGGCGCCGCGGGCGATGTGGTAGAAGCCGGATTTCCAGAACTCAGTGCGTGCCCGGGTGCCTTCGGCGGGCACCACCAGCGCCAGCGCTTCGCGCTCGGCGAATGCCTCGACCATGGCGTCCACCACGTTGTTGTTGCTGCGCCGCTGTATGGGAACCCCGCCCAGGGCGCGCATCACCCAGCCGTAGGGCGGCCTGAACAGGCTGTGCTTGCCCATCCAGTTGATGCGAATGCCAAAGGCCCAGGCAAACAGCATCATCAGCGGAAAGTCCCAGTTGGAAGTATGGGGCGCCGCGATCAGCACGTACTTTCGGTGCAGGGGTTTGCCCCCCTCAACTTTCCAGCCCAGCGCCGTCAGCAGGGCACGGGCAAACCAGCGCCTCAAGGCCTGTACCTCACTAGTGCGTTAATCGGGAATGCTCAGCCGGCGTCCGCGTCGGAGGCAATGATGCCTGCCAGCTTGCGAGCGTGGCGCTTTTTATCATCCACATTCATGTTGCGCAATATTTGTATGCGCTGGGCCTGGGGAGAGCCAGCCCCGTGCAGCGATTCTGTGAGGTAGCCCACAGCGTTGCGGCCCAGGGTCATGTTCTCGATCAGCCGCAGGATGCGCACCCGGTCCTCGGTGGGAATATCATCGCGGCCTTTGAAGAAACGCTCCAGCAGTTCGCCGGTATCGCTGGACTCGAAGTCCTTTTCCGAGGGCAGGGTGACCATCAGGCCTCCTGCCAGGTCCTGGGCCAGGCGTGAAATCTCATAGGGGAAGCGCGTGACATTGTGCTTGCAGACATTGGAGAGCATGCCGTCGTTGATCCAGGCACCCGAGGGCAGGGGATAGGCCTGGTGCGAGGAGGCGATGCCAGAGGAGAAAATGGTCTCATTGAGGTGCGTCATCTCAACCAGCTTGTCCTTGATGTGTGAGGCGCCTTCCACACCGTTGTACTCGGCAATGGTGGCGGCCGCGCCCACCATGACGTCGCCCAGCCCGGTCTTGCAGACATAGCTGGCGCGATGGTAGTCGGTGAAACGTTCTACCAGCAGGCTGGCGAACTCCCATTCGCCGTCCATGAATACATGCTCCCAGGGGATGAATACCCGGTCGAAAACGACCAGAACTTCCTGGCCCGAATAGCGGGCGTTACCCTGGTCGATCTCGCCACCCTCCAGGGCGCGGGTGTCACAGGACTGGCGACCGTAGATGAAAGTAAGGCCAGGCGTCTGCAGCGGGACGGCGCCGATCACAGCGTAGTCGCGGTCCGCCTCCGACAGACGCATGGTCGGCATCACCATCACCCAGTGAGAGTTGAGTCCGCCGGTCATATGGGCCTTGGCGCCGGATACGTAGAGGCCGTTTTCGTCGCGGTCCACCACGCGCATGAACATCTCAGGGTCGGCCTGTTCGTGGGGCGCCTTGCTGCGGTCCCCCTTGGGGTCGGTCATGCCGGCGGCGATAATCAGGTTGTGCCGCTGCAGACCCTCAAGCAGCTTCAGGAAGCGGCCGTGGTACTCGGTGCCGTGGGTCTGGTCGATATCGTAGGTCAGCGAGTGCATCACTGAAATGCAGTCCAGCCCGGCGCAGCGCTGGAAACAGGTGCCGGTGATCTGCCCCATGCGGCGCTGCATGCGGTTCTTGTTGACCAGATCTTCCGGGCTGGTGGGAATGTGCAGGAAGCGGTTTACCCGGGTGCCTGTGTAGGGAGATTCTGCGGTCGCCAGGTCCGGGTCGTCCTGGGCCAGCTGGTAGGAGGCCGCCAGGGCGTTGATCGACGGGCGAATAATCGGGTGGTCTACCGGCTCCTCGATCTGCTCACCGAACAGAAACACCTTGAGGCCGCGGCCGCGCAGGCTGTCGATGTAGTCGTCCCCGGACTCCAGGCGATCCTGGAACAGCGCCCAGCGCTGCTCGGCGCTGTTGCCCGCCGGGCTTCCCGGGGCGTCGCTTGGGGTGGTGGAAAGCGTGGAAAGGCTGGCGCCTGCTTGCTCGCTCATGGTGTTATCTCCGGTGCCTCTAGGGTTCTTTCCTCGTAATACCGCCTGCTACACTGGATGCGGTAGCTTATAAATCCGCGTGCCGTGTGGTCTTCCTGTCGGGTCCGAAAGCCACTGCCGGGGCTGTCTCCATGGCCCGCCGCCTGGGGTAGTCTAAACCGGCAGTCGCTAAGGACAGTCGCAAAAGGCAGTCGCTAAAGACAGTCGCTAAGGACAGTCGACACAGACCTTCAACCGCCGCTCGCTTCCGGCAAGCGCCGCTGAATAACGGCCGCAGACATAACAAGGTGACGAACCGTGAATGCCATTAAAATTATTGCTCTCCTGTTATACAGCTTCCTGGGCTATGTCGCCATCACCCGTCCGCTGACCCTGGAGGCCAATCTCTGCATCGGTATCCTGCTGTCGCTGGCGATTGCCCACACGCTCGAGTGCTTTGCCTTCCGCAAGGTGATCGCCGAGGCTCCCGGGAGTTCGGCCTGGCACCTGCTGAATACCTTCCTGTTCGGCATCTTCCACATGTTTCACATGAAAGACCTGATTCGCGAGCGCGGTGAGCAAGCAGCCTGAACAGCGCCGCGCGTTCAGCTCCCGGTTGGACCCCTGGCCCGCCGCTGCCCTGTGGGCCAGCCTCGGCATTGAAGGCCCGGCCCCGAGCCTCAGCCTGCCGCTGCTGTGGCACTGGCTGTACTTCCTGGAGGCGCCGTCACGGGACCAGCAGGGCGGTGATGGTCACCCGCGCCCGGGTGGCTTCCTGCCGGTGATTGAGCAGCCGCGGCGCATGTTTGTGGGCGGGCGCTGTCGGCTGCATCGGCACCTGCAGCTGGGTGTGGAGGCCACCATGGAGGAGTCGGTGCTGTCCTGCCAGGAGAAACAGGGCAGCGCCGGCGCGATGACATTGCTGACAGTGGCCTACCACTACCAGCAGCGCGGCGCGCTATGTATCGAAGAGGAGCGCGATTTCATGTACCTGCCGGCGCGGGATGCAGCGGCAGAAACCGCCTGCCAGGAGGCGCTGGCGCCGGTGCCCGAGGCGCACCTGGCACTGAACCTGGATACCGACCCGGTGCTGCTGTTCAAGTTTTCTGCGCTGACGTTCAACGGCCATCGTATCCACTACGACGGCGACTACGCACGCAATGTCGAGGGCTATCCCGGCCCGGTGGTGCACGGCCCGCTGACGGCGCTGCTGCTGGCGCTGCTGGCAACCGATGCCAACCCGGGCATCAGCCAGTTTGCCTTCCGGGCGCGGGCGCCGCTGTATTGCGGGGATCGCCTGCGGCTGCGCGGCGACCTGCACAGCGACAAACACAGCGGCAAGGACAGGATTTCACTGACGGCCTACCGCCCCGACGGGCAGGTCGCCATGACTGCGGAGGCAAACGAATGATTGGACGTGTGTTCCTGGGGCTGCAGGTACTGCTGTTTATCCCCTACGGGCTCTATTGCCTGGTGAACCCGGGGATGCTGGCGGGGGCCGCCGGGGTGGCGGCCAACAGCGTCACCGGCACGATTGAGCTGCAGGCCATGTACGGCGGCTTGCAGGTGGCGGTGGGGGTGTTGTGCCTGTTGGGCCTGCTGCGCAAGCCGCTGGAACAGGTGGCGCTGACCACGCTGCTGTTCCTGTTTGCTGGTTTGGCCGTGGTGCGGGTGAGCCTGGCCCTGATGCACGGAGATTTCAGTGGCTACACCGTGTTTGCCATGAGCTACGAGACGTTTGCTTTGCTGTTCCTGGGCTGGCTGCTGCTGTTGCGC
>JANQIO010000191.1 GCA_028282105.1 Halieaceae bacterium | reverse complement strand
ATCCGGCTGTTGCCGTGGCTGGCCCTCGAGCCGCCGCCGCCCGAATACGGTCTCAGCCTCCCGCCCCTGAACGACGGCGGCTGGTGGCTCATGGCGGGTTTCTTCCTGACGGCCGCCATCCTCCTGTGGCTGGTGCGAACCTACAATCGAAACAAGGCGCTGGGCATGGGTCAGCATATGACCTGGGCCTTTGCGGCAGCCATCTGGCTGTACCTGGTGCTGGGCTTCATCCGTCCCATCTGCATGGGTAGCTGGAGCGAGGCCGTTCCTTTCGGCATCTTCCCGCACCTGGACTGGACCGCGGCCTTCTCGCTGCGCTACGGCAACCTGTTCTACAACCCCTTCCACATGCTGTCGATCGCCTTCCTGTACGGCTCGACGCTGCTGTTTGCCATGCACGGCGCCACCGTTCTCGCGGTCAGCCGCTACGGTGGCGACCGCGAGATCGACCAGATTACCGATCGCGGCACAGCTTCCGAGCGCGCCGCCCTGTTCTGGCGCTGGACCATGGGCTTCAACGCCAGCATGGAATCCATTCACCGCTGGGCCTGGTGGTTTGCGGTGCTGACGGTAATCACCGGCGGCATCGGCATCCTGCTGACAGGCACCGTGGTCGACAACTGGTACCTATGGGCCGTCAAGCACGGCGTGGCACCCGCCTACCCGGCGCTGGAAGCCATGCCGCCTGCTGATCCCGCATTGACAGGAGCAGGCCAATGAAGACCGTCGTCAGAAGTGCCGTAGTCGGACTCGCCGCCCTGCTGGTTCTCGGTGGCTGCGAACTGGGCTCCAAGGAAACCGTGCAGCGTGGCTACCGCGGCACCGCCATGGAACTGGTCATCGTGCCCGAGGACCGTGTCGCCCACGTGAATGCCAACCAGCCGCCCGAGCCCTCACCGCCGATGCCAGCGGCGGGCCCGAAGGCGGGCGACATCTACCAGAACGTAGAGATTCTGGGAGACCTGAGCGTCACCGAGTTCACGCGCCTGATGGCCTCCATCACCGAGTGGGTGGCGCCTGAGGAAGGCTGCAACTACTGCCACAATCCGCAGAACCTGGCGGACGACAGCAAGTACCAGAAGAAAGTCGCCCGGGCCATGATCGCCATGACCCAGCGCACCAACGAGGCCTGGAAGGACCACGTCGGCAGTACCGGTGTGACCTGCTACACCTGCCACCGCGGCAACAACATCCCCACCAATGTCTGGGCCGAAGACCCCGGACCGGAACGGGCCCGCGGCATGGTCGGCCAAACACCGCAGAACTATGCCTCGGCGGCGGTGGGCATGTCGTCGCTGCCCTATGACCCCTTTACCACCATGTTGGGCGGTGAACGTGACATCGGCGGCGTACAGGCCGATAGCGCCCTGCCCCAGGGCCACCCCACTGACCTGCGGGACGCCGAGTGGACCTATGCGCTGATGATGCACTTTTCCCAGAGCCTGGGCGTGAACTGCACCTACTGCCACAACAGCCGTGCCTTCAACCAATGGGACCAGGCCTCGCCGGCCAAAGTCACCGCCTGGCACGGCATCCGCATGGTGCGGGAGATCAATAGCAAGTTTATCGAGCCCACCACACCGTGGCTGCCAGAACACCGCAAGGGCCCGCTGGGTGACGCGCTCAAGACCAACTGCAAAACCTGCCACCAGGGCGCCTACAAGCCGCTCTACGGTGCCGAGATGCTGCAGTACTACCCGAACCTGGCGGAGCTGGGTAAGGACGTGGACGACCTCGAACTGTTCGAGGACTGAATTTAGCCGCGCGACAGGCTCGCGCGCAGAACTTTGGCATCGCGGCATGCCGCGGCGCCAGGGAAGTGCAGGGGTCTCCCCTGCCATTGGTTGGTTAGCCAGGGCTTTACAGTCAAGGCTAGCTGTTGACGTAGCACATGGGAGGAATATCCATGAGTGATGGAAGCCCGACTGGGCTGTCAAACGAGGAAGCCAAGGAAGTGCACAGCGCTTTCATGTCAGGGTTCCTGGGTTTCACCGGTATCGCGGTGATCGCTCACATCCTCATCTGGATGTGGCGGCCCTGGTTCTAACGGACCCGGGATTCCACGAGAACAGCCGCAGGGGCGTGGGCACAAGCCCACAATCCTGTGATGACCTTGGAGAAACGTTATGTACAAGATCTGGTTACTTTTCGACCCTCGAAGAGTCCTGGTCGCTTCCGCGGCTTTCTTGTTCACACTGGCTCTGCTGATTCACTTCATTCTGCTCAGCACTGAACGTTACGATTGGCTCGCAGGGCCGACCGAAACGGCAATGGTGACGCAGAATATGCAGCCGGTTCCAAACGAGAGAAGCTAGTAGCGCAAGCGAACGCCATGACTCAGGGTCTGCTAGCAGACCCGCTACTTGATGAGCCCGCAGCAACATCGCGGGCTGCTTTTCACCGGCCAGGCAAAATCGCCTGAGAGTAGGCCGATGTATAGTTAGCCTGGAGTGACAGGATTCTATGAACTCGTCAGCCCCTCCCTACTCGTCCCGCTTTGAAACCGTCTCTTTTGACGATGAAGCGCTGATCCTTGTCGATTCCGGCGACCGGGTGACCGGCTACGACAGCAAAATCAACGCGCACAGCGGTGACGGCAAGCTGCACCGCGCCTTTTCCGTATTTCTTTTCGATGGCCCCGACTGGGTGTTGCTACAGCAACGCGCGCCGGGCAAACCCCTGTGGCCTGGATTCTGGGCCAACAGCTGCTGCAGCCACCCGCGCCGCGGCGAGAGCTGTGATAACGCCGCGCACCGTCGCCTGCAGGATGAACTGGGTGTCTCCACCGCCCTCGAGCAGCTCTACACTTTCGAATACCGGGCCCGCTACAAAAACCTTGGCACAGAGCACGAGCTTTGTGCCGTGTATGTCGGCCAATTTCCACGCACCGCGCCACTGCGCGTCAACGCCGAGGAAATTGCCGACTGGGGCTGGTTTTCACGGGCCGAAATTGACCGTCAGATAAGCACGCAACGTGGGCGGTTTGCCCCCTGGTTCCTACTGGAGTGGGAACAGCTCAAAGGCTACTCTGTGGATCTCGCCAGGTTGGCGAGCTAATGGCTGTCTGCTGGCTACTGGCTACTGGCTACTGGCTACTGGCGAATGTCCGGTTACCAGCCGCTGGACCACTTGACATCCAGGGCCGAATTCCCCGCCACATGATGGAGCAAGTATCGACCCTTGGGCGTTACTGACATGCCACCTTTCTCGCACTGCAGGAAGCCCTGGGCCTGAAGTGTCTCCAGGGCCAATGCACTTTCCTCGCCTTCGCCCGGTTCCAATTCGCCATCGAGATGCATATTGCTCAGCAGACCGTTAACGGCGCGGCGATGCTGCAGCCCGCGCTCGGAGAGCCGGACACCGGCTCGCACCGGCAGTTCGTCCCGGTCCACCGCCTCGCCCCAGGCGTCGATGTTGTTGAAGTTCTGCAGGCAGGCGCCACCCACCTCGCTAATGGCGCTGGCGCCAAGGCCCAGCAGGGTCTGGCTGCCATGGGCGTTATAGCCCATCCAGTTGTGGGCCAGCCGGCGCTCGTTCTGGGCGGTGACCAGCGCGTCACCCTCACGGGCAAAGCTGTCAAGTCCCACCCAGGTGTAGTCTGCGGCTTCCATGGCGTCGACGATGCCGTTAAACATAATCAGCCGATCGGCCAGGGACGGCAGGCTGGGCGATTGTATGGCCCGCTGGTGCCGGAAGACCTCTGGCTGGCGCGCATAGGCGTAGCAGTTAAGCCGGTCCGGGTTTAGATAGACGATATCCTGCAGAGTGTGCTTTATGGTGTGCAAAGACTGATCGGGCAGGCCGTAGAGTAGATCCATGCCGATGGTTTCGAACCCGGCATCCCGGGCGTTCTGGAACACATCTTCCAGCACCGCCAGTGAGTTGGACTTGCCCAACGCCTTTTGCACGCCTGGGTCCAGATCCCGGACCTCGAGCTTGATGGCCCGAAACCCAAGCCCGCGCAGCATCTGTAGCTGGGAAGCCGATGAGCGACGCGGGTTGATTTCGATGGTGGCATCGGAATCTGCGTCCAGCGTGAAGCCCTGCTCCAGCAGATCGGCCAGGCGCAGCAGCTGCGGCTCGCTCAGGTAATTGGGGGTGCCACCGCCGATGTAGAGCTCAGCCAGTGCAAGGCCCTCGCCGGTGCGACTGGTCACCAGTTCCAGCTCGTGCTCGAGGCGGTCGAGATAACGATCAATAACCCGTGGGTCGTGGGTCACGGTGGTGATGTGGTCACAGCTCAGACAGCGTGACTGGCAGAACGGCAGGTGGATATAGACCGCCGGTTTCCCACCCTCCTGGGGCGCCGCGCTGGCCAGGATTTCGGCGTACTTCGCGCTGTCGATGTGATCGCCCACCTGTGGATCCAGCAGCCCGGGGATGTACCCACCCTCAGAGGCGCCGATGAGGTCAGCAGCCCGTTTCAGGCCGGGATTCGCCCTGTTGTTGGAATTTCCGCTAGAAATCACGCCCAAGCCATTGTTCTTATTGGCTTTTTTGGCCATGCGATTGCCCCCTTGTCGATACCCCGGTATCGACATTGTGCGGCTGGCTTATACATTAGCCTTCGGGCCGCGCCTTACGGCGCTGCCGCATACAGCGCGGCGAGAGGATAACTCGTACACCAGTCAGACGAGCGATTTCACCGTTTATACTCCCGAAAACCTCAGCGCACAATGTCCAGAATCAATTTTTTGTCCAAGTCCTGTTGCGGCGTGGTGTCTGAGCCCCCCGCCAGGCGGAGTTTGACCTCTCCTTGTACCGGCCGAGGCTCCGCTGGCATGGCCCACTGCCAAAGCTTCGAGTCCTGCAC
>JANQIO010000216.1 GCA_028282105.1 Halieaceae bacterium | reverse complement strand
CATGGCGTAGGCCGAGCCGGCGGCCATAAAAGACGCCATGGCACCGGTCTCACAGATGCCCTCCTGGAGAATCTGGCCATCGCTGGCTTCCCGGTAGCTCAACAGGCTGTCGGCATCCACCGGCGTGTAGTGCTGCCCCGCCGGGTCGTAGATACCGGCGGCGTTGAACAGCGCGTCCATGCCGAAGGTCCTGGCCTCGTCCGGCACAATGGGCACCACGTAGGGGCCCAGCGCCTTGTGCTTTAACAGTTTGGTCAACAGCCTGACGACCACCGTGGTGGTGGATACCGCGCGCTCGCCGCTGCCCTTGCGGAATTCCTCCATGAAGGCGTCTTCCAGACCGGGCAACGCCGGGCAATCCACCTTGCGTTTTGGCAGGTAACCACCCAGCTGCTGACGGCGCGACTTGAGGTAGGCAATCTCTTCCGAGTCTTCCGCCGGCAGGTAAAACTCCGCCCGCTCCAGGGCCTCTTCCGGGAGCGGGATGCCGAGCTCGCGGCCGCAGCGCCGCCGTTCCTCGGCGTTCATGTTCTTTTTCTGGTGCGCCGTGTTGCGCCCCTCGGCCACCTCACCCATGCCATCGCCCTTGACCGTTTTCACCAGGATCACCGTGGGGCGGCCGGTGGGTTCACAGGCTTTCTGGAAAGCCGCGTAGAGCTTCTTGGGGTCCTGGCCGCCACGTTTGATGGTGCGCAACTCCTCGTCGGTCAGGTTGTTCATCATCTGGGTCAGCACCGGGTCGCCGTCCACCCAGTGTTCGCGCTGGGCGTCACCGGGCAGCACCGAGTAGCGCTGGTAGTCGCCGTCGCGACAGGCCTCCATCCGCGCCCGTAGCTTGCCGCTGTGATCCTGGGCCAGCAGGCCGTCCCAGCCGCTGCCCCAGATCACCTTGATGACATTCCAGTCGGCGCCGCGGAAGCGCCGCTCCAGTTCCTGGATGATCTTGCCGTTGCCGCGCACCGGGCCATCCAGACGCTGCAGGTTGCAGTTCACCACCATCACCAGGTTGTCCAGCTTCTCGCGGGCGGCAATGCTGATGGTGCCCAGCACTTCCGGCTCGTCGGTTTCACCATCGCCGACAAAGCACCAGATTCGGCCCTGGTTAGCGGCTTTCAGGCCGCGGTTTTCCAGGTAGCGGGAGAAGCGCGCCTGGTAGATGGCCGCCGCAGTAGACAGGCCCATGGAGGCGTTCGGCACCTGCCAGAAGCCGGGCATCGAGCGCGGGTGCGGATAGGAAGACAGCCCGCCGCCCGGCCCCAGCTCGCGCCGGAAGTTGGCAAGCTCAGTCCGCGACAGCCTGCCCTCCAGCAAGGCCCGGGCGTAGATGCCTGGCGCTGCGTGGGGCTGGGGCATGACGATGTCGCCGCCGTAGTCTTCGTCACGCGCCCGGAAAAAGTGATTGAAGCCGGTTTCCAACAGGGTCGCGGCCGAGGCGTAGGTGGCGATATGACCGCCCACGCCGCTGCCCTGGTCCTGGGCCTGTAACACCATCGCCATGGCATTCCAGCGGATGATGTTCTCGACCCGCTTTTCCACAGCCAGGTCGCCCGGGTAGGCGGGCTGGTCGCTGGCGGGAATGGTGTTGATGTACGGCGTGTTCAGGGTCGCCTCGTTGAGCAGCACACCGCGGCCCAGTACATGATTCTGCAACTCGCGCAGGATAATGCGCACGCCTTCATCGCCGAATTCCCGACGGATATCATCGATGGCCGCCACCCACTCTGCGCGGTCGTCCGCCATGGTTGAGGCCAGGGTCACTGGATTGGGAGAGTTCATGCGCTGCTCCCTTAGTGCGGGCTGCCGCCCTGGGGAATCTGCAGCATGGCACGCGCCTCGTCAGCGGAGGCCAGCTCGTAGCCCAGGTCGTCGACAATCCGCGCCGCCTTCTGGCACAGATCGGCGTTGCTGGCCGCCAGCTTGCCCTTGCTGATGTAGATGTTGTCCTCCAGGCCCACCCGTATATGGCCGCCCATCAGCACCGACTGGGCCACCATGGGAAACTCGTGGCGGCCAATGCCAAAGGCCGTCCACACAGCGTCCGGCGGCAGCAGGCTGCGGGCCAGCTGGATGGTTTCAGGGGTGGCCGGCCAGCTGTATTTCACGCCCAGCACGAAGGAAAATAGCGTCGGCGCGACAAAGGGCATGGCGGCGATCATTTCATTGGCCAGCACCTGGTCGCCGGCGTTGAACAGCTCGATTTCCGGTCGCACACCCACCTCGAGCATGGCCTCCGCCATGATGCGGGTGTTGGGCCGGGTGTTCATCACCACCATATCGCCGGAGTTCATGGTGTTGAGATCCAGGGTGCAGATATCCGGCTTCAGTTCCAGCACGTGCTGGATGCGTTCCCGCGGCGGCAGCAGTGAGGTCTCCGGCGCGGCGATCTTCGGGTCGTCGGCATCCGGCACATAGCGCCCACCCGGGCCGGTGGTGAGGTTGATGATCAGCGACTGGTTCTGCTCGCGGATGCGTTCGCAGACCTCGGCATAGTGCTCAAGCTTCATCGAAGGTGAGCCGTCTTCCGGGTTGCGCACGTGAATATGCACCACCGCAGCCCCAGCTTCCGCCGCCGCCAGGCAGGACTCGGCAATCTGCTGCGGGGTGATAGGTAGGTGTGGGGTGTGCTCGGGGCGCGTCAGGTTACCGGTGACGGCGCAGGTCAGCATGACTTTGTTCATGTTATTCGTCCTCCGCAATAGTGCTCAGAGCTGGCGACCCGCATCGGTCACAACGGTGACGCCGGTGGTGGCGGTAAGCAGCCGCGCGGCACAGAGCACGGCCACGGCCACCTCGCGGGTGCTGGCAATACGTTTAAGGGCGCTGGCGGCAATGGTCTGGTCGATAAAGTCCTCGCCGCGGCCGCGGGCAAACGGCGTATCCAGGGCACTGGGGGAAATGCCCACCACCCGCACCTCGGGTGCCGCCGCCTTGGCCATGGCGCGGGTGGCCGTGTCCAGGGCTGCCTTGGCCGAGGCGTATACCAGGTTGCTGCCACCCCCGGTGACCGCTGCGATTGAAGAGAGATTGACGATCACCGGCGACTGCCCCGCGCGCAGCAGCGGTAGCATCTCCCGCATCAGTACCACCGGGGCCATGGCGTTCTCGGTAAAGACCTGCTCGATCAGTTCGTCGGTGAGTAGGTCTACACGGGACAGGGGGATTTGCCGGGAACTGCCGGCGCAGTTGACGAGGACGTCGACGCGGCCGCAGGCCGCCGCCACCTGTTCACAGAAAGCGCGGATGGACTCGGGGCTGGAGACGTCCACGGGGAAAGCATTCTGCTCCGGTATGCCGGCTGGCGCCCTGCCACTGCGACTGCCGCTGTACACCCGCGCACCCAGTTCAGCCGCCATGGCACAGACCTCGGAGCCCACCCCGCCAGTGCCGCCAACTACCACCACCACTGCGTCGCGAAATCCGGACTCAAGCAACTCGATCATTACGGGGTTGGAAGCCACGGCCTGCGCTCCTTCAATTCAGGAGCAGCAGTTTATATGACCCATGGGTCACTTACAAATGTTCAGACTCCGCCAACGGGCGCAGGCGCGGCAGCAGGAGTGCCAGCGCCATGAACATCATCACGCCGTAGGCGCCGGGCACCAGGGCAAATCCCGGCTCCTCGAAGTAAGTCAGCGCGATCAGCAGCGCCACCGTGGTGTTCTGCAGGGCAATTTCGATGGCCAGGGTGCGGCGGACCCGGGCATCCAGCCGCGCCAGCGTGCCCAGGCCCAGGCCCAGTGAGGTCATCAACACAGCGAACAGCAGCACCGGCAGCGCCGTATCCAGCAGGTGTTCGGCCAGCAGGCTCCACTGGCTGCCGATCACCACCAGCATCACCAGGCAAAGAAAGGGAAACGACAGGCGGCGGGCCAGCGCTTCGACGCGGGCGCCCAGCGCCGGGCGGTGCACAGACAGTGCCAGGCCCAGGCCGGCGGGGATCAGGATCAGCGCCGCCAACCCCAGCACGGATGGCGCCAGGGGATAGTTCGCGTAGCCCGCCGAACCCGGTGCAAACCAGTGCAGCGCCAGGGTCAGGTACGCGGGAATAGTCAGCAGGCTGGCAAAGGTCGAGAGGCTGGTCAGCGTAATCGACAGCGCCGTGTCGCCGCGCAACGCAAAGGTCACCACATTGGAGGCGATGCCGCCGGGGCAGCAGGCGATGATCACCAGCCCCATGGCCGCCACCGTGGACAGGCTGAGGGACCAGGCCAGCAGGAAGGCCACCAGCGGTAGCAGCAGCAACTGCCCCAGCAGCCCGAGCACCAGCCCCAGGGGGCGTACCAGGGTCAGGCGGAACTGCCGCAGGGACAGGGAGGTGCCCAGGCCCATCAT
Source organism: Halieaceae bacterium (assembly GCA_028282105.1). Classification (GTDB taxonomy): domain Bacteria; phylum Pseudomonadota; class Gammaproteobacteria; order Pseudomonadales; family Halieaceae; genus JANQIO01. The sequence continues at coordinate 9,159 of JANQIO010000216.1, read as the reverse complement.
CATCAGTGCCAGGGCCGCAGGCAGGAATACCCGGGACAGTAGCTCCAGCGACACCTAGGTTTCGCGTACGCCGACCAGCGACTTCATATACTGCACTCGCGAGGGCGCCGGGTCGGTGCCGGTGATAGTGCGGTAGATCAGCACGGCCTGCAGTTCCAGGCGCACCGCGTCATCGAGATCACTGCCGCTGGTGGCGGCGAGGCCGTAGCGCTCAAACAGGCTCTGGTCCATGATCGCGCCGGCGCTGTGCATGACCTCGCGGAACAGGTCGGTATCGGCGGGCTCCACGGAGAGAAACCGCTGGGTGGCTGACGCCCAGCGCTCCAGCATCCCCTGGTTGCGCTCCTTCCAGAGCTGCCGGTAGCTGGTATCGGAGCCGCTGAAGCGAATCAGGCAGCAGAGTACGCCGTGGTTCATGGCGAAGTTACTGTCATACCACTTCACCACGCCGCAGATGATATCGAACAAATCACCCGCCAGCGGCAACTCCGGCACGGTGGCGCGCTCGAAGTCGACAAAGCGCTTCAGCAATTCCTCCGCCACTTCTTCCTTGGTCTTGAACTGCACGAAGAAAGTGCCTTTCGCCAGGCCCGCTTCACGGGTGATGTCGAGGACCTTGACGTCTTTGAATTCGGAGACTTCCAGCAGTCGCGCCAGTGCCGCCAGCAGTTTCAGCCGCGAGCGCTTGCTGTTGCGCACCCCCGGGATTTCTGCCGCCTGGGCTTCCAGGTAACTGGCAAACTTGATTGGTTCCATCACCAGCGGCCCGCTGCGTTGAAAAGCGCGAGATGATAGCACAGGCGCTGACGCCATCCGGTTGACCCCGCTATTCCTCAGTTGCCGCTTCAAACATGCGGATCAGGGTGGACAGGTCCTGGTCGGCAAAACCCGCCGCCGCGTGGTCGGCGATGAGTTCGGCACCGCGCAGCGTCATGGGCACCGGCTGCTCCTTGAGCGCCGCCACCGCTGCAGCGCCGGCCAGGTCCTTGGCCAGGGTGGCCACCTTCCACTTGAGGGTGAAGTCATGGGCTGCCATCTGCGGCACCAGGATCTGGAACGGCAGCGAGTCGGCGAAGCCCCCCGCCAGCGCCTCCGGCAGTTTGTCGACGGCGACCCCGGCACTGCGGCACAGCGACACCATCTCGGCAATGACCAGGGCATTGTTGGCCACCACCATCTGGTTGCAGAGCTTGGTCATCTGGCCGGCCCCTGAGGGCCCCATGTGAGTCAGGCGTTTACACAGCGGCGCCAGCAGCGGCCGCAGGGTGTCCAGCAGCGCAGCATCACCGCCAGCCATGATCACCAGGCTGCCCTGCTCCGCGCCCTGGGTGCCGCCCGATACCGGGGCATCGATCCAGTGCATGCCGCAACGCTCTTCGAGGCGCCGCGCCAGTTCCGGGGTGGCCAGCGGGTCGATACTGGAAAAGTCCACCAGTACCTTGCCGCGGCTCCCATATTTGGCAATTCCCTCCTCCCCGAATACCACCGCTTCCACCGCTGCGGTGTCCGCCAGGCACAGCATGATGACATCGCTGGCCTCGGTCAGCTCGGCCAGGCTGGTCGCCGCGCTTGCGCCCTGTGAAGTCAGCGACGCCAGCTTGTCCGGGCTGCGGTTCCACACGGTAACCGTCGAGCCCGCCGCCAGCAGCCTGCCGACCATGCGCTCCCCCATCAAACCCAGGCCGGCAAAGCCCAGGACTGGTTCAGAACTCACTAGGCTGACTCCGCCAGGGCCTGGTAGCGGGCGGCGCGTTCGGCGCGGGAATCCAGGCGCCGTCGAATCAGCGAGTGCCGCCGCCGATCCACCGGGAAGGTCAGCAGCACCCGGGACGATACGAAGAACAGCACCGCGGGAATCACGATAAAGGCCACCTTTAGGCCGAACACCGCAAGGTCGGTATTGCTGTCCAGCTTGGCGTCATAACCGAATAGCGCCATGGTGTAGTAGCCGATGCCGAACCCGAGGGCGTGCAGTACTTTATCGACGAAGGTGAACACCGAGAACATATTGCCGGCCCGGCTGGTTTTATTGACCAGGGAATCGTAGTCGACGATATCGTTCATGATGGATACCGGGAACAGCATGTGCGGGCCCTGCAGGGCACTGAGTACGGCGCCCAGTGCGACTACCGCCCAGAAGCTCTGCGAGTTCTCCCCGAATGCGAACATACCGAGGCCCAGCACCGCATGGGCCAGCCAGGCATAGGCCCACACCACGTGCTTGTCGACGCTGCGTGCCAGCCGCTCCCAGAGCGGAATGGACGCCACCTGCACCAGAATCATGATCAGCAGAAACAGGGGAATCCGGTCGGCGAATCCGTAGTAGCTGGTCATCGCCACCACGATCACCGAGTAGAACACCCCGAAACCCAGGGCGCTGAGACCATAACCCACCAGCAGGTTCTGGAAGGGCTTGCAGACCAGCAGCACGTCAAAGAAGCCGCGCAGGGTCGATGCCTGCCCCTCGTTGCGGTGGCCCTGCGGTACGCACACCAGGCACAGCGCAATCAGCACCGGCATGCCCAGCAAACCCACCAGCCCCACCACCCGCATCATGGGTGGGCTGAACTCGGCGCTGTCGAATACCGGCAGCAGTGGGCTGGACAACAGCAGCGGCAGCGCCATGATCAGCAGACCGCCCAGCAGCAGGGCAATCACGAACCAGGACCAGATCCTGGAACGCTCGTCGTAGTCGGGGCTCAGCTCACCCAGCCAGGCCCGCAGCGGAATCTTGATCAGCGTATGGCACAGGTAGTAGCAGGTCACGCCGACGGCAAAGTAAAGGTTGCCGGCATCCTCGGGCGGGGCAAAGAAGAACCAGAAGGTGGGTACGCACAGCAGCGCTCCCACCATGATCCAGGGCTTGCGCGAGCCCCAGGGCGTGCGCGTGTTGTCGGAGAGGTAGCCCACCGGCGGGTCGGTCACCGCGTCGACCATCTTGGAGAAGATCATGGCCGAGCCGATGCCCGCGGCGGTAGCCGCGGTATAGCGCAGGTAGAAATCGCCGAGGATGGCGTAGATGGGAGGCACCAGCCAGGCGATCGGCAGGCCCGGCAGTGCAAATACCAGCAACTGCCAGTTGGACAGGCGTTTTTCACTCATCGGCTGCGCTCCACCGTGTTTCAGCGAGGTCACACACGTCGTGGCTGGCCTGGACACAGGCCAGCGCCATGGGACGCTCCGTAGGGTAATGACCGCCACCGGGGATGATTCTCAGGTCCGAGTTGGCCAGGGCCCGGGCCAGGTCGTAGGCATTGTCCGGGGTCGTGCAGCTGTCGTAACGGCCGGTCACCAGGATGACGGGGGTATCCCCCAGCTTGCCCGCGTCTTCGAGTAGCTGGTTTTCACGCAGGAAGAAATGGTTGGCGGCGTAGTGCGCGAAAATACGACCATAGGCGGCACCCCGGGACGGGTCAGAGGGCGCCAGCGGTGCATCGAAGTGCATGAAGCCCTCTTCATAGAGGTACAGGCGGCGCCCGGCCTCGGCGGCGATGGCTTCATCGTCACCGAGGATGCGGCTGCAGTAGGCGCTGCGCAGGTCATCACGCTCGCCCTCTTCCACCAGTTCGGCAAACTGTTCCCACAGCTCGGGGAACAGGGTGCGCACGCCCTGGAACCACCAGTGCACATCCCGGGGCCGACACAGCCAGGTCGACACCAGCAGCAGTACCAGCACCCGCTCCGGGTGGGCCTGTGCGTAGGCCAGCGCCACCGTACTGCCCCAGGAACCCCCTGCCACCACCCAGCGTTCAATGCCGAGATGCTGGCGCAACTGCTCCATGTCCTGCAGGGTGTGCTGCAGGCTGTTATCCGTCAGCAGCCCGCGGGGCTCCGAGTTGCCGCAACCGCGCTGGTCAAACTGGACAATCCGGCAGCGGCTGGCATCCATGAGGCGGCGATAGTTGGGCGAATTGCTGCCGCCGGGACCACCGTGACAGAACAGGATAGGGATGCCGTCGGGGTTGCCGCTGTCCTCGAAGTAGATGCGGTGCCCCCCGCCCACCTCCAGGTGGCCGGTCTGCCGGGCGGGCCCAACCGCGAAGAACGGGTCATCGAGTCGCTGCATGGAATGCTCAGCCCTCCTGGCCCATGGCCAGCAGCTGCGCCACCATGGCGTCTTCGGTCTCGGCGATCTCATTCACCGCGGAGGTCGGGCGCAGGAACACCGTCAGGGTGTGGATCCTGCCCTGCTCGTCGTATTCAAACAGGTCGATGCCATGCGCCACCGTGCGGCCGCCGTTCACATGGCCGGTGAACTCCAGCACGCATTCACCCTCGGTGTGCCAGCGACGCTTCCATTCAAAGTCGGGCAGAATGGTGAGTATCCCCTGCAGCACCGCAACGATGTGGTTTGCATCGGTAATAGGGCGGAAGAAGCGCGGGGTATGCATTACTGCGTCCTCGCGCAGCAGGGATTTCCAGGCCTCAGGATCGCGGCTGTCCTTCACTGCCTGTAACTTTTCCAAAAACTGTTCGCCATTGATCATCGTGTAACCCCCGCCCTCAGAGAAAGGACTGTGTTGTTTCGATAAAGCGCCAGTGCCAGTCGGCGGGCGCGAAGACCTGGTTCACCGTGCCCGAGAAATACAGTTCCGACTCCGGCTGGTAGAACATCTTGGCCCCCCAGGAACCGGAGTGACCCCACAGCTCACCGCAGCTTCCCGAGGTGCGGAACATGCCGCGGCCGACGCCGGTGCGCGGTGGCTTGAGACCGTCCGGCGTCTGGAAATCCAGCATCCGCTGCAGGTTCTCGGGAGACAGCAACTCAGCGCCGATAATGGCCTGGAGGATGCGGTTCATGCTGGTGACGCTGGAGACGATGCCACCGCCGCCCCAGTCAAACGACAGCGTGAAGCCGGAGGCCAGGATGCCCGTATCCCCCATGAATACATCGGACTCCGCCTGCACCGCGGCCGGCACCGGCTCGCGGTAGGCGAGATAAGCATCCTGAAGCCCCAGCGGCTCGAACACCTGCTCCCGGAGCTGGCGATGCAGGGGCATGCCGGCAATGGCTTCCAGCAGCAGGCCCAGCAAGACGTAGCCGGTATCCGAGTAGCTGAAGCGTTGCCCGGGCGCGGCAAGCGGCGCCTGGCCGAGCCCATGCGCGAAGTAGCTGTTGAGGGTGCCGGCTTCCGCCGCGCTGGGGCGGTCGGGATCCCAGATTGGCCAGAGCTGGTTGTAGCTGCTCTGGGGATCGGCCAGCAGTTTGCCGACCAGCGAGCCCGGCGCCAGTCCGCCGGCTTGCTGCGAAGTCTGTTGCACATCGTCACACATGGCGTCACGGATGCCAGCGGTATGTCGCAACAGTTGGTCAACAGTGATACTGCCGCCGCGGTTGCCCTGCTCTCCGCAGTGCAGCTGCGCGAGGATATCATCCGGCAACACCGCAAACTCTGACAGCGGCGTATCCAGGCCGCTGGCAGGCAGCGAGCCCTGCTCCAGCTGGCGCAGTATCAGCAGCGCCGTCAGGCTCTTGGCGACACTGGCCCAGTGGATACCGGCATCTACCTGGGCGCCCGGCGAAGCCAGGCAGACGTGAATCCCCCTGGCGGGCACCGCGATATCTATGATGGTATTGCAGGCCGGCAGGTCAGGGTCGTGCAGAAAAGCTGAGAGCTGCTGCTCGAGACCACGGCGCAGGGCATCCATGTCAGGCCAGTTCCCCGAGCCACCCCAGGCTGTCCAGGGTAGCGCCGGCGGGGAAGTACTCCGCGCCCGTCCAGCCGCCGTAGTCGCTGTCGGCGATCATCTTGAACAGGCCGGGAAAATCCAGGCTGCCAGTACCGGGCGCACCGCGATCCGGTACGTCGGAGAACTGGACGTGGCGGATCTGCTGGCGCAACTGCGGCCACAGTTGCGCCGCCGACGCGCCGCCTTTTTCGATGTGGTAGATGTCGTACTGCAGGCCGACCAGGCCGCCAAACTCGCGCTGCAGCAGCTCGGCGGCCTCACGATAGTCGGTGAACAGCGCCGTGGGCATGTCAGCGCTGTTCATTGGCTCCAGCACCGGCGTGACCCTGCCGCTGGTGAAAGCGTCGTGCCGCAGCACCCGGTTGACGTTGCCGAGGTAGGTCGCCAGGCAGCGCTCACGGGATTCGTCGGCAGGCACCAGGGAAGGCCCCAGGTGCAGGATCTCGGCCCCCACTGCCAGCGCGGTATCGGCGGCGGCAAACACGGCGTCGGCAAACTCCTGCTCGCGCCCCGGCACGCCGGACAGGCCGGGACCGCCGCCCAGCAAATCACCCATCGAGGCATTCAGCAGCACCACTTCGACGCCGGCGTCGCTGGCAGCGCGGGCCACCTCGCTGTCCGAGGCTTCAAGAAACTGTATTTCGACGCCGGAAAACCCCGCCTCGCGGGCGGCGGCGAAGCGCTCGGTGAAGGCGTGTTCGCCGAACAGGAAATTGATACTGGTAGAAAGCCTGAGCATGGGGGTGAAGTCCTCGCCTACTGGAGCTTAACGCCGCCATCCGCCGCGCTGAAGGCCACGTGGTTGAACTTGTCGCCGTAGGGTTGATAGCCGTGGGACTGGATGTAATCCATATCCAGCTCGATGCCAATACCCGGCCGCTCCGGGATGGTCAGGAATCCGTCCTGCACCGCGTTAACGTCACGCACGACCCGGTTCCAGGGTTCGCGCTGTTCGCGCACGTAGCCCTGCAGGTCCCAGTTGTGGATCGCTGCCGCCAGTTGCAGGTGCACCGCCGTAATCACCGGGCTGGTGAAATTGTGAGGCAGTATCCGCTGGTGGCGGGATTCCGCGATGGCGGCAATCTTGCGCATCTGGGTGAAGCCGCCGGCCAGCCCGGCATCCGGCCGCAGAATGCTGACCGAGGGATTGTCGGAAAACTCCCGGAACTCCCAGATGTTCAGGTTGCGCTCGGCCAGCGCCACGGTGGTACCCAGGTGGGAAGCGACGTGTTTGTTCACCGCCACACTGAAGGGCTGGACCGGGTCCTCAATAAAGTAGAGGCCCAGCTCGCGGGTAAGATCGGCAAAGCGAATCGCCTGGTCCGGGGACAGGTTGCGGTGCACTTCCACCGCCAGGTCCACGTCCCAGCCCAGGGCCTCGCGGGTGGCGGCGACGGTCTCGGTGACCGACTTCAGCAGGCGTGCCGTGGCCCGGCTGCTCCAGTCACCGATGAAGGGCTTGATCTTCATGGCGGTAAAGCCCTCATCGCGGGCTGCAAGCGCCTTGCTGAGAATCTCCTCCGGGGAAGCGGCCTCGATCAGCAGAATGGCGCGCACCCGGTCACGCACCCTGCCGCCCAGCAATTCCCACACCGGAACATCCAGGGCCTTCGCCTTGATATCCCAGAGCGCCTGGTCCACCGCCGCCATGGCGCTGGCCGAGGCAGCGTCGATCATGCAGTGCTTCTTGAGAATGCGCTGGTACAGGTACTCCGGACGGTAGGGACTCTGCCCGCGGTAGCTGTCCTCGAGGTCCTTGAGAATGGCGGGGATCGCCGTCGGGTGGGTGAAATAGGTGGACTCACCGTAGCCGCTGCGCCCCTGCTCGGTGGTGACCCGAACAAACACCCAGTGGCCGCAGACCCAGGCGTCGACCGCCTCGATGGCATCGGCTTCAAGCATGCGACAGTTCCATCTCCAGCAGCAGGCCCGAATACGCGGTGACGAAGTCGGATACGCGGTCCAGGAAAGCTTCGAGTTGCTCATCATTATTGGCCATGGACAGGGCCATCAAGGCCCGCCCGGCGACCCAGTAGCCGTTCACCAGCATGTGGCGGTGAAACAGGGACTGCACCGGCTTGCTGCGCGTATCGGCGTTGGCGCGCTGCGGCAGCGAGCGACCGAAGTGCAGGTTCATGACCGAGCCGCCCCCGCTGGCCACCAGCGGTACATCAGCCGCTTCAAACAGGCTGTTAAGGCGCGCACGCAAGGCATCGCCGCGCTGGTTCATCTCGTCCATGGCGGGCCGGGTGATGACATCGCGCAGGGCCACCAGCCCCACGTACATGGACATGACATTGTTATTGAAGGAGCCGCCGTGGGGCGTAAAGCTACCGCGCCGTGGGTCGTAGAGCTGCATGAATTCCGGGGCGCCACCGAAGGCGCCGGCGCTGAAGCCGCCGCCTATCATCTTGCCCAGGCAGGTCACGTCAGCGCTGATGCCGTACTGCCCCTGCAGCCCGTGATAGCCCAGCCTGGCCGTCATGACTTCGTCGATGATCAGCGGGATACCGGCCGCCTCGGTGGCATCGCGCACTGCCAGCGCAAAATCCGCGGTGGCGGGAATGCAGCCCCCGGTGTTCATCATCAGTTCCATGATCACCGCGCCAAGGCTGTCGCCGTGCTCGGCCAGCGCGGCGTGGAAGGCAGCGGTGTCGTTAAACGGCACCCGCACCAGGTCAAAGGGCACGTTAACGGCCACATTGGGCGCGCAGAAGTTCATCACGCCGCCGTGGTAGTTACCGTCAAACACCAGCAGCTTGCTGCGCTTACGGGCAGCCAGCACGGTTTGCGCAGCATACAGGCAGGCTTCGGTACCGGAGTTGGCGAAGCGGAGCTGCTCCATGTTCGGGAAGCGCGCCTTGATGCACTCGGCCAGTTCGGCCTCGGCCGCGATGCAGCCGCCATAGGACATACCCCGGGACAGGCTCTCGCTGGCCGCTGCCAGTAGCTGTGGGTGGGAGTGGCCCGGTACGCAAACGGTAAAGTCGTTGAGCAGGTCTACATAGCGATTGCCGTCGACATCCGTCAGCTCCGCATCCCGCGCCTCACACAGAAAGGGCATGTGCGGCTCGAGGTAGAGATTGTTGCGGGTATTGCCGGCCGGCAGGTGCTGGTCAGCGCGGGCGAACAGCTCGGCGCTGCGCGGCGTGCGCTCGATATAGCGGCTGCGCAATTCCCGCAGCGCATCAGCTATGGCGTCCACCCGGCTCTCCCCTAGAAGTCGTAACGCAGGGTAGCACCCAGGGTGCGGGGTCGACCCCAGGCCCAACGCGTGTCGCCGGAGAAAGCGTCGGCGCTTGGCTCCCGGGCCAGGCGGATTTCATCGTCCAGCAGGTTGTCACCGAAAATGGCCACCGACCAGGACTCGCCGCGCAGACCAAAGCGCGCTGACACCAGTTCATAGGAATCAATCTCGTTCTGGCGGGCCAGTTGGTCGATGGCATCGCCCACATAGCTGTAGTTACC
>JANQIO010000175.1 GCA_028282105.1 Halieaceae bacterium | reverse complement strand
TCTGGAAAGTAGCGCCACCTCCGTCATTCCCTACGTGGAATCCAAGGCCACCCAGTTCTACTTTGAAATGCGTTCCGGTATCGCTGTGCTTGTGCTGGCCGCGGTTTGTGTTTCTTCTGACGACTATCGGTGGCTTGCACCGGCGCTACTAATCATCGCCCTGGTCCTGGGCTGGCTTAGTATCAAGGCGCACTTTATGTTGGGTTGGTGGCGACACCGGCTGTACGGCAAGGCAGCGAGGAGAAAGCAGTGTTACAAACAGGCGTACGGTGAACCCGAATAGGGCCGTACGTGGCTGCTGCGGGCTGACGCGCTAATCGATGACTATCGCTGCCGGCGTAAGCTCACTCTATTGAGAGAGTGGCGCTTATGGGGCGGCAGGATTCAGCAGCGGCGTAAGCTCCCGCACCCGTGTGTTGAACTGCTCGCGTGTTTCCGCGCTCAGGATGTGCTCAAACTCCGCGTCCGTCAGCAATTCCGTAATCGCGTCATCGATTTTGTAGCCTAGCGTGATGCTGTTGTGGCGCAGGCCGGAATCTCCCAGCAGGATGATGTCGAGTTCCGGGATCTGCTCGAGGCCGACCCGGATCACTTTACGAACGATATCCATGGGGACGTCGGTGCCCACGTAAATGCCCCGATACTCCGTTTGTCCGGAGATAAACTGGTCCCCACCTCTGAAGAAGGTGGACAAGCCATCCTGCTTTAACTGATCTGCGACGGACTGCCCGGTTGCGAAGGAGTTGATATGAATCTCGAAGCGCGCCAGGCCGGCTTCCTGCTTTTCCTTGCTAATAGCGACGGCAGTATCATCAAGTGATTTCCTGACCACAGACAACTGGTCCCGGGCGTCATCGTCGCTGGCGAGTTCCTCGATAATCACGGTAAGGCGCTCGACTTCGCCCCGGATTTCTTCAACCACCGAGAGATTTGCGGTGGATCGGCTGGAGAGCTCCTCCCGGAGGCTCTGCGCGCGACTGTTCAGCTCGGAGAACTTGTTCTCAAACTCCTGCGCGGCCTCATCGAGTTCCAGTAGCAGCGACTCTGCGCTCTCCGCGGTCTGCTGTGCATCCGAGGTGGCCGCCGACGCCAGCGTTGTCGTCTCTGCCAGCTTTTCCAGGCGCCCTTCATAGCGAGAGATTTCCGCCTGCACCTTCTCGTCAACGCGGCTGGCGACGAGATTGGAAATCAATGTCGAGCCACCCACCAGTGCGAGAACGGCAACGACCAGAGAAGCAATCCAGAAGCGTTTCTTGGCCCAGGCGACAACCTCATCTTCAATCTCCCGCAGTACTTCAATGCGTTGCAGGTAGTATGCCTTTTCAGAAGGCATCTCGATGAACTCAGTCTGATCCGGCATATGTACCCTCCGACCATGGAAGCCTGCGCGCCCTGGAGCAATCGCTGAGCAGCCCCGGTCGCATTATTTATTCTCACCGATAGCTCCAGACAGAGAGCCGGCCAGCGGCGTTTCCAGAAAGTATAGGGCATGGGAACGAAAGCAGAGCCCGGCCGCCTGCGTCGAATACTCGATGCGCAAACTGAGTGGCATACCTGCCCCTGGGCGCAGGGCGGGCTGAGTGGGGAGCGGAACAGTTGGTCCTGCGCTCAATGAGCGCTAAGCTCGATGCCGGATTTCACAGATAGGCAGGACTACAGCGATGCAATCAGAGGTGGTTCCCACTCTCAATTTTGCTCAACGAGATCAGCCGGGTTGGCTCGACGGCCTCGACCTCGCCTGTGAGTCCTGGGGCTGTTTTCAATTGGTGAACCATGGCCTGCAAGCGGATCTCTGTGCGAATACCCTGGCTGAGATGCAACGGCTTTTTGCGCTGCCGCGAGAACAAAAACTGGCTCTCGAGCGCACCGCAGAAAACCCCTGGGGCTTCTACGATCGCGAGCTCACCAAGAACGTGCAGGATTGGAAGCAAATCTATGACGTGGGCCCGGCGACCGTCGGCGGGCCATTCGCAGGCGCCGCCACGCCCTGGCCGGCGCAACTGTCAGCTTTCAGGCAGACCATTGAGGCTTTCTACGCCGCCACCGAGTCCCTGGCACTGGCGTTGCTGGGCGATATTGGTGAGTGCCTGGGGGTGGCGCGCGGTACCCTGGAAACTGGCTTTGGCCAGGGCCACTCGAGTTTTCTGCGGCTTAACTTTTACCCCCCATGCCCCGAGCCCGAACAGCATCTCGGCATCAGCCATCACACCGATGCGGGGGCGCTCACCGTGCTGTTGCCGGACGCGCAGCCGGGGCTTGAGTTTCAGGGCGAGGAGGGCTGGCACACGGTGCAGGCGCAGCCCGGGGCCTTGATTATCAATATCGGGGATATCGTCCAGGTCTGGTCCAATGATCGATACCGGGCTCCGCTGCACCGGGTGCGGGCCAACGCGGAGCGGCCACGTTACAGCGCGCCGTTTTTCCTAAACCCGACCTACGACACTGACTATGCTCCGCTGGAGAGCGCTCTGCACGGCGCAGCGCCGCACTACCGAACGATTAATTGGGGCCAGTTCAGGGCAGGGCGTGCGGCCGGTGACTATTCGGACGTGGGCGCTGAAATACAGATCAGCGATTTTCGCCTCGCCTGACTACTCGGCAAGCTAGAGCAAATCGTCAGCAATGAATTTGCACACCAGTACCTGTTGTCCGAATCGATTCACGCTGGCCGCCAGCGCTGACTGGATGGCGCCGAACACGCTGTCGTAGTCGCCCGAGATTTGAGTGCTCAGCGCGTTGGTGTGTACCTTCAACGCCGCCTGCGACTTGAGGTCTGCGATAATTGCGTCTATGACGGGTATGTACTGATCCTGCAGCGGATACAGGGACAGCTCCGCGGTTAGCTTCATAGCGTGATTCTCCGTTTTGTCCGTAGCAAGAGTACACTGGCAGGCGTACAGCCTGCTTCCATCTGCTGCGAGAGTTGCTCACCGCTTTATGTCTTTCTATCGGCGCCTCAGGTATCAAGTGCTTCGGCTGCGCAAGCTGGGAGGTTCACCTCACTCACTCGCGCTCGGCTGCGCGCTTGGCGTGTTCATGGGCATCATGCCGGTTCTGCCGTTCCGCTCCGCATTGATCTTCCTGTTCTCGGTGCCTATGCGGGCCAACGTCGTCGCAGCGTTTATTGCGGGGACTTTGATAGGTAATCCGTTCCTGCTGTTGGCGTGGTACTCCCTGTCACTGAGCTGCGGAAACCTGCTGGTGACGAACGCAGTGACCTGGGAGCGGGTGAGTGGGATGCTGGACGACATTCGACAGTCAGCGGGATTTGGCGAAAGCCTGTCCCTGCTGGGTGCTGTGGGGTGGGACGTGGTATTCGTGCTGCTGGCAGGGGGATTCCTGATTGCATTCCCCCTGGGCCTGGCCAGTTATCCACTGGCCTTGCGGTATTTCCTGAGGAGGCACAGGGCCGCCAGGCCGGTCAAAGCCCCACAAACCAGATAGCTGTGTTTGGGCGGTTCACCGGCGGTTCAAAGGTTCGCTCAGAGCCTTCTCCTTTCAGCCGGTCTGTTCCTGTACCGCTCGCCAGGCGGCATCGAAGGCGGCGTCCATGTAGGCGCGCGCTTCTGAATCCGAGTTGGCGATGGAAATGCGCCCAAACTGCGCCCGGCCCACTTCGTTGGGGGCCTCGCCTTCCGGCCAGTCCGGGTCCTCCACCGCCATGTACTCGTAGGCATAGCCGTGGGGGATGCGATTGACGGTGATGGCTTCGATGTCGGTTTCGTGGTTGAAACCGTGTTCGCCCAGCAGCCCCTGTAGCTGCTCGCGAATCTGCTGCTCGTAGCCGGCAAAGGGAGTGGAATAGACCTTCACCCGCGCAATGCGCAGCAGGTCCCGCAGAGACTCGTCGCCGGAGGGTGCGCTGGTCGGTGCAGCCATCATAAATACCGCCATCGGGTCGGCGGCGCTGCGAGGGGGTTCGTAGCCTGAGATGGCGACGCTGGGCGCGCTGCTGATCCACTGGAAGGGGTCGGCGGGGCACTGGACCAGAGTGGTGCCGAGCTTGGAGAAGGCCCGGCCGTCCTTCAGCAACACATTGGCGTAGATAAAGGGCACCTTGACGCCATAGCGCAGGGCCTCCTTTTGTGGTTCCGGCAACTCGGGGCAGAGGTGGGGAATCAGCCCGTTGTAGCAGGCAAGTATGCAGCGATCCGCGCTCACACGCAGGGCTTCGCCGTGGGTGACGTAGTCCACTTGTACTCCTTGCCTGTCGATTTCGCGTACGCCCACCACGGTGCTGTTGAGCCTGAGCCGTGTGTTGCTGTTCTGCCGATCCAGGGCGTCGTATTGGAAGCGCGCCGTGGCAACGTCTTCGACCCCGCGCATATCGGCGGCTACCGCCGGGATGAGCCTCTGCACCAGTAGACGCGCGATGGTGGCGTTGCCATCTGGAAACATACGCACGTCAGCCAGCGAGTCGAACATTGCCAGGCTGGCCTTGCCGGCAATCTTGCCCATCCAGCCGATGGCGCGAAAGCCTGGTGAGCCGCTTGCCAGGGCCTCCATCACGCTCAGGTTCCAGCCGGTAAAGCCGTAGTAAATCAGCATGCGCGCATCCAGTATCGCGATGGTGCCCTCGGCAAGGCCGACCCGGTCCGCCAGGAAGTGGTTGTAGCTTGTGGTGTTGATATAGGTGTAGGTCTCAGACAGTGACAACTCGTCCAGGTAGTCCCGGTCGCCGCCAATCAGGGAGATCAGTTTGTCCTGCTCCACCGGGGGGATGGGCAGTTGCCTTACCGCGGCCTCGTAGCCGTCGTCGCCCATCAGGTAGCGCATCCACGGTCCGGTTACGGTCACCTGCTTGCCGTCGCCGGGCAGCGCGATACCGGTGATGCCGCCGAGCTTGCCGCCCAGCGCAAAGTCTTCCGGCGTACTGTCAGCGAGGCTGTCCAGAAACTGCTGGTCAATACCAAGGTCCGCAAGCAAGCCCCTGGCCGCCTGGCTGTAGCTGCCCGGATTCTCCATGTTTTGCGCTCCGCCCAGGCTCAGCACCATGCGGCCGCCGTGGTGGAACTCATTGCGCTTGGCGTGCCCGCCGAAGTCGTCGTGATTGTCCAGTAGCAGTATGCGCGCGTCCTCGCCCATTTTCTGGCGATAGAAGAATGCCGCGGCCAGGCCGCTCATGCCGGCGCCGACGACGACCAGGTCGTAGTGCTCCTGGAGGGCTCGATAGGTGTCGGGTTTCTCCCCGCGCCAGGCCAGGGCGTGGGCGACTTCGTAAGAGCCTTCATGGCTGCCGCGCATGCCGGTTAGCGCCGGGGGATAGGGTGTGCCGAGTGTTTTTGCTTCTGCCGATGCCTGGGCCAGCAGTGTCGACGGGGACAGCAGTCCCAGCCCGGTACCAATGACGATGCCGTCGAGAAAGTCACGGCGGGTAATGGGCTTGCTCATTGAGCTATCTGTCGCCTCGATGTTTACATGTCGCATGACATGTTCTAGCCTGTCGCCTGACATGTCAATGGCTTGGAACCGGCACTCATGAGTGAACGCAAGCAACAGATTCTCCAACAGGCGATACAGATCATCGCCAGGGAGGGCTATGGAAAACTCACCATGCGCGCCCTGGCGAAGGCCAGCGGTATGAAGCTGGGAGCGCTCCAGTATCACTTCGCTACGCGGGAAGTGCTGTTGCAGGCGCTGACCGACGCCATTGCTGAAGACTACGCGGCCTCTCTGGCGCAGCTGGAGGCGGAAAACGATGCCCTCACTATCCGGGATGTCGTGCAGTGGTACCTGCAGGATAGCGGCGGCGCCCGGCTGGAGTCGGACTGGCTGTGGCCGCAGTTGTGGGCCATGGGGCGGGTGGAGCCGCAGATGCGAGCGCTGCTGGACGGGATAGCCAGCCGCCTCATAGAGCTGTTGGAGCGTTATCTGACCGAGGCGGGAAGTACCAACGCGCGCGCGGAGGCCCTGGCGATTGTCTCGCTGGCGGAGGGCTCGACCCTGTTTGTGGGCACAGATACACCCTGGGAGGCGGATGCCGACCAGTTGGTGGAGACCGTATTGGAAATTATCGACAACAAGTATGGAGGCCGATATGAGCAGCATCGAGCAACTGGATAATCAGGTAAGGCAGGCCGGCTACTACGCCGCCCTGGGCTGTCTGCTGGTGACGATACCCAGCCTGTTTCTGCCACTGGATGCCCCCGCGGGTATGGCGGCGGAACAGGCTGATCGCATCGCCTGGCTGGTGGAAAACCGCAGCGTCTTTGTGACTGCCTGGGTGGTTCAAATCCTGGCCATGGCCAGCCTGACGGCGGTGCTGCTGGCATTTACCTGGCAACTGGCGCTAGCGCGGCCGCTGCGCGGCCTGCTTGCCGCGCTATTTGCGCTGGTCTCCTTCGTCGCCTTTATCATTCCGAAATTCATTGCGGTGTGGACAATTCCCCAGCTCGCCCAGGCCCTGGCCAGCGGTGGGATCGGCTCGGAACTGGCTCAGCCCTTGTTGCTGATCCTGAACGTATCCGCACCGTTCTCCCTGTTTACCTCCTTCGACTACCTCGGCTTCTGGCTGTACGCGGTGGTAAGCCTGCTGATTGCCGGTCCGCTATTGGCGGGGGGTAGGATCAGCAAGGCCTGCGGGCTGGCGCTCGGCGGCTATGGCATTCTGTACCATGGGGTGGTGGGTGGTGTGCTGGCCGGTGTGATCGGGCCGGAAGCGGTGGAGTCCTGCGCTATGGGCGCGGCCGCACTGTTAATGATCGCGGTGGTTGTGGCGGTTTTTCACTTCCGGGCGTCGCCAGAGAGTGTAGGCGAGGCGCTGCCGGGCGAGCATGCGCCCGGCCGGGGGTAATCAGCGGCTGCTGACCTTCTGTTCCTGGGTGGAGGCAATCTTGTTGGCGCGCACGTAGATGCGGGCAACCTGGCGAACGGTTTCGCCCTTGTGTTCGCCGGTGACTTCCAGGGTGATGGAATCGTAGCCGGAGCCGGTTAGCTCGTAGGCGATGCTGACGGAACCTTCTTTCTCATCGAGCACGATGACGCTTTCCGGGATAACAATATTGCGTGTCCCGGTCAGCTTCATTTCGACATTCTTGGCCGAGGAAGGCCGCGAGTAATTCACCACAATTTCGTTGGTCTCACCGATGGAGGCCCGCGCCAGGGTGGGGTGGTCAATCTCGAACACCGGCTTGGGAGGGGCGAGGCCTGCCATGCGCACCAGCGTGCCGCTCACGAAGCCCATCTCATCGGGGTTGAAGCCCATGTGCATAGCGCAGGCGAGGGCGCTGGCGGGAGCCAGTGGCAGCCACAGACATACCAGGGTCAGCAGGGGCTTTTTGATCTTTTTGATGTTCCTGACCTTCTTGATGTTTCTGATCATCGCTGTTCTCCACGCCCGGGGCAGCATCGTTGCCCGGAGCAGCTTTCTCTAATCCCCCATTATACTCCATCGCGGATAGATGTTGAGGCCGGGTTTTCAGAGCCTCGTCCGCTTTGTTACGCTGTGGCGCTTGACCGGAGGACGCATACCATGAAAGCAGCCGTATTCGAGGGACCAGGACAGCCACTGGCAATCAAGGATATTGCCCCGCCGCAAATCGGTGAGGGTGAAATGCTGGTAAAGGTACGCCGCTGTGGCATCTGCGGGACGGATATTCACGCCTCCCGTGAAGGACCGTTCATGGCGCCCCCCGAGACGGTGTTCGGCCACGAGTTTGTCGGTGACATTGTCGAGGTCGGCTCGGCGGTGCCCGCGGGGCTGTTTGCACCGGGTGACCGCGTCACCTCACTGCCCTTTATTGGCGAGCAGACCATTGGCCTGGGCGAGATTTCCGGCGCCTATTCCGAATATGTAAAAGTCGGCCACGAATTGGTGCTCAAGATCCCAGAGAGCCTCGACGATGACCGCGGTGCCCTGGTGGAACCGCTGGCCGTGGGTTTGCACTCGGTCAAGATGGCGGAGGGTGTCGCCGAGAAGGATGTGCTGATTATCGGCGCCGGCCCCATCGGCCTGGCCTGTGCCATCTGGTGTCGTTTCTTCGGGTCCCGCTCCATCGTGATCAGTGAGATGTCACCGGCGCGCCTGGATATGGCACGCAGCCTCGGCTTCACAGATTTTGTCGACCCGGCAGGGGACGTGGGCGCGCAGTTTGCGGAACTGACCGGCGCCGCGCCGGCAGTTCAGATCGAGTGTGTTGGGGCGCCCGGTATTTTGCAGGCCTGCATAGAGCGAGCCCCCAACCGCGGTGTCATCATGGGCATCGGCGTCTGCGACCACCCGGATGAAATCGTGCCGCTGACCGCCTTCGTCAAGGAGCTGCGCATCCAGTGGGCCGTGGGCTACGACAAGGAAGACTTCCAGTTCGCCATCGACATGATGGTGGCCGGGCGGGTCGACGCCAGCGCCATGATCACTGACGTGGTCAGCCTGGACGAGGCGCCCGAGGCCTTTGAGGCGCTGCGCAATCCCTCCAACCAGTGCAAGGTACTGATCGACCTCACGCGCTGACACGTACCGTCAGCGGTCCAGTATTGAATCTAAACAAGGGGAATCCTGCGTGATGCGCACGGTGTATTCGGTCTGCGTTTTTCTCGCCGCTGTCGCGGCTGCTTCGGCTGCCTGGTCACAGGTGCCGATTATTCAACCCGGCGCCCCGGGGCAAGCCGCCCGCGAGCTGACCGTGGAAGAAGCCTCGCAGATCGCCGCGAACAGCTATTCACCCGATGATGTGCGGTTCATGCAGGACATGATTCCGCACCACAATCAGGCTGTGCAGATGGCGGCGCTGGTGCCGGAGCGCACCAACATGCCGGCGCTGGTGGAGATTGCCCAGCGCATCGACGCCTCACAGGCCGACGAGATCGAGTTCATGCAGGACTGGCTCAGGGAGCGCGGTGAATCGGTGCCTGAGCCGAGCGATCACCATGCCATGCACATGACCCATGAAATGGCCGGCATGGCCACGCCGGAACAGATGGCGGAGCTGGCGGCATCCACGGACACGGAGTTTGATCGCCTGTTCCTGACCCTGATGATTGCCCACCACGAGGGTGCCCTGACCATGGTCGAGGATCTGCTGGAGCAGCCGGGCTCCGCCTATGACCCGGTGCTGCTGGACTTTACCACCGACATCGTCGAGGACCAGACCTCGGAAATTGAGCAGATGAATGCGCTGCTGGTGGGCCTGTCCACGGACCCCCGCGCGGGGCTGGCAGCCGGGTTCACCGATGCCGGCGAGGCGATCAGCAACCTGCGGCTGGTGGCCTCGCTGCCCAAGCCGGCCGGTTTCTTCGACCCGGACAACCCGGCGGATATACCACCCATCGTGCCCCAGGATGAAGAGGAAGAGGCGGGGCCAGCGGAGCGGGAAGCGGATGAACAGAGCAATGAAGACACCGAGTGGGGCGAACGCTCGCCACTGTTGAGCTTTTCCAACACCGATATGGCCTTTGCCAACGATGTGCTGGTGGCCGGTAGCTACCACGGCTTCAATGTCTACAAGCTGAAGGAGGACGGCGTCCCGGAGCTGTTCAGCTCCATCGTCTGCCCGGGCGGGCAGGGGGATGTATCCATCGTCGGCGACCTGCTGATCATGTCGGTGGAGCAGACCCGCGCTCGCGTTGACTGCGGCCGCGACGGCATCACCGAGGACATCAGTCCGGATCGCTTCCGCGGCCTGCGCATCTTCGATATCAGCGACTTGTCGCGGCCGCAGCAGGTGGGGCAGGTGCAGACCTGTCGGGGCTCACACACCCATTCCGTCGTCGATGCCGATGAGCGCCGCATCGTGGTCTACAACTCGGGTACCTCCTCGGTGCGCGATGAGGAAGAGCTGGCGGGCTGCTTTGACGAATCCCCGGGTGACAGCCGCACCGCGCTGTTCCGCATCGACGTGATTGAGATTCCCGTTAGAGACCCGGCCAAATCGCGCATTGTTAGCAGCCCGACGGTGTTTGAAGACCCCGACACTGGCCAGATTGCCGGCCTGTGGCGTGGCGGCGACCATGGGGAGGACACCCAGGAGACCGAGATCACCGACCAGTGCCACGATATCACCGTTTTCCCCTCTCTGGAGATCGCGGCGGGCGCCTGTTCGGGGAATGGCATCATTCTGGATATTTCCGACCCCATGAACCCGGAACGTATCGACGAGGTCAGCGACACAGGCTTTGCCTACTGGCACTCCGCCACCTTCAATAATGCCGGCACCAAGGTGTTGTTCACCGACGAGTGGGGCGGTGGCAGCCGCCCGCGCTGCCGCACCTACGACCCGCTGGACTGGGGCGCGGACGCCATCTACGACCTTGTCGACGGCAAGCTGGAGTTTCGCAGCTACTTCAAGCTGCCGGCGCCGCAGCTGGAGCAGGAGAACTGTGTCGCCCACAACGGCTCGGTGGTGCCAGTGCCGGGCCGCGATATCTTTGCCCAGGCCTGGTACCAGGGCGGCCTGTCCATCGTCGACTTCACCGATTCCAGCAACCCGGTGGAAATCGGCTACTTCGACCGCGGCCCGATCCATGAAGAGGCGCTGATACTTGGCGGCTACTGGTCCACCTACTGGTACAACGGGCGCATTTACGGCACGGAGATCGCCCGTGGCCTGGACGTATTCGCCCTCGAGCCCAGTGAGTTCCTTACAGAGAACGAGATTGCGGCGGCGGCGCTGGCAGACCAGGGCGAGGCGTTTAATCCCCAGCAGCAGTTCCCGGTGAGCTGGCCGGCGGAGCCGGTCGTGGCACGGGCTTATATGGACCAACTGGCACGGGAAGATGCGCTGGATGCCACGTTGACGGAAAAGCTCAACACGGCGCTGGACGCCTCCGAAGCGGCGCTGGCCGAAGGCCGTCGCGATCGCAAGCTGGCGAGGTCTATGCGGAGGCTGGCTGCCGGGCTGGATGCAGCCCCCGCCGCATCTCAGCAGTCGGCGCTACGCGCGGCTTCCCTGTCGGAGACCCTGGAAGGGATTGCCGCCAGGTTGCGCTAGGCGAAACCTCAGTTGCCGGACTGCGCGGCGTCGGCCAGTTGACGTTGCGCATCGGCAAACTGGCGAGCAGCTTTCTCCAGGTAGGTTTCGGCCTCGCTATCATAGCCGTCCACCGAGGCCGACCAGACCCGGTTGATATAGCGCTCACCGGCCGCAAAGCTGCTCATGATATCGGCATAGGTCTGCAGACCGAACAGGTGCACCATGCTCTCGCGCGCCTCGGCGAAACGGCGCAGGTCGTCGCGCAGCTTGTTGTCAATTTCCGAGCGCAGATCGTCGCCTGCCGGCGGCGCCCCAGCCATTCGCTGCAGATCGCTGACCACACTGTCCAGGGACTGGTGCAGTTCGTTGCGGTTGTTCTCCAGCACGGTTGCCGACTGGGCATGGGCGGCATCGGCGCTTTTCACCAGGCGCATGCCGACCACGGCAGCGGCCACGGCGACGCCAAACATGATCCAGTTGACGCTTTCGACATCCAGCGCCGTGGCGTAGGCGCCGGCCACGAAACCTAGAAACAGCAAAACGATACCCATTGATTTCATGGTCCTGTCTCCCTACAGCGTTTCCAACACAATGCCAATGGCGTGACCCACGCCCACCAGCGCCTCGCCGACAATCACCCCGGCGGCGATGGGTATGCCGACCTGTTCACTCCATGTCTGCCCCTTAAAGCGATCGGACAGTTCCCGGCACAGGGTGCCCAAAGAGTACGTCAGCACGATATTGAAGGGCAGGTAGAAACCCAGGCCGACGGTGATACCCAGGCCGCCCATGAACGCTGACAGGATGCCGCCGAGGATGGCCCCGGCTATGTATTTCTCAGTCGGTACATCGCCACCCATGATCCCGTCGATGGTGCTGGCCAGCGCCTGGGCCTGGGGTGCCGGCAGCGCTTCTGAGCCAAGGCCATGGGATTTGTCGAGCACAAAGATCACCAGGATCACCACGATGGGTCCCAGCCAGGCGCCGATAAACTGGCCCAACTGCTGCATGCGTGGCGTGGCGCCCACCAGGTAGCCGGTTTTCAGGTCCAGCATCAGGTCGGTGGCCTGGGACATGGCGACACACATGGCGGCGCCCACCATCAGGGCGGCAATGATGGAATCGGCCCGGTCCATGCCCAGGGCCTGGGTCAGCACAATCAGCAGGGTAATCCCCACCAGGGTCATCCCCGACAGCGGCGACCAGTTGGTGCGACCGATCGCCTCGGAGAGAATGATGCCCGCCATCCATATCCACAGGGTGCCCAGCACCGCCATGGCGATACCGCCGCCGATGCCGATGCTCTCCACGGCTGTCACCGCCATGTAGCACAGCAGCACCAGGGCGCCGCCAATGGCGATATACAACAGCTTGATAGGCATCTCGTCGCCCGATGCGTCGGCCTTTACCTGAGCGGCCTTCTGCATTGACTTGATGGCACTGAGGATTAGCGGCGCCGCCAGGATAACGCCCATGATGGCGCCGCCGATCAGCATGCCGATGCCCACCGGGCGATACAGCAACAGACGCAGTGGGCCGGGCTCGCGGATGACTTCACCGCTGGCGGGATCAAGCGGGAAGCCGTTGGTGACTGCCAGCATCGGCGACAGGAACCAATAGGCCACAAAGCCGCCGATGATAAAGGCGATGCCGCCGCGGCCGGCGATAAAGCCAACCCCGATGGTCATCAGCGACAGGTACCAGATGCCATTCATATAGCTGGGCAGGCCAATCAGCGCGCCGAGGTTCCAGTTGGAAACGCCGGTGTTGATGGTGATGGCGTGCACGGTGGCGCTGATCAGCGCCGCGATCAGCAGGATCAGTGCTTTGCGGACGCCGGCGCCGGGAGATTTCAGGATGGTCGCCACCGCCACGCCGCCGGGGTAGGTGAGGCGTTCGTAGTCGATCATGTGCTTGCGCAGCGGGATAATAAAGGCGATACCCAGGAAAGCGCCGGCAATACAGCCGAAGGTGAGGATCACCGGGTCAAAACGATCCTGGAAGTTCAGCAGGAAAATCGCCGGCACCGAAAACATCATGCCCGATGAGGCGCCGTTTACGCCGCTGGCAATGGTCTGGACGATGTTGTTCTCGATAATACTCTTGCGGCGCAGGATGCCGCGCAACACCCCGAAGCCGAGAATGGCGGCCAGCTCGGAGCCCTCGATGGAGAAGCCAAGTATCAGCGCGGCGTAGCCGATCGATATGGCGATGATGCAACCCAGAATCCAGCCGACGATAACGGCAATCCAGGTCAGCTCAGGATAGGGTGCGGTGGAATGATGGGCAGCCAAGCTGCGGTCCCCTCTTTGTTATATTTTTGCAGGCAGATTAAAGCAGAATTGATCCTGGTGATATATAGAATCCCCCGGATACCGGACTCACCCCTTTCTACAGGTCACTCCTTATGCTGCGAATCGTATTCCTGATACTCCTTCTGTTTGGCCAGCCTGTTCTGGCGCAGGACCCAATTACCGTGGTGCAACAACAACTGGATACCTACAACGCCCAGGACGTCGATGGTTTTGCCGCTGTGTTTGCTGAAGACGCGCAAATCTTCCGGAACGTCGGTGATGCCGAGCCGGCAATGCAAGGCCGTGCGGCCATCCGCGCCAGCTACGACAAGCTGTTCAGGGAAAACCCGCAGAACAAATCTACCCTGATCGGCCGCATGGTGCAGGGCGACTATGTCCTTGACCATGAGCTGATCACGGGCCGAGATACTGAGCTCAGGATTATCGCGATCTATGAGGTGAAGCGCGGATTGATTCAGCGCGCATGGTTCGTCCGCTAGCGACTACCACCTCGCCGGACAGGCTTACAGCGGCTGCCACG
>JANQIO010000136.1 GCA_028282105.1 Halieaceae bacterium | reverse complement strand
CGGACGCTGGCTCTTGTCGCGCAGGTCGAAATTGCCGAAGCCCGAGAGTTTCACCTGCTCATTGCCTTCCAGGCACGAGCGAATCTCCTCGAAAAACAGCTCGACGATTTCCTTGGCTTCTCGCTTGTTGAGACCTAATTCCTCATACAAACGCTCTGCCATTTCGGACTTGGTGAGCGCTCCCATGGTCGTTAGCGATCCAGATTCCCTTGGCGGTGGCTGTTGCGGTGGAGCGTCTAGTCAGGGGCTAGCTCCGCAGCTCCGCATTGTAAGTTTTTATAAGCAGATCAATCACTTGATCCACACTCTTATTCACATCCTGATCGCTTAGCGTGCGTGAAGAATCCCTAAAAGTCAAACCCAATGCCAAAGATTTCCTTTTAGGATCAATACCTTTGCCCTCATATACATCAAAGAGCCTTAAGTCTGTCAGGTAAGTTCCCGCCGCTTCTCGAACATTTGCCAGCAGTTCCCCCGCGGATACTGACTTATCGACCAGCAGCGCAAGATCCCTGCGCACCTCGGGATAGCGGGAGAGTTCGGTGAAGGCCGGCAGCGCAGCATCCAACAGGGCCGCCAGGTCGACCTCGAACAGGTACACGGGCTGGGCCAGGTCGAACTGCGCCTGCAGGTGCGGGTGCAGTGTGCCAATCACACCCACTGCCCTGCCATCGCGCTCGATGATGGCGGTCTGGCCCGGGTGCAGGCCCGTGCGTTCGCCGGCCCGGAACATAAACCGATCCGGCGCCGCGGTCAGGTCCAGCAGCGATTCCAGGTCGCCCTTGAGATCGTAGAAGTCCACCAGCTCGCCGGACTCGGCCCAGGACTCAGGCTGGCGCCGGCCGCTGACCAGGGCGGCAAGGGTCGGGCGTTGCTCCAGCTCCTCGCCGCCGGGCAGGAAGCGCAAGCCGGTCTCGAACAGGCGCACCCGGTGTTGCTGACGGGCGGTATTGTGGGCCAATGCCCTGACCAGACCCGGCATCAGGCTGGTGCGCATCACAGCCAGGTCGGTAGAGATGGGATTCTGCAGTGCCACCGGGCACAGCTCCGGGTCGAAGGTCTGCTGGGCCTCAGCGTCAATAAAGCTGTAGGTCACCGCTTCCTGGTAGTCGCGGCCGGTCAACTGCCGGCGCAGCTTGCGAATCGACAGGTCCCGCTCCGGGCGGGCCGGCATCACCAGGTCGGCATGAATATGACTGACGGGCAGGTTGTTGTAGCCGTACACCCGAGCCAGTTCCTCCAGCAGGTCGGCCTCGATGGCGATATCCACGCGCCAGCTCGGCACCGTGGCGACCCAGCCTTCTTCAGTGGCGGTCACGCCAAGGCCGAGGCCGCTGAGAATGCGCTGCACTTCTTCAGCAGGCATATCAAAGCCCAACATGCGCGGTATGCGCTCGCGGCGCAGTCGCACCGGTGGGCGCTCGGGCATGAATTCATCCAGGCGCGTATCCACCGTGGGGCCGGCCTCGCCGCCGCAGATGGCAAGAATCAGCTCAGTGGCCCGCTCGATGACCTTAGCCTGCATGGCGAAATCGGCGCCGCGCTCGAAGCGGTGGGAGGCATCGGTGTGCAAACCGTAGCCGCGGGCCTGGCCCGCCATCGCCAGCGGCTGCCACCAGGCGGCCTCCAGCATCAGGTCGGTGGTGCTCTCACTCACGGCGGTGGACTGGCCACCCATAATACCCGCGAGGGAGACCGCCTTCTCCCGATCGGCGACGACCATGGTGTCGTCACGCATCTCAATGGTCTGGCCGTTGAGCAGCTCCAGTTCTTCACCGGCTTTGGCCATGCGCACCACGATGCCGCCTGCCAGTTTGGCCAGGTCAAAGGCGTGCATGGGCTGGCCCAGCTCCAGCATCACGTAGTTGGTCACGTCGACCACTGGATCAATGGAGCGGATGCCGCTGCGACGCAGCTTCTCCTGCATCCACAGCGGGCTGGGGCGGGAGATATCGATACCGCGGATCACACGGTTCACGAAGCGCGGGCAACCGACACCCGCTTCCAGGGAAACCGGGAAGGTGTCTTCTATAGCAGCCGGCACCTCGGTGACCGGGGCGTCGGCCAGCTCACTCTGGGTCAGCAGCGCCACTTCCCGGGCGACGCCGGACAAACCCAGGCAATCTGCCCGGTTGGGTGTCAGGTCCAGCTCGATGACCTGGTCGCTGAGGTCCAGGTAGTCGCGTAGATCGGTACCTACCGGGGCATCGGCCGCCAGCTCCATCAGGCCGTCGCTGTCCTCGCTCAGTTCCAGCTCGGAACCGGCGCAGAGCATGCCCTGGGATTCAACGCCCCGCAGCTTGGCCTGCTTGATCTTGAAATCACCCGGCAGCACCGCGCCCACCTGGGCCAGTGGCGCCTTGAGACCGGCGCGGGCATTGGGTGCGCCACAGACGATCTGCACGGTGTCGCTGCCGGTATTGACCTGGCAGACCCGTAGCTTGTCGGCATCCGGATGCGGCTCGGCGGAGACAATCTCCGCGACCACCACGCCGGAAAAGTCACCCGCCACCGGGTCCACGGCGTCCACTTCCATGCCCGCCATCGTAATAAGCTGGGCCAGTTCGCCAGTATCGATGCCCGGGTTAACCCACTCCCGCAGCCACTGTTCGCTGAATTTCATAGCCTGTCCAAACCCGGTTTAACGGAACTGCTCGAGGAAGCGCAGGTCGTTGTCGAAGAAGATGCGCAGGTCGTTGACGCCATAGCGCAGCATGGCCAGGCGCTCCACGCCCATGCCGAAAGCGAAGCCGGCGTAGCGCTCGGCGTCGATGTTGGAGTACTCCAGCACCTTCGGGTGCACCATGCCGCAGCCCATCACCTCCAGCCAGCCGGTGTGGCTGCAGACGCGGCAGCCTTCACCGCCGCACATCACACACTGGATATCCACCTCCGCCGAGGGTTCAGTGAAGGGGAAGTAGCTGGGACGGAAGCGCACGCTCAACTGGTCGTTTTCGAAGAACACGTGCAGGAAGTCGATCACAATGCCCTTGAGGTCGGCGAAGCTCGACTCTTCATCAATCAGCAGACCCTCCACCTGGTGGAACATAGGCGTATGGGTAAGATCCGAATCGCAGCGGTAGACGCGGCCCGGGCAGATCACCCGAATCGGCGGCTCTTCGCTTTCCATCACTCGCACCTGTACCGGTGAGGTGTGAGTGCGCAACACGGTTGCTGTTTCACCGGGGCCGCGGGCGCTATTCACATAAAAGGTATCGTGCATCGCCCGCGCCGGATGGTGGGCGGGAATATTGAGGGCTTCGAAGTTGTGGTAGTCGTCCTCAACTTCCGGGCCTTCCACCACGTCGAAGCCGATGGCGCCGAAGAAGTCTTCCATGCGCTCGATGGTGCGGGTGACCGGGTGCAGACCGCCGGTGGATGCGGCGCGACCGGTCAGGGTCACATCGATGCGTTCAGCGGCGAGTTGTTCAGCTACGGCCGCGGCTTCCAGCGCCTGTTTACGCTCGCCGATCAGGGCCTGCAGTTCCTGCTTCACCACGTTGATCTGGGCGCCGGCTTTGGGGCGCTCTTCCGGCTCGAGTTGACCCAGGCCCTTGAGCAGGTCGGTGACCTTACCCTTCTTGCCCAGGTACTCGACGCGCAGGGTCTCCAGCGCCTTGCCGTCGGTGGCGGCGTTGATGGCCTCGCGGCCTTCGCTTGCCAACTGTTCGAGGTTGTCCATGGCTTCCTCAAAAAGGGGTCAGAGCCCTTTTTCACCAAAAAGGGCTCTGACCCCTTTTTGATTTGTGATTCTCCAAATAAAAGAGGGGAAAGAGCGTTAACCCTTTCCCCTCTTGTTTACGTGTGCAGCGAACCGTCTGCCCCTGAAACCAGGGGCACGGCAGGGTGGGCTTAGGCCAGCGCGGCCTTCGCTTGCTCCACGATCGCTGCAAAAGCCGGCTTGTCATGCACCGCCAGATCCGCCAGCACACGGCGGTCCAGTTGGATGTCGGCCTTCTTGAGGCCATTGATCAAGCGGCTGTAGCTCAGGCCGTTGGCACGGGACTGGGCGTTGATGCGGGTGATCCACAGCGAGCGGAACTGACGCTTGCGCTGACGGCGATCACGGTAGGCATACTGGCCCGCCTTGGTAACGGCTTGCTTGGCCACG
>JANQIO010000124.1 GCA_028282105.1 Halieaceae bacterium | reverse complement strand
ATCTGGGCCGGCCCCCACCACCTGCACTACACCGCCCTGCCCGACTGGGCCCAGAGTCTCGGCATGATTATGTCGCTGATTCTGCTGGCGCCTTCCTGGGGCGGCATGATCAACGGCATGATGACGCTCTCCGGCGCCTGGCATAAGCTGCGCACCGACCCGATCCTGCGCTTCCTGGTGGTATCGCTGTCCTTCTACGGCATGTCGACCTTCGAAGGCCCGATGATGTCGATCAAAACCGTGAACGCCCTGTCCCACTACACGGACTGGACCATCGGCCACGTGCACTCCGGCGCACTCGGCTGGGTGGCCATGGTGTCCATCGGCGCCATGTACCACCTGCTGCCCATCCTGTTTGGCCGCGAGCGCATGTACAGCATTGACCTGATCAACGTGCACTTCTGGATGTCCACTATCGGCACCGTGCTTTACATCGCCTCCATGTGGGTAAACGGCATCCTGCAGGGCCTGATGTGGCGCGCTTACAACCAGGACGGCACGCTGACCTACACCTTTGTCGAGTCCCTGCAGGCCAGCTACCCGGGCTACTACGTGCGCCTGATTGGCGGCGGCATCTTCTTCCTGGGCATGCTGGTAATGGCCTACAACCTGTACATGACAATTACCACGGACGAAACCGCCGAGGAGCAAGCGCCCTCCGGCAGTCAACCCGTCGCCGGCACCGCGTGAGGAGTATTCAATGAAGCACGAGGTAGTTGAAAAGAACATCGGCCTGATGATGGTGCTCATCATCGTCGCCATCAGCTTTGGCGCCCTGGTTGAACTGGTACCGCTGATCTTCGGCAAGGAAGTACGCGAACCCATTGAGGGCCTGAAACCCCTCAGCGCCCTGGAACTGGAAGGCCGCGATATCTACGTACGCGAAGGCTGCAATGTCTGTCACTCGCAGATGATTCGCCCACTGCGCGCCGAAACCGAGCGCTACGGCCATTTCTCGGTGGCGGGTGAGTTCGTCTACGACCACCCCTTCCTGTGGGGTTCCAAGCGCACCGGACCGGACCTGGCCCGGGTAGGCGGTCGCTACAGTGACGACTGGCATCGCGCTCACCTCTACAACCCGCGCGACCTGGTGCCGCAGTCCAATATGCCGGCCTTCCCCTGGTTGTTTGATCGTGACATCAACGGTGACAGGACCGGCGGCAAGATGGCAGCACTGCGTGCCGTCGGCGTACCCTACAGCGATGCCGACATCGAAGGCGCCGCGGCAGCCGTGTCCGGCAAGAAAGAGATCGACGCCGTGGTCGCCTACCTGCAGCAGCTGGGCACGCTCATCCAGAGGAGACGCTGAGCGTGGACATCAACACCATTCGCGGCCTGACCACGCTGCTACTGCTGATCGCCTTTATCGGGCTGACCATCAGGGTATACAGCAGCCGGCAGAAGCCGCGCTTTGACGAAGCGGCGCAGCTGCCCTTCGCCGACGAAGAAGCCCATCGCCAGACAATGGCACAGACCATCGCAGAACAAGGGCGTAAGACCGGCGCGGAAGGCGCCCATAAGGAGAAGCAAGCATGAGCAGTTTCTGGAGTGCCTGGGTCATTATCCTGACCGTCGTCACCTTCATCGGGACGTTCTGGATACTGTTCGCCAACCGCACCCGCCAGCCCGCGGACCCGGAGCAGACCACCGGGCACGTGGCAGACGGCATCGAGGAATACGACAACCCGCTGCCCTACTGGTGGTTCCTGATGTTCATGATCACTCTGGTGTTCGGCGTCGGCTACCTGGTCGTCTATCCCGGGCTCGGGAACTTCCAGGGGATTCTCGGCTGGAGCCAGGTTGAACAGTGGGAAAACGAAGTCGCCGTGGCCGAGGAGCGCTTTAGCGCGGTGCGCAACCGCTACCTGGCCATGCCGGTGGAAGAAGTGATCGAACACCCCGAAGCACTGCGCATGGGTCAACGCCTGTATGGCGTTAATTGTTCGGTTTGCCACGGCGCCGATGCCAACGGCGCCTATGGCTTCCCCAACCTGGCCGACGGCGACTGGATCTGGGGCGGCACCCCGGACGCGATCAAGCACACGCTGGTCTATGGCCGTCAGGCGGTTATGCCGTCCTGGGAGGCCGCGCTGGGCGACGAGGGTGTCCGCAACGTGACCGCGTATATCCTGCAACTGAACGGTCGCTCCATGGACGAAAGCATGGCGGCCGCCGGCAAGCCCCAGTACGACATGCTGTGTGTCGCCTGCCACGGCCCCGAGGGCCTTGGCAACCCGGCGCTGGGTGCGCCCAACCTGACCAACGGCATCTGGCTGTACGGCGGCTCCGAGAGCGAAATTCAACACACGCTACGCGTGGGCCGCAACGGCGTAATGCCCGCCTTTGGCGAACAGCTCAGCGAAGACAAGATTCACCTGATCACTGCCTATATCTACAGCCTCAACCAGTAACAGCGAACGGGCGGTAACAGGCAGGCGGTACACCATGAACAAACCAGACCTCATTGAGGTCGAGGACCTGGCGCCGGCGGAAGTCGCCGAGCTGGATCTCTACCAGAAGCGGGAAAAGATCTACACCCGCAAAATCGAAGGCTTTTTCCAGCGCGTCCGGCTGTTTACCGGCTGGCCGCTGCTGGCCGGCTATTTCCTGCTGCCCTGGATGCAGTGGGGTGACCGTCCGGCGGTGCTGTTCGATCTCCCGGAGCGTAAGTTCCACATTCTGTTTATGACCTTCTGGCCGCAGGATTTTCCGCTGCTGGCCTGGCTGCTGATTATCTCGGCCTTCTCCCTGTTCACGGTCACCGTATTCCTGGGCCGGGTGTGGTGTGGCTACACCTGCCCGCAGACCGTGTGGACCAGCATCTTTATGTGGGTGGAACAACGGGTCGAGGGCAGCCGCAACCAGCGCATGCGCCTCGACAACGCGCCCTGGTCCTTGAGCAAGGCTGGCAAGAAGTTCACCAAGCACTTCCTGTGGCTGGCGGTGGCCTTCTACACGGGCATGACCTTCGTCGGCTATTTTTACCCGATCCGCGAGCTCACACTGGACATCCTCACCTTGCAGGTGAGCACATGGGGGGCCGCCTGGACCACCTTCTTCACCCTGGCCACCTACATCAATGCCGGCTGGCTGCGTGAACAGGTCTGTGTCTTCATGTGCCCCTACGCCCGCTTCCAGTCGGTGATGTTCGACAGCGATACCTTGATCGTCGCCTACGACAAGGCGCGCGGTGAACCTCGCGGCGCGCGTCGCCGCGATGCCGACAAGAGCGCAGAAGGTCTCGGTGACTGCATCAGCTGCCAGCTGTGCGTGCAGGTCTGCCCCACCGGGATCGACATCCGCGACGGCCTGCAGTACCAGTGCATCGGCTGCGCCCTCTGCGTGGACGCCTGCGATTCGGTGATGGACAAGATGGGTTACGACCCTGGCTTGATACGCTACGCCAGCGAACGGGAGCTGGGTGGCGGCAAGACCCACTGGCTCAGGCCGCGCCTGATCGGCTACATCGTTGCGCTACTGGTGATGGTGACGGCCTTCTCCTGGCGCATCTACAACCGCGTGCCACTCGAGTTCACCGTTATTCGTGATCGCAGCCAGCTCTACACAGAAGTCGCCGGCGGCGCCATCGAAAACGTCTACACGCTGCAGATCCTCAACATGGACGAGGAAATGCACAGTTACAGCCTGCGCCTCGACGGCCTGGACAATGCCACCATCATCGGCGAGACCGAGCTGCTGCTCAACGCCGGCGAAATCCGCAGCCTGCCGCTGAGAGTGCGCGCACCACGCGAGGCTTTCGACCGGCCCAGCAGCGCCTTCGAGTTCGTTATCGAGGCAGACGACAATAGCGGCCTCCGCGACCGCGCGGAAAGCCGCTTCCTGGTACCGCTGGAGGCGCAGTGACTGGCGAAGCGTCACTGCCCTGGTACCGCCAGTTCTGGCCCTGGTTCCTGTTCGGCCTGCCCGGCATTGTCGTGGTGGCCGGTCTGACCACCTGGTGGATTGCCGCCAACAACGCCGACACCCTGGTGGCCGAGGACTACTACAAGGAAGGCCTGGCCATTAACCGGGAGCTCAGCAAGCAGCGTCGCGCCGAAGAGCTGGGTATCGATGCCAGGCTGAGCTACCGGGACGGACATCTCGATATCAGCCTGTCGGCAGAGGCCCTGCCCGCCGCGCTGTCACTGGAACTTTCGCACCCCCTGGACGCCAATCGCGACCAGGTCCTAAAGCTGGCACAGATTACCCCGGGCTTATATAGCGGTCCGGCGGACCTCGCCGACAGCCAGCGCTGGCTCTGGCAGCTTGAACCCATTGATGCGAATGAGGATGGACGCTGGCAGCTTCTCGGCGAGTTCACCCTCGACGATGCTGACGCGCACTGATACCGAGCACTGCTACCACTGCGGTGAAGTGGTGCCGCCGGGCGCGACGTTCAGTGCCGTCATCGGCGGTGAATCCCGTCCCATGTGTTGCCCCGGCTGCCAGGCCGTGGCCCAACTGATTGCCGGCAGCGGCCTGGAGTCTTTCTACCGGCTGCGCACGGAACTGAATGACACCGCACCACCGTTACCCGGCGAAAACCTGTTCCTGGCCTACGACAAACCCGAAAACTGCAGCGACTTTGTCACCGAGATAGCGGGTTCCCGGGTGCGCGCCCAACTGTTGCTGGGGGGCATTAGCTGTGCGGCCTGCACCTGGCTGATCGAGAAAGCGCTGGACTCGCACCCCGGCGTCAGCCACGCCAACGTCAATCTGTCGCAGCAGGCGCTGAGCGTGGAGTTCGACCGCGAACAACTGCCAGTCAGTGAGCTGTTCCAGCGGCTGCTGGCGCTGGGCTACGACCCACACCCCTGGCAGCTCAGCGAAGGGGCACGGCTGATCGGCCGGGAACAACGCGCCGCATTGAGGGAACTGGCGGTCGCCGGCCTGGCGATGATGCAGGTGGGTATGTTCGGCATTGCGCTGCACGCCGGCGATATACAGGGCATCGCCCTGGAGTACCGCGGCCTGATGCGCTGGGTGAGCCTGCTGATTGCCAGCGTCGTGGTGATCTACAGCGCCCGTGGTTTTTTCCGCAACGCCTGGGTCAATCTCCGCCACCGCCGCCTGGTCATGGACTTGCCGGTGGCGCTGGCGATCGGCCTGGCCTACCTGGCCAGTGCCTGGGCCACGCTATTGAACACCGGTGAGGTCTACTTCGACTCCATCGCCATGTTCACCTTCTTCCTGCTGTTGGGCCGCTACATGGAGCGCCAGGTACGGCACCGGGAATTCCTGCGCCAGACCGACCTGCAAAGCCTGCTGCCGGCAGCCACCCTGCGCAAGGAAGGCGACGACTGGAAGACCGTGCCGACCCGCTCCATAGGCGCCGGCGATGTGGTATTGCTGCGCGCCGGCGACACCATCCCCGCCGACGGTGTCCTGCTGGATGGAGGCGGCGCCGTGGACGAAGCCGCCTTCACCGGCGAGCACCTGCCGCGCAGCGTCGCCCCGGGTGAACAGCTCTCCGCGGGCACCGTGTTGCGAGACGGGGGCGGCAGCCTGCGCGTGGACTGCGATGCCGCCGGCAGCCGACTCGCGACCATGCTGTCGATGCTATCCCGCGGTGGTGACAAACCCGCGCTGGCGCGGCTGGCAGACCGGGTCGCCGCCCGGTTCGTCGGCGCTGTACTGGTGATCGCGGCGTTGGTGGCCGCCTATTGGTGGCACACAGATCCTACCCGGACGCTTTGGATAACCCTATCGGTGTTGGTGGTTAGCTGCCCCTGTGCGCTGGCGCTGGCGACCCCCGCCGCCCTCACTGCCGCCACCGCCCACCTGCGGCGGCGGGGGTTGTTGTTGGTCGGCGAAGACAGCCTGGAAACGCTGCTGCGCTGCAAACGCGTGGTGTTCGACAAGACCGGCACCCTGACCCGCGGCGAGCTGCGGCGGCGTGAAACCCGCGTTGCTGACGACATCGATGAGCCTGCCGCCCTGGCGCTGGCTGCCGCCCTCGAGCAACGCGGCCGACACCCCATCGCCCAGGCCTTTGCTGACATTGCCCCGGTCACCGGACTGCAGGACGTGGAGGTGGTCCCGGGACGGGGCATTCGCGGCCGCTTCCAGGCGCAGGCTGTCGCTATCGGCAGCCCGGCCTTCGTGGCGGAGACCTGTCCGGCGCTGCCCACGGCGCCAACCGATCCTGGTCATTGGGTGGCCCTGGTGAACGACCGAGGCCTGCTGGCCTGGTTCGCACTGGATGACACCCTGCGCTCTGACGCCAGCGACACGGTGGCCGCCCTCAAGGCCCGCGGCCTGGGTGTCGAACTGCTGACCGGAGATGCCTCCGACGCCGGCCCCAGGCTGGCGCAGGAACTGGCCCTGGACGCGGCGCGAATCGGCGCCAGCCCGGAGCAGAAGCTTGAGCATATTCACCAGTTGCAGGCCGCCGGCACACCGGTAGCGATGGTCGGCGACGGACTCAACGATGCACCGGTGCTGGCTGCCGCAGACTGCGCCTTTGCCGTCAACCAGGCTACCGATCTGGCCAAGTCGCAGGCCGACGCTATCCTAATGGGCCAGTCTCTGGCGCCGCTGGATGAAGCCTTTGCCATGGCGACGCGCTGCCGTCAGATCATTCGCCAGAACATGGCCTGGGCGCTGGGTTATAACGCCCTTGCAGTACCACTGGCTGCCGCTGGCTGGATACCACCCTGGGCCGCAGCGGTGGGTATGAGCGCCAGTTCCCTGCTGGTGGTACTCAACAGCCTGCGCCTTCGGCATCGGTAAGAGACTCCCCCGCCTATCGGCGGTAAAATGACGTCGTGGACAGTCTCTACATTCTTATTCCCATCGCCGTCGTGTTCTGCGCCGTGGCCATCAAGCTGCTGCTGTGGGCCATCGACAGCGGCCAGTACGACGACCTCGACAAGGAGGCCTGGCGCATCCTCATGGATGATGAAGATGCACAGCCGAGAGAAGGAAGCGACCGGGATTGAACGGTACTGATACCACGCTTTTCGCAGCACTGACCCTGGGGCTGCTGGGCAGCAGTCACTGCCTGATCATGTGTGGCGGCATCAGCGCCGCCCTGGGCATGGGCACCTCCGGCGAGCGGCGTTACTGGCTTCTGTTGCTGTTTCAGTTGGGACGGGTCGGCACCTACATGTTGCTGGGTGCGGGGCTGGGTGCCGCCGTAGGCAGCATCAGCGGGCTCAGCGACCAGCTGATGCCGGCGCTGCGCATTGTCTCCGGCGCCCTGCTGGTGGCCATGGGCCTGTATGTGGCTCGCGCCTGGGCAGGCCTCACCTGGCTGGAGCAAGGCGGCCAACTGCTGTGGCGCAAACTCGAGCCCCATGCCCGCAAACGGCTGCCGGTCAGCCGCGCCCGCGATGCACTGGTGGTCGGCCTGTACTGGGGCTTCCTGCCCTGCGGCCTGATCTACACGGCGCTGGCATGGACAGCAACGGCCGCTGACTGGCAACAGTCAGCCTTGCTGATGGGGGCGTTTGGGCTGGGCACAATGCCGGCGATGCTGGCCACGGGAGTGGCAGCACAGAAGATCATGCGTCTGCTGGGGCAACGCGGCCTGCGTCGTGGTGCTGGCGTGCTGCTGGTGCTGGCAGGGCTGTGGACAGCCTGGATCGGCCTGCAGCATGCGGGGCATGGAAATCACGGCGGGGCCGACACCGAAGACGGCGCGGCCCCGCATTCACATCATATGCACTAGCGGACGCTAGAACTTGTAGGCAACACCTACCATGTACACCCAGGGGTCGATTTCGACGTCGAACTTCACATCGGCGAGTTCGGTCTCGATGGTGGCTTCAGTATCGATATCGATCCACCAGACACCGGCGTTAACCGCCCACTTGTCGTTGATCCAGTAATCAAAACCGGCGCGAGCCGAGAAGCCCCAGGAATCGTCCAGGTCCAGGTCAGCGGGCACCGGGTCGGTGCTGCCGGTAACCGGCTCGGTAATGACACCCAGCGCCGCTTCCAGCTCACTGTCCACTTCTTCGTCCCAGAAGTAGGTGTAATTGATACCAGCGCCAATATAGGGCTGGAACTTGGAATCCTTGGCGCCGAAGGGGTACCACAGAACCGTCAGGGTCGGCGGCAGGTGCTTGGTAGAACCGGCCTCAATGCCCACACCGTTCACCGAAATATCATGCTCGAACGGGGTGGCAGCCAGCAGCTCAAGCGCAAAGATATCGGTGAGCATATAGGTCACGGTCAGGCCGAGCTGCGTGTCGTCATCGACATCTACCCCATCCAGAGTGACCAGGCCAGCGACATCAATTTCATCGCTGTCGGTATCGGGGTCGACGTTGGCGGCGCCGGCGCGGAAAATCCAGTCGCCCTGCTCGGCGTGTACCGGCAGCGCAGAGAGGGAAGCAGCCGCTACTGCAGCGGCCAGGATCAGCTTGCGGGAAATCATCATTTCACTCCTGTTGTGTATGTTTGTTCCTGCGAGCAAACAGTACAACAGGGTGTAAAGATGGGGCTTGACCTCAGTCAAGCCCCCAGAGTTTTAAGGGAGATTGGGTAATATTGCCGTTTCAGGCAGCCTTGCGAACCCGGTCTGCCGTGTACTGGCGCTGCGCTTCCAGCACCCCCGGCACACGCTCGCCAATCCTGTCGAAGTAGGCGCGCTGTTCCTCGCATTCGCTCAGCACCTGGTCCGGATCGACCGCCATCAGCGCGTCGAACTGCTCGCGGGTAAAGTCCAGCCCCGCCCACTCCAGGTCATCGTAGGTGGGCGACACGCCCAGCAGGTTTTCATGGGCCTCGGCCTCACCGCGGGCCCGGCGCGCAATCCATTGCAGCACGCGCATGTTCTGGCCGAAACCCGGCCACATAAACTTGCCCTCGGCGTTCTTGCGGAACCAGTTGACCCGGTAGATCAGCGGCGGCTGGCTGGGCCTGCCCTTCATGCTCAGCCAGTGGCCCCAGTAGTCGGCCACGTTGTAGCCGCAGAACGGCAGCATGGCCATCGGGTCGCGGCGGATGGCCGCCTGGTTTTCAGCGGCGGCGGTGGCTTCTGAACCCATGGTCGCCGCCAGGTAGACGCCGTGATCCCAGTCGTGGCTCTCGTAGGCCAGCGGGAAGGTGGTGCTCATCCGGCCCCCGAACAGGAAGGCGCTGATCGGCACACCGGCGGGGTCTTCCCAGGCCGGGTCCATGCTGGGGCACTGGCCGGCCGGCGTGGTAAAGCGCGCATTGGGGTGGGCGGCGGGCCGGCCGCAATCCGGGGTCCAGTCCTGGCCGGTCCAGTCAATCAGGTGTGCGGGGGGCTCTTTGGTCATGCCCTCCCACCACACGTCACCGTCGTCAGTGAGGGCGACATTGGTAAAGATGGTGTTGCTGGCGATAGTGCGCATCGCCGCGGGGTTGGACGCCTCGGAGGTACCCGGCGCCACCCCGAAGAACCCGGCTTCAGGGTTGATGGCGTAGAGTCGGCCGTCTTCACCGGGCTTCAGCCAGGCGATGTCGTCGCCCACGGTGGAGACTTTCCAGCCCTCGTAGCCCTCCGGCGGAATCAGCATGGCGAGGTTGGTTTTGCCGCAGGCACTCGGGAAAGCACCGGCAATATAGGTCTTCTCGCCGCTCGGCGACTCAAGGCCGAGAATCATCATGTGCTCGGCCATCCAGCCCTCGTCACGGGCCATGGCGGAGGCAATGCGCAGCGCCACGCACTTTTTGCCCAACAGCGCGTTGCCGCCGTAACCGCTGCCATAGCTCCAGACCTGGCGCTCTTCAGGGAAGTGCACGATGTACCGGTTGTCGGGATCACAGGGCCAGGCCACGTCTTCCACACCCGGCGTCAGCGGTGCGCCCACCGAGTGCAGGCACTTGATAAAGAAGCCGTCGCCCAGGGCGTCCAGTACCGGGCGGCCGATCCGTGCCATGATGTACATGCTGACCACCACGTAGGGTGAATCCGTCACCTGCACGCCGATCTGGGAGATATCACCGCCCGGCCCCATCATGAACGGGATCACATACATGGTGCGGCCTTCCATGCTGCCGTCGAACAGCGGTGCCAGGGTTTGCAGCATCTCCTGCGGGTCGCGCCAGTTATTGGTGGGGCCGGCATCGGCCTCGTTCTGGCTGCAGATAAAGGTACGGTCTTCTACCCGCGCCACATCGCGTGCATCGGAGCGGCACAGAAAACTGCCGGGGCGCTTTTCTTCATTGAGGGGGAGAAACACCCCCGCGTCGACCAGCTCGGCACAGAGACGCTGGTACTCCTGCTCGGAACCGTCAACCCAGTAGATGTCCTTGGGGTCACACAGCCTGGCCATATCGGCCACCCAGCTGTCTAATTGTGGGCCAACAGATTCCGGTTTGTTTGTTTCCATGAAGAGTGGTACCGAGCGCTAGTGAATGGGAAGTGCAATCGTATGCAGGCCGCGAATTCTATCAAGGCTCCCCCCGGTTTTGAACCGCGCTACAGGGGTTCCAGGGCCTCCCCGCAGCCCCGGTATTCGCGACCGTTCAGCATGACCTTGACACGATTGGAATAGGCTTCACCGGACATGCTGTCGAAGCAGTGATGGACCTCAATGTCGACCCGCAGGCTGTTGCGCTCATCGCTGGCATCGTAGCGTTCGCGGCCATCCAGCAGTTCCACCTCCGGGGTCGGCAGCAGCACCCGGCGGCTGCCGTAGTCCGCCACCATGAGCATATTGCGCTCCGGCTGGATTTCCAGCACCCAGCCCGGCTCCTGGCCGACCGCGCGGAAGCTCACACCGCGCCGGCGGGCGTCTTCCCAGGGGCCGCGGGCCCGGTCCAACTGGCAGCCACGGTAGTGCTTACGGCCAATATCCAGCA
>JANQIO010000120.1 GCA_028282105.1 Halieaceae bacterium | reverse complement strand
CTGGAAGCGCGGCACGGAAACACTGGCCACCACGTCCGCGCTTCCAGGATAGCTATGACGGCTCCCGCGGCGTTATCGTCGATGCTGCCGCCGCGCGGCAACTAGACCAGGCTGCTGCGCAACTGGCAGAGCGATTGGGATTACATCGGTTCGAGAGGCTGGCGTCATGAAACTGCTACTGATTCTGCTGGGGCCGGCGACCGGACTGGCCCTGGCGCTCGGCGCCGAGCCGGACACCGTTCTGCGATACGCCGGCGCCGTGCTGTCGTTTGGTGTGGCTCGCGATGTCGCCACCTGCCCGACCTGCAGCTTCAATCTCATGGGCTGATGACAGCGCAGGTCTGACAGCGACACCATGACATTTACCCCGATCTGGCCTGTAATAGGGATAGTTAGAGCCGCTCGGAGACAGCATGCCTATCAGTCGACGTCACTTCCTGGGTGCCAGCGCCCTGGCCGCACTCGGTCTGCAAGGCTGCAGCCGCAGGCCCGTACCCCGAATGGAGCCCAGCACCGCGGGCAAGGTCTCGCTGTTTCGTAATGGCGTGATACTGCCAATGGATGCCGGCTTTTCCCAGGTCTCGGCGATGGCGGTACAGGGTTCCCGCATCCTGGCACTGGGCGAAGCGGCGGAGAGCGCGGCGGGCGCAGGGGACGAAATCATCGATCTGGGCGGGCGCACATTGCTGCCCGGCTTTATCGAGCCCCACATGCATTTTGCATTGCTGGCCGGGTTCGGCGGCGCTGCCGATGTCGGCCCTTTTGAGCAGCCGGAATTCGATGACGCGGTTGAGGCACTCAAACAAGCCGCAGCCGCCACGCCACCTGGCGAGTGGATCATGGGCCGCCAGTTCGACCCGATCCTGCTGGAGCCGCCCAGGGAACTGACGATTACCGAGCTGGATACCGTATCCGCCGACCGGCCGATATTCGTACTGAATGCTTCCGGCCATATCGCCTACGTCAACAGCAAGGCGCTGGAGCTGGCCGGCATCACCAAGGACACCCCGGACCCACCCGGCGCCAGCTTCGGCCGCTTCGAGGACGGCCGCCCCAACGGC
The DNA here is from genome assembly GCA_028282105.1 of Halieaceae bacterium. GTDB lineage: Bacteria > Pseudomonadota > Gammaproteobacteria > Pseudomonadales > Halieaceae > JANQIO01. The sequence goes on along the minus strand of JANQIO010000120.1, from coordinate 538 downwards.
GTGCTGTACGGCACCGCGGCGCACCTGCCGGTGGCGATGCGCAACCAGACCCTGACAGCACGCATGCAGTCGGGTTTCGTCGCTGCGGGACGGGAGGTGGGCGACCTGGCGGCCTCTATGGGGGTCACCACGCTGTGCGATATGGCCACCGGTGGCTTGAGCGGGCCGGCGGAGCTCGACCGCTATCGCGCCATGTTCGACGGCGATGCCATGAAAGCCCGTATCCGTGCCTACCTGTTCGACAGCGCAGCGGCGCTGTGGGACGAGGCGGGCACTCGCCCCGGCCAGGGTGACGCACTGATGCGGGTGGCAGGCTGGAAAGTGGTAACCGACGGTTCCAACCAGGGCTTTACCGGTCGCCAGCGCGAACCCTATGTATTCTCCGACAATGTTGGCCTGTACTACGTGCAACCCGACGACCTGAAAGCGCTGGTCGCACTGCGGGCCGGCCAGGGCTGGCCGCTGGCGCTGCACGGCAACGGCGATGCGGCCATCGATTCCATCCTCGACGCCATGGAAAACGCCAAGGCCCAGGGCA
>JANQIO010000100.1 GCA_028282105.1 Halieaceae bacterium | reverse complement strand
CAAGCGGGCGCATCGCATTCAGGTTACGTTGTTTTGACATGTCTAGGTCCTACCGTGAGTGACAAGGGTGTTTAAGTTATTGTTACCACTGTTTTTATTCGATGTTTCCGGCGTCGAGAATAGCCAATTTCCTGCTGCAATAAGTGGTAATTTTTAACAGCATGATTTTTGAGGTGTTCCCGCCGACGGGCGTAGCCGCAAGATAGCTGCACGTATCGGTTGATATGTTGCAGGGCCTATAAGCTGCGCCCCCCTTTTTTTATCGCCGGCAATTATAACGGCGGGGGAAAAAATGTCAGCACCGGAGAGACAAGAGCATGTTTAGACGAGACAAGGCGCCCAGGCCGCTTTCCACCGGTCGCGCGCTGCGCCATTTGTTGATCTTTCAGCTAAAGCTGGCGCTGGATGCGTTGCGGGACCTGGCGCTGAGCCCGCTGAGCATTGTTGTGTTCGTGCTGGACGCCCTGCGCCAGCCCACGCTGGAGGATAGTCTCTATCTCAAGCTGATGCGGCTTGGGCAGCGTTCCGACCGCCTGATCAACCTGTTCGACGAATATGGGGAGTTGGGCCATTACACGGTAGACCAGGCGGTCTCTGAAATGGAGGAGGTGCTCAACGCTCGCCGTGATGCGGCTAGCGAGCGTGAAGGCGGAAAGGGCTGATGAACCGGGTGCTGGGGGCAAAGTAGGTGCGCTGCTCACTGTCGCCGGCGGAAATCACACCCACCACGCGGCCATCCAGCAACACCGGCCCCCCGGACGCGCCCTTGTAGGTGACGCAATCCGTACCCACGCGGCCCGGCTTTTGCTCGGTCAGTCGGCAGCCGGCTTGCCAGGTCAGGCGCTCGCCGCCTTCCCCGAGACCCTGGTCGCGCGCATAACCCGCCAGCAGCACTCGGACGCCGGCCGCCATGTCGACACTGTCCACCGGCAGTGGACCCACTGAGCGAATAGGCCGCGCCAGGCGCAGCAGGGCCCAGTCAGCCTCCATGCTGCCGCCGTCCGCCAGCCGGGTGGCGGCCACGGTAACCGCGTCGCTGCCATGCAACAGGCTGAACTGGGGGTCGCGGCTGAGATCCGTGTAGTGCTCAAGGCAGTGCCAGGCGGTGAGGATGGTGCTGGGGGCCACCAGGCTGGCACTGCAATTCTCTTCACGAAATCGCCGTCGGCCATCCACCTGGTCATAGCCGGGCACGCTTAACTTGCCGACCGCGCGCAGTAGCTGTGGTGAGTCGGCGTCAAACACCTCGCGCTCGGCGCTGGCAGCGTACAGCGTGGTGGCGTTGGCCAGCATCGACAGGTTCAGCAGAAAGACGGCAATGGCGGGGCGCAAGTGTCCGCTCCGGAAACGGGCTCGGGCGGCAGTATACACGTGAGAGCTCCGGTGCCGGCTTGCAATCCGGTTGGTTGCAAATGAAACTATAGCCACGAGTAGCCAGGGGGTGTGATCCTTGACGACCCAGATGGAAACGGGGGTGACGCACCCTGTGGTCAGCGATGCTATCGAACTCGAGCAGTTCCTGCCCTATCGCTTGTCGCGCTTGACCAATACCGTCAGCAACGCCATCGCCGAACTGTATCGGGACAGCTTTGGACTGAGTATCCCCGACTGGCGGGTGATGGCGGTACTGGCCCGTTTTCCCGGCGGCTCGGCCCAGGACCTGGTGGCGCGTACCCGGATGGACAAGGTGGCGGTGAGTCGCAGCGTTGCCAGGCTGGTGGAGCGCGGCCTGATTCATCGCACTACCAGCAGCAAGGACCGGCGCCGGTCTTCGCTGCTGTTGAGTGACGAGGGCAGGTCGGTATACGCGCGCATTGTGCCCATGGCGCGGGACGCCGAATCCCAGCTGCTGGCAGCGCTGAGCGACAGGGAACGCGTCGCGCTGGACAAGCTGCTGGATGCGCTGCAGGGCGCTGCTGACACCCTGGGCGCTGCCGACTGAACGTCGGGAAGTAAACAGACCTTAACAGCAAGAGATACCCAAGCGGGGGCAAATACTATGAGCCACGTCATCTATCCCACCACCAACCTCAAGGCGACGGAGCAGCTGGTCATCGAACGCGGGGAGGGGGTCTATGTCTATGACAACGCCGGCAACCAATATCTCGAGGGGATGGCCGGCCTCTGGTGCACGGCGCTGGGTTACGGCAACGAGGAAGTTGTAGAGACCGCTGCCCGGCAGATGCGCACCCTGGCCTACAGCCACATGTTTGGCGGCAAGACCCACCCGGCGGCGATGGAGTTGGCGGACAAGCTTTCGGCCATGGTGCCCATCGACAACGCCCAGGTGTTTTTCGGCAATTCAGGCTCTGATGCCAATGACAGCCTGATCAAGCTGCTGCGCTACTACAACAACGCCATCGGGCGTCCCGAGCGCTACAAAATCATTGCCCGTGAACGGGGCTACCATGGCGTGACCGTGGCGGCCGCCTCTCTTACCGGTCTGCCGGCCAACCACACGCACTTCAGCCTGCCCTTCGAAGCACTGGGTGTGCTGCGCACCGGAGCGCCGCATTTCTACCGCGATGGCCTGCCGGGCGAGTCGGAAGAAGAGTTCGCCAGCCGCCGGGCGCAGGAACTGGAAGCGCTGATCCTGGCGGAGGGCCCCGAGACCATCGCCGCCTTTATCGCCGAGCCCATCAATGGCGCCGGTGGAGTGGTGGTGCCGCCACCGGGATACTTTGAGAAAATCCAGGCCGTACTGGCCCGGTACGACATTCTTATGTGGGATGACGAGGTCATCTGCGGCTTCGGGCGGACGGGCGCGGCCTTTGGCGCCGACAGCCTCAATATCCAGCCCCAGCTGATGACCCTGGCCAAGGCGCTATCCTCGGCTTATATGCCGGTCAGCGCCGCGGTAGTCAGCGGAGCGTTCTACGAGGCCCTGGTAGAGCCCAGCGCCCAGGTCGGCGTGTTTGGCCACGGCTATACCTACAGCGGCCACCCGGTCGCCTGCGCAGTGGCCTCCAAGGTCATCGATATCTACCAGCGGGACCAGCTGTTTGAGCATGCGGCCAGCGTCGGCAGCTATCTGCAGGAAAAGCTGGCCGACTTTCGCGACCACCCGCTGGTGGGTGAAGTTCGCGGCATGGGCATGATTGCCGCGCTGGAACTGGTAGCCAACCGCGATACCCGCCAGCCTTTCGACGGCAACGCGGTGGGCGGTTTCTGCCAACAGCGTTGCCAGGACAACGGCCTGTTGGTGAGAGCCATGTCGGGTAATGCCATCGCACTGTGCCCGCCGCTGATCCTCTCGCGCGAGCAGGTCGATGAGCTGGTGGACAAGCTGGGTCGGGCGCTGGACGCCACGCTTGATCACGTCAAGGCCGAGCAGCTGTTGGTCGCCTGAGTCGTCGGTCAATGCAGAGGTTCCATTAATACAGTAAGGTGGCGGCTTTTTAACGGAACCCCGCATGTCGCTGATCCCCGCAGACAACCATATGGCCGTGATGGCGGCACTGTTCGCCATCGCCGGCATCGGCTTTCTGGCGGAGCGCACCCGCATCGGCGCCCACCTGACCGGGGCCGTGATTGCGATTCTCGGTGCCATCCTGGCCTCCAACCTCAAGATTATCCCGCACAGTGCGGCGGCCTACGGTTTTGTGTTCAGCTACATCGTCCCGGTGCTCATACCGCTGTTCCTGTTCCAGGCCGATCTCAGGCGGCTGATATTCGAAACCGGGCGCACCACGGTGGCGTTCCTGTTGGCTACTACCGGCACCGTCGCAGGGGTGGTGGTAGCTGCGCTGTTCCTTGACCTGGGGGGGCTGGCCAGTGGCGCCGGAATTGCCGAAGACAGCCGCGAGGCGGCTATCGCCGGCTTGTTTGCTTCTACTTATATAGGGGGCTCGGTCAACTACGCCGCGCTGGGCGAGATCACCGGGCTGTCGAAAGACGCCTCCTTCTTCTCCGCGGCCACCGCCGCCGACAATCTGTTCAGTGCCGTCTACCTTGGCCTGCTGGCCCTGCTGCCTGGCTGGCGCTGGCTGGCCAGGCGCTTCCCGGAGCAGGACCACAGTGCGATGGATAACAGCATCCGCAGTGCCCCGGCCACCGCCATGTCCCTGACCCTGGGCCTGGCCGCCGCCACCCTGATCGTGGCCGGCTGCGATGCGCTGATAAGTTGGCTCGATGCATCGGACTGGCGCTATGTGGCCATCACCGCGGTCACCCTGATACTGGCCACCGCAGTGCCCGGCCTGGCGGACCGGCTGGCGGGCAGCTTTGAGCTGGGGATCGGGCTGTCGTTTATCTTCTTTGCGGCGATCGCCGCGGGCGCCGACGTGGTCGCGATGGTGGCAGTCGCGCCGCTGCTGACCTTGCTGGTGCTGGTCTTGCTCACTATCCATGCGCTGGTCACCTTCGGCCTGGGCAGCCTGCTGCGGCTCAGCCTGCCGGAACTGATTACCGCGTCGAACGCAGCCATACTCGGCGCTACCACGGCGCCGGCGCTGGCGGCGACTCGCGGCTGGAACAGCCTGGTCACACCCGGCGTGCTGGTGGGTGTGCTGGGCTATGCGCTGGGTACTTTTATCGGCACGGTGATCTTCAAGTTGTGGTCCTGACAGGTCGAGCGCCGAACTCTGCGCCGCGACTGTTCTGGATCAAGTTACCGCTGGCGTGAATTGCCTACCATACGGCTATCAATCACTGCACAAGGTGCTGAAAGAATGCTGTATGAAGTCAAGGGCGACATCCTGCTGAGCAAGGCCCATGCCGTGGCCCACGGGGTGGCGGCAAACGATCCCATGAACCAGGGCCTGGCGCTGTCGCTACACGAGCGCTATCCCTCCATGCACAAGGATTTTCATCACTGGTGCCACGTCAACCACCCCAAGCCCGGTGAGGCATGGATGTGGGGCGGGGCGGGTAACGTTCGCATCGTCAACCTGCTCACCCAGGAAGGCGGCCACGGTCACGGCAGCCGGCCCGGCAAGGCGACCACCAAGGCAGTCAATGACTCCCTGCGCGCGCTGGCCAAGATGGTCGCAAAGGAGGGTTTTACCTCCCTGGCGCTGCCGCGCCTGGCGACCGGGGTTGGCGGTCTCGACTGGCCCGATGTTAAACCGCTGGTGGAGAACCGCCTGGCGGATCTGGGTATCCCCGTGTATATCTACACCACCTATGCCGCGGGCGAGCAGGCCGAAGAGCCCGGGCTGTAGTCAGTTTCAATAGCCGCGCTGGAAGTCGATGGGGTGGCTGAGGGGTTCGCCAGCGGCGTAGCGGCGGTAGTTCTCTATGAAGATCGCCACGATGGCACTCCCCGGCGTCGGCGCTGCAGTGTGACTGGTGATGCTCAGGCCTTCTACCTGCCACAGTGGGTCATCGTCGGACACGGGCTCCCGGGGCAGCACGTCGAGTACCGCATGCCTTAGCTGCCGGTCCGCCAGCGCCGCCACTACCGCCTGGGTGTCTACTGAGTTACCCCGGCCACCGTTAACCAATACCGCTCCCGGCTGCAGCCGGGCCAGCAGTTCTGCGTCCACCAGCCCGTCGGTCGCCGGGGTATCCGGCAGCAGGGCCACCAGGTAGTCGAGGCCATCGGCAAAGGCGAGCCTGTCGGCGGTGCCCCAGCAGCGGTCGAAGCCCTCGACCCTGCGGCCATCGGAGTTGAGGCCGCGGGTGGCCAGGCCCAGCGCGCGGCAAACTCCGGCCAGGTGCGCGCCGATGGAACCGGTACCCATGATGCCAATACGCTTGCCGGCAATCTGGCCGTCGCGGCTATCGTCCCAGCCCTGCGCGGCATGGCGGCTGGGAATATTGCGTTCCAGCGCGAGCAACCAGGCCAGCACGAATTCGGTCATCGGTGGTCCGAAGATGTCCTTGACGCCGGTCAGCTGGTAATCGCGCCGCTCCGCCTGCAGCAACGGCGTGACACCGGCCCAGCTCGATTGCGCCCAGCGCAGCAGCGGGCAGTGAGGCAGGACCTCGGCCAGCAGGTCTGGCGCGCCGAACAGGATCTCGGTGTCGGCAGCCAGTGGCAATGCGGTATCAAGGTCCGCAGCATAGCGGAGGTCGGCGCCGGGCAGCGTCTCCGCCTCAAGCAGTTCGCGATAGCGTGCGGCGTGCTGGGACAGAACAAGAACCTTATGCATGCAGATATCCAAACCAAAGGGTGGCCGCTGCTGCTGTGGGCTTCCACCGGCGGCGGCGAGTGCGGATACTAGGATAAATCGCAGCAGGAGGGTAATGCCATGGGATTGGCCCGGGACAGGGTGATCGTGGTGACCGGCGCCAGCCGCGGGGCCGGTAAAGGCATTGCCCGGGCACTGGGGGCCACCGGCGCCACGGTTTACGTGACCGGGCGCACGCAGCGCGACGGCGATGCCGCGCTGCCGGGCGGCATCGAATCCACCGCGGAGGCGGTAACTGCCGCCGGCGGCGTGGGTGTCCCGGTGTGCTGTGATCACGGCCGTGATGCCGACGTAGCCGCTCTGTTTGAGCGCGTGGGCGAGGAGCAGGGGCGGCTCGATATCCTGGTCAACAACGCCACGGCGCTGCCCGCATCGATTACCGACACCGGACCCTTCTGGACGAAGCCCCTGGACCAGGCCTGCCTGTTCGACGTTGGCCTGCGCTCCCACTATGTGGCGAGCTGGTATGCAGCACCGCTGCTGCTGGCCGCCGGCGCCGGGCTGGTGGTCAACACCTCATCTTTCGGCGGGCGAATCTACATGCATGGCCCGGCCTACGGGGCCGGCAAGGCGGCGATCGACAAGATGGCCCACGACATGGCCCACGACTTCCGCCCCTACGATGTTGCGGTGGTGTCGCTGTGGATGGGCTTGCTGCTCACTGAACGCACCCGGGCCGTGTTCGACGCCCAGCCTGAGCTGTACCGTGACCTCGAGGCGACCGCGGAAACCCCTGAGTTTAGCGGGCGCATCATCGACGCCCTGGCCAGGGACCCGGCCTTGATGGAAAAGTCGGGGCAGGTACTGATAGGGGCTGAGCTGGCAGCGCACTATGGGGTGCAGGAAGCGGACGGGAGGCAGCCACCCTCTCATCGGCCCCTGTTTGGTGAACCCACGACTTATGGCGTGGCGATTGTTGAATAGCTGGCTAAAACTTCATGTTTGGTGTTAGAAGTACATAGTAAGACATTGAAATATATAAATTAATTGAAATTAACCCAAACGAGTGATGCGATGAGCCCGGCACCGGGGTGTAATTGCGTCATTCACTGGAAAATCTGGGAGTTGCGCCATGACGGCACAAGCAAAAATCGGGGCTGTGAGTCCCTACAGCATGGGTTCACCGCGGGCCGAAGCACTGTTGCAGGCGGCCCGGGATATGGCGCCGGTGCTGCGCGAGCGCAAGGAGCGCTGTAAGCAGGAGCGCCGCGTGTCGGACGAGACTATTCGCGATTTTCACGACGCCGGGTTTTTCAAGATTTTGCAGCCCGAGCAATACGGCGGTTACGCGATGGACCCCCAGGTGTTCTACGCGGTGGGCCTGGAAATCTCAAAGGTGTGTATGTCCAGCGCCTGGGTGCTGGGCGTGGTGGGGGTGCACAACTGGCAGATCGCCCTGTTCGATGAACGGGCCGCTCAGGACGTCTGGGGTGAAGATCCCGAGGTGTTGATCTCCTCCTCCTATGCGCCGGTGGGCAAGGTCAAGCCGGTTGAAGGCGGGTTCCAGCTCAGCGGCCGCTGGAGCTTCTCCAGTGGCTGTGAGCACTGCAAGTGGGTGTTCGTCGGCGCCGTGGTGCCGACGGAGGAAGCACCGTTTGACATGAAAAACTACCGCACCTTCCTGGTGCCGATCGAGGATTACCAGATTGTCGACAACTGGGATGTGGTGGGTCTGCAGGGTACCGGCAGCCACGACGTGGTGATGGAGGACGTGTTCGTGCCCGACTACCGCACCCACAAGGTGGTAGACGGCTTCAACTGTGACAACCCCGGCAACACGGTCAACACGGCACCACTGTACCGCATGCCCTTCATGCAGGTGTTTGTGCGCGCCGTTTGCACCGCTTCCCTGGGTGCCCTGGAGGGGCAGCTCGACGCCTACCAGGAGGTGGCGAAGACCCGGGTGGCCGGTCCGGTGCCGATGCGAGACGATCCGTTCGCTCGCCGGCTCGCCGCGGAAGTGCGGTCTGAACTGGAGCAGATGAAGCTTGTAATGTACCGCAACTTCGACGAGATGATGGCTTGCACCCGCGAAGGCGAGGCCATCCCCATCGAGGACCGGGTGCGCTATCGCTATGACTCGGCCATTGTGGCAGACCGCTGCGTGGACCTGTCGGGCCGTATGCTCAAGGCAGTGGGCTCGACCGGCATTCGCAACGGCAGCGATGTCCTCTCCAACCACCTGGATATCCTCGCCAGCCAGGCCCACGTGGCCAACCATTCAACGCCGTTTGCAGTGAATATGGGTGGTGTGCTGTTGGGTGATGAAAACAAGGACCTGGGGCTCTGAGCCTGGCGCCTGACATCGCCACCTGGGTCGGGGATGCCCCGAGCCTGAACGGTGTGCTCCCGGAGCACCGCTATGCCGAGTGCGCCAACGGCTACCGCATGCACTACATCGACTGCGGGGACGGACCACCGGTGGTATGGCTGCACGGGTCCGGTCCCGGCGCCAGCGGCCACAGCAACTTCAAGGGCAACTACGCGCCGATCGCGGCCAGTGGCTACCGCTCCATTGTCCTCGACATCGTCGGCTTCGGGTTTTCCGACAAGCCTGAGGATGAAACCTATACCCTGGACTTCTTCGTGGAGTGTGCCACCCAGGCTCTGGATGCGATGGGTATCGAGCGCTGCGTGGTGGTGGGCAATTCACTGGGGGGTGCGATCGCCATCGGTATGGCCCTGGCGCGGCCGGCGCTGGTGGAAAAGCTGATTCTCATGGCCCCCGGCGGGCTCAGCAGCATGGCGGAATATGGCCAGATGCCCGGCATGCAGAAGCTCTTCCAGGTCTACGGTTCAGGTGAGCCGGTGACCCATGAGGTGATGAAGGACCTGTTTGCCTTTGGCCTGATGCACGACCCGAAATACGCCACCGACGAACTGGTCGCAGAGCGCATGCAGGTCATGCAGTTGATGAACGGCCAGGTTATGTCCTCCATGCAGATTCCAGAGCTGAGCGAGCGTCTGGCTGAGTTGCAGTGCCCGGTACTGGGTTTCTGGGGCCTCAACGAGCGTATGATGCCGGACAGCGGTATTCGCAACTTCACCGAACACTGCAAACAGCTGCGCCTGGTGCTGGTGTCCGAGTGCGGCCACTGGGTTATGGTGGAGCATGAGGCCATGTTCAATCGGCTCTGCCTGGATTTTCTGAAACACGATTGAGGGCCCGCCGCCGGCCCTGATATTCCTTTCCGCCGCCCGGCACAGGCAAGCCTTTCGGGTGTATGCTATGCGCCCCGCGCGGCGGCGGTCATGCTGCTGCGCGCCTGCAGACAGTGAAAGGAATCCCCCGTGAGTAAACCCCTGCTGGTGATAGGCAACAAGAACTACTCCTCCTGGTCACTGCGCGGCTGGCTGGCGCTGCGCAAGGCTGGCGTCGACTTTGAGGAACTGCGCCTGCCGCTGGATACCGAGGAGTTCGCCCAGCGTATCGCTGAGCTCTCGCCCACCGGTCGGGTGCCGGTACTGCACGACGGCGACCTGCGAGTGTGGGACTCGCTGGCGATAGCGGAGTATGCCAATGAGCGCTGGGCAGGGGGCACACTGTTGCCCGCTGATGACGGTGATCGCGCCCACGCCCGCGCGATCATGGCGGAAATGCACGCGGGTTTTCTCGAGCTGCGGGCGCGTATGCCTATGAACTGCCGGGCCGAGCAGCGGCGGGTGGCCATTGACGCCGCGCTGCAGGCCGACATCGACCGGGTCTGTAGCCTGTGGGCGCACTGCCTCGCTACCTACGATGGACCGTGGCTGTTTGGCGAGTTCTCCCTGGCGGACGTGATGTACGTACCGGTGGCGATTCGCTTTGGCAACTACCAGGTGGATTTGCCCGCCCCGGCCCGGGCCTATCGAGCTACGGTATTCGCTGACGCCGATGTCCATGCGTGGATGGCGGCCGGGCGCGAGGAAACGGAAATCGTCGAGGCGGACGAGGCGGGCGCTTGAGCGAATTCTGGCTCGTTCCCATCGCCCTGCTGACATCAACCCTCGCCGGTGTCTTCGGCATGGGCGGTGGTGTGCCGCTGATCACCCTGATGCCGGGCCTGGTGCCCACGGCGGCCATCCTGCCCCTGCACGCGGCCACCCAGCTGGCCAGCAACGGGTCGCGGGCTGTATTCGGCTGGCGCCATATCGATACCAGCCTGTTATTACCGTTTTTGCTGGGCGGCGTTCTGGGTGCGCTGGCCGGTGCCCTGGTGTTTTCTCAGCTCAGGCTGGACTGGCTGCCGGCGGTCATTGGTGTGTTCATCCTGGTGGTGACCTGGCTGCCCTTGCCCGGTATCAAGGGGGCGGGCTCACTGCCGCTGGTATTGCTGGGTGTCTACCAGACCGGTATTGGCATGCTGGTGGGCGCCAGCGGCCCGCTGGGTGGCGCGGTGCTGGCCCGGCGCAACCCGCGTCGGGACTGGCTGGTGGTCAACACGGCTGTATATATGTCGGCTAACCACCTGCTGCGAGTGCTGGCCTTCGCTGCCATGGGCTTTGCTTTCAGTCAGTACGGCTGGCTGTTGCTGGGTATGATTGCCGGTGTCATCGTTGGCTCCTGGCTGGGCACCCGGCTGCGCCAGTTCATTCCGGAGCTCAATTTTCTGCTGTGGTTCCGCCTGCTGGTATCACTGTTGGCGCTGCGCATGATCGCGCTGGTGCTGTGGCCTTGAACCCGGGGCTGGCAGCGGCGGTCGCCGCACACCTGATATGGGGCGTTGCCGGGCTGTACTGGATACAGGTTGCCCAGGTGCCGGCGGTGGATATCGTCGCCCACCGTGTGCTGTGGTCTTTGTTGCTGCTGGTCATGCTGCTGGGCGCATTGGGACGATTGCGCGGCACCCTGGCCCAGTTCCTCACCCTGCGTACCTTTTTAGTCATCGCCACCTCGGCGGCAGCCCAGGCCTGCAACTGGGGTGTGTTTGTGTGGGCGATCACCCACGACCGCGCGGCCGAGGCCAGCCTCGGCTACTTTCTGTTGCCGCTGGTGAATGTGGCGGTGGGCGTACTGGTGTTGCGCGAGCGCATCGACCGGGCCCAGACGATCGCCATTTTGCTGGCGGTGCTCGGTATGTGCATGCTGGTGGCTGACATGGGCGGCCTGCCGCTGGTGGCGATCAGTGTGTCGATCTCCTTTGGTATCTACACCCTGGTGCGCAAGCTGGTGCATATAGGCGCTATAGAGGGCCTGGCCATGGAGGTGGCTTTCCTGGCGCCAGCCGCCGCGGCCTGGCTGTGGCTGTCTGGCGGCGCCAGTTTCGGCGAATTTGGCACCCGGGCTGATCTGTTCCTGGCCGGGGCCGGTGTGATCACCACCGTGCCGCTGGTCTTGTATGTGGCGGCTTCTCACCGGCTGGCGCTCACGGCGATGGGCCTGACCTTCTACATCGGACCGACCTGCCAGCTATTGGTGGCGATTTTCGTGTTCGGCGAGCCGCTCAACCCGGTGCAGCTCGGCAGCTTTATGTTGGTGTGGCTGGGGCTTGCGGTGATTATCGCTGATACTTTGCGGCGCTATAGAAACGTGAGAGTCTTGCGCGGTGACTGACTACCGCTACCAGCACCAGGGTGGCTGCCGCTGCGGCGCTGTCCAGTACCTGTGGCACTGCCACCAGACCCTGGCCGAATTGTCGCCGCGTGCCTGCCAGTGCGAGTTCTGCCAGCCTCGCGACGCCCGCTATCTCAGTGCGCCCGACAGCCGCCTGGAAGTGCACCTGAGTGACAGCCGCTTTGTGTATGCCCACGTTTTCGGTACCTACACCGCCGACTTCATGCACTGTGGGCGCTGTAACGATCTGGTGTATGTCAGCTGTGAGCACGACGGGCGGCTGCTGGGCCTGGTGGTGCAGCAATCCCTGCGGCAGTCCCCGGAGGACCAGGTCCAGCTGAGCGCGGGCGAATGTGACTTTGACCAGGAAAGCCTGGATGAACGGCTGGCGCGCCGCGCGGCCAACTGGATTCCCGAACTGGTGGTTGCCGAGGCAGTGCCGGAGGGCGGCGAGTGAAGGCCCTGCGCGTCATCTCGACAGGGCTGTGCCTGGCCCTGCTGCTGGGCTGCGCAGGCAATTCCCGGGAACCCGGCGGTATGTCGCCCCGGGAAGCCGGCCAGACCCTGGTGTATGCCTGCGGCGACTTTGAGTTCGTGGCGCGCACCGGGCCTGGTGAGGTAGCGCTGTATCTACCCGATGATTACCGGGTGTTGAGCCAGGTGCGCAGCGCCTCCGGGGCACGCTATGAGAGCGGCGATGCCATGTTCTGGAGCAAGGGCGACGAAGCCATGCTGGATATTGGCCGTAAGCACTACCGTGGCTGCCAGTTGGACCGGGCCCGCGGCCCCTGGGAAGACGCCCGCCGGCGCGGTGTGAGCTTCCGCGCGG
>JANQIO010000079.1 GCA_028282105.1 Halieaceae bacterium | reverse complement strand
CGATAATGGTGTCTTCGGCGCCAGCTTCGCGGCTGGCGGCCAGCTTGGCCTCGCTTTTCGCCAGGCGCTGTTCCAGGCGCTCCAGATTGGCGCGGGCTTTGTCCGCCGGGCTCTGGTCGGCGGCCTCGGCACGGGCCTGGCGGGCGCGTTCGATAGCGAGCTGGGCGGCGTCCATCTCCGGCGCTGCCGGCGCAGCAGCGGGTTCCGGGGCGGGTTCAGCCGGCAGTGCGGCCACCTCAGCGCGGGCGGCCTCGAGCTTGGGTTTCAGTTTGTCGATGCCCGCTTCCAGGGCTTCGATGATGGTGTCTTCGGCGCCGGCCTCGCGGCTGGCGGCCAGCTTGGCCTCGCTCTTTTGCAGGCGCTGCTCTAGTCTTTCCAGGTTGGCCCGCGCTTTCTCCGCCGGGCTCTGGTCGGCATCGGCGCTGCGCGCCGCGCGGGCGCGCTCGATCGCCTGTTGGGCGGGGTCCAGGTCGGCAGTGGCCTGCTGCGGCGCATCGCCGGCCACAGCGGCTTTCTTGGCCTTGGCGCGTTCGATGGCGGCCTGAATCGGGTCTTGTTCTGAGCTGCCGGCCTCGGCCGCCTCACGGGCGCGCGCTTCGGCGGCCTGTTTGCGGGCGCGGCGCTGGGCCTCCTTCTGCTCGGTTTCGCGCTGCAGCCGCTCCTGGCGGGCTTCAAAGCGGGTCTTGGAATGCTCGGATTTGGCCTGGTCGCGCCGCAGCTGCGTCAACTCGGCTTTGGAGGCCCGGTAGTACTGCACCAGCGGGATATTGCTGGGGCAGGCGTAGGAACAGGCCCCGCACTCGATGCAGTCGAACAGCTTGTGTGCCTCGAGCTTTTCGTATTCCTTGCCTTGCGAGAACCAATACAGCTGCTGGGGCAGCAGGCTGGCTGGGCAGGCTTCGGCGCACAGGCCGCAACGGATACAGGCCTGGGCCGGCGGTGGTGGCGGCAGCTCCTTCGCGGTGGGGGCGAGAATGCAGTTGGTGGTTTTGACCACCGGTACATCCGCATCCGACACGGTGAAGCCCATCATCGGCCCGCCCATCACCAGGCGCTGGTCGCGCCCGGCGGAAAAGCCGGACTGTTCCAGCAGGAAGCTCATCGGTGTGCCCAGCAGCACATCGAAGTTGCCGGGCTGCGCCACCGCCTCGCCGGTCACCGTAGTGATGCGGGAGATCAGTGGCTCGCCGTGGGCCACCGCCTGGTAGACGGCCACTGCAGTGCCCATGTTCTGGCATACCACGCCGATATCGGCGGGCAGGCCACCGCTCGGTACCTGGCGGCCGGTCAGGATTTCGATAAGCTGCTTCTCGCCGCCGGACGGATACTTGGTGGGAAACACCACCACTTCCATACCGGTGCCCTCACAGGCCTGACGCAGGGCTTCGATGGCATCGGGCTTGTTGTCTTCGACGCCCAGCAGTACTTCCCGCGGGTTCACCAACTGGCGCAGTATCTCCGTGCCAGCGACAATCTCTTCGGCTCGCTCGCGCATCAGCACGTGGTCTGCGGTGATGTAGGGCTCGCACTCGGTGCCGTTTAGAATCAGGAAGTCGATGCGGCCGGCTTTCGGGTTGACGCCCAGCTTGACCGCGGTGGGGAAGCCAGCGCCGCCCATGCCGGCGATGCCGGCGTTGCGGATACAGGTCAGCAGCGTGTCCCTGTCGGCATTGGCGTAGTCGGGGATGCCGCTGTGCTCTGCCCAGCGGTCCTCGCCGTCGGTCTCGATAACGATGCAGGTCGTGGTCAGGCCGGAGGGGTGGGCCACGGCCCGCTCTTCGATGGCCGTTACCGTACCCGAGGTGGGCGCATGCACCGGTACGCTGATCATGCCGGTGGGCTTGGCGACGCACTCGCCCTTGAGCACCCGCTGGCCCACTTCGACGACCGGTTCGGCGGGGGCGCCAATATGCTGGTTCAGCGGCAGCACCAGTTGCGGCGCAATGCCGGCGGGTTTAATCGGCCGTGCCAGGGACTGGTGCTTGTTCTCCGGCGGGTGCACCCCGCCGTGAAAATCCCAGATTTTCCTCATGCCGCATCCCTGTCCGAGGCGATGATATCGCCGGCCGCTTCCCGGGTAGGCAACTCCCAGTGCCAGTTGGCCAGGGTGACCTGCTCGGTGACCATCTCGATGCAGTCCACCGGGCAGGGGTCGACGCACAGGTCACAGCCAGTGCACTCGCTGGAGATGACCGTATGCATTTGCTTGGCGGCGCCGAGTATCGCGTCTACCGGGCAGGCCTGGATGCACTTGGTGCAGCCGATGCAGTCTTCTTCGTGGATAAAGGCAACCGCCGGCAACGCCGCCTCTTCGCCGTGCTCCTCGTCCAGCGGCAACGGTTCGACATCCAGTAGATCGGCAAGCTGGGCAATGCCTGCCTCACCACCGGGTGGGCAGCGATTGATCGCCTCGCCCTCGGCGATCGCCTCCGCGTAGGGCCGGCAGCCCGGGTAGCCACACTGGCCGCACTGGGTTTGCGGCAGGATGGCGTTGATCTGCTCGACCACCGAGTTGCCCTCGGTTTTGAACTTTTCGGAGGCGTAACCGAGCAGCGCGCCAAACACGGCGCCGAGGCTGACCAGCGCTACCAGCGCGGCAAGGAAGGGTTGCTCTGCGATCCACTCATACATCTCGCTACACCAGTCCGGCAAATCCCATAAAGGCCAGCGACATCAGGCCGGCGGTCACCATGCCGATGGCAGCGCCCTGGAACGGCTGGGGCACATCGGCCACGGCGAGCCGCTCCCGCATTGCGGCGAACAATACCAACACCAGCGAGAAGCCCACCGCCGCGCCAAAGCCATAGAACAAAGACTGCAGGAAGTTGTGCTCCTTGTTGATGTTGAGCAGCGCCACACCCAGTACCGCACAGTTGGTGGTAATCAGTGGCAGGTAGACGCCCAGTACGCGGTGCAGCATGGGGCTGGATTTACGCACGACCATTTCGGTGAACTGCACCACCACGGCAATCACCAGGATGAAGGAGATGGTGCGCAGATAGCCGAGCCCGAGGGGTTCCAGCAGGTAGTTGAAAGTGAGGTAGCTGCAGGCCGACGCCAGCGTCAGCACAAAGGTGGTCGCCATGGACATACCCATGGCGGTCTCAAGCTTGTTGGACACCCCCATAAACGGGCACAGGCCCAGGAACTGAACCAGTACGAAGTTGTTTACCAGGATGGCCCCGATCAGCAGGATCGAATAGTCGGCGAGCACGGAAAATCCTATACCTTGGAACCGCTGTCACGTGATCCACAGTCTATCGCCCGCAGGATTACCCAACAAGTCTGACGGTTTCCGAAAACACGCCTAAACCCCTGATTTTCCTCTGGGTATTTATCGAGCGTTGGCGGCAACAGAGGCCGCAACAGAGGCCGCGGGTTTTCCGATTCAGGCTCAGGACTGGATCCAGTCCACCGCATCCATGGGGTCGGTGAACAGCCTGAATTCCCCGGACTCGATATTGAGGGCAAACTGCTCGAGGATGCCCATCCGGTCTCGGTCCGGGGCAACCAGCGCAACCTTGGTGTTTGGCGCCAGCGTGATCTCGCGCAGCGCGAACTGAGTAAAGCGCAGGAAGTTCTCCATGGTCACATGGGACATGTCGGCCTGGGAGAAGTCGCATATGCGGTGCAGGCTGGCGCTGTAGCTGGGGTCGCTCTTGAAGATGCGCGCCGCACGCACAAACTCGTCGAAGTGGGGCGATCCTTTGACGGTGATATAGGCGTAGTGCTTCGCCGTGACGACGGTGTGCTCGATCACTCTGGAATTGTCCTGCGATGCGGCATCTCTAAAAGTTTAGCCGCGACAGCCTCGTGCTCAAGGATAGGAATCTCAGTTTTGAGCTTCTACTTGACCAGCATTCCGGCCTTGGCGCCGGCATCCGGCTGCAGCAGGAAGATGTCTTCGCCGCCCGGGCCGGCGGCCAGCACCATGCCCTCGGACACTCCGAAGCGCATCTTGCGGGGCGCGAGGTTGGCCACGCAGACGGTCAGGCGCCCCACCAGTTTTTCCGGCTCCGGGTAGGCCTGTTTGATACCGGCGAAGACATTGCGCTGCTCGCCGCCGAGATCGAGGGTGAGTTGCAATAGCTTGTCAGCCCCCTCCACGTGCTCGGCGGCGACAATCTCGGCCACGCGCAGTTCGACCTTGGCAAAGGTGTCGAAGTCGATGGTAGTGTCGCCGTCGCCGCTGTCCTCTGCTGCGGCCGCAGCGCCCTGTGCCGCCTGCTTCGGCGCGGCTTCGGCAGCGGTGGCCGCCACCATGGCCTCAACCCGGTCCGGATCGATGCGGGTCAGCAGGGGCTTGAATTTGGTCACCTGGTGGTCGACCAGTGCGCCGTCCAGCGCCGTCCAGTCCAGGGAACAGTTGAGGAAGGCTTCGGCCTTCTCCGCCATCGCCGGCAGCACTGGCTTCAGGTAGGTCATCAGGACCCGGAACAGGTTGATACCCACGGAACAGGCGGCGTGCACCTCTGCCTCGCGACCCTCCTCCTTGGCCAGCACCCAGGGCTTCTTGTCGTCGATGTACTGGTTGGCCCGGTCCGCCAACGCAACGATTTCGCGGATAGCCTTGCTGAACTCGCGGCTCTCAAAGAGCGCGGCGATGTTCTCGCCGGCGTCGATGAACTCCTGCACCAGGGCTGCTTCGCTGCACTCCGCTTCCAGGCGGCTGTCGAAGCCCTTGCGCAGGAAGCCGGCACAGCGGCTGGCGATATTGACCACCTTGCCGACCACGTCGGAATTCACGCGCTGCACGAAGTCTTCGAGATTGAGGTCGATGTCGTCTACGCCGCTGCCCAGCTTGGCGGCAAAGTAGTAGCGGATGTACTCGGCATCCAGGTGGTCCAGGTAGGTGCGGGCATTGATGAACGTGCCCCTCGACTTGGACATCTTGGTGCCGTTCACGGTCAGGAAGCCGTGGGCAAAGATCGCCGTGGGTGTCCGGTAGCCGGCGGAACGTAGCATCGCCGGCCAGAACAGGCCGTGGAAGTTGATGATGTCCTTGCCGATAAAGTGGTAGAGCTCGGCGCTTGAACCCTCCTGCCACACGGCTTCGAAATCCAGCCCCTCGCGGTCGCAGAGGTTCTTGTGACTGGCCATATAGCCGATAGGGGCGTCCAGCCAGACATAGAAGTACTTGCCCGGCGCGTCGGGAATCTCGAAGCCGAAGTAGGGAGCATCGCGGCTGATGTCCCATTCCTGCAGGCCAGCGTCCAGCCACTCGCTCAGCTTGTTGGCAATCGCTGCTTGCAGGGTGCCGCTGCTGGTCCAGTCCTTGAGCATGGCTTCAAAGGCGGGCAGGGTGAAAAAGTAATGCAGCGACGCCTTGTCGACGGGTGTGGCGCCGGACAGCACTGACTTCGCATCGATCAGCTCACTCGGGCTGTAGGTGGCGCCGCAGGCCTCGCAGTTGTCGCCGTACTGGTCGGGAGTCTTGCAGCGCGGGCAGCTGCCCTTGATGTAGCGATCCGACAGGAATAGCTGCTTTTCAGGGTCGAAGGCCTGGGTAATCTCCCGCTCGGCGATGTGGCCATTGGCGCGCAGCGCCTTGTAGATCGATTCGCTCAGCTCGCGGTTTTCTTGCGAATGGGTGCTATAGAAGTTGGCGAAGTCGATCAGGAAATCGCGACTGTCCGCCAGGTGTGCGGCGTGCATCTGCTCGATCTGCTGCTCCGGCGTGATGCCCAGCTCTTCCGCGGTGAGCATGATAGCGGTGCCGTGAGCGTCATCGGCACACACATAGCGACAGCTGTGACCCCGGGAGCGCTGGAATCGCACCCAGATATCCGTCTGCACCTGCTCCAGCATATGTCCCAGGTGCAGGGGCCCATTGGCGTAGGGCAGGGCACTGGTCACCAGTATGTCACGGGCTTGGCTTGGGGTGCTGCTATCGGGCATGCGAACGGGAGTCTCGGCTCAAAAAAAGGGGCGCCACTATACCCCAAACCCTCACCCCGGTCAGCCGCGGTGGCGGTCGCCTCAGGCGCCCCGACGGGTGGTGTAGCGGCCGACCACGCCGGAAATGCGGCGCAGCAGCCAGCGCGGCGTGTTGCGGCTGCTGAGGGTGGAGAGCTGGTTCACCAGGCCGGGCACGCAGATCACCTCGCCCTTCATGCAGGCGCGGTAGCCGCTGCGAGCCACGTCTGCCACATCGCCAACGGCGAAGTCGGGGATCTTGAGCTGCTCGTTCTTGGCCTGGGCACCGCTGAGCATGCCGGTGTCGGTCACGCCCGGGCACAGGGCGGTGGCGGTAACCCCGGTGCCCTTGAGTTCTTCCGAGAGCGATTCCGTCAGTGACAGCACGTAGGCCTTACTGGCCGCGTAGCTGGCCAGCGCCGGTACCGGTTGAAATGCGGCAATTGAGGCCACGTTGAGAACGCGGCCGTAGCCGCGTTCCACCATAGCGGGAAGAAAAGCGGCCAGCATGGTCGTGAGTCCGCCGATGTTGAGGTCAACCAGTTGCTGATGGGTGGACGCTGGAATATCCACAAAGCGGCCATGCTCGAGCACGCCTGCATTGTTGATCAGGGCGCTCACCGGCCGCCGCGCACGTTTGAGGCGCTGGGCCAGTTGCTGGGCGGCACCCGGCTCCGAGAGGTCCGCGGGCTCTACCCGCGCTTCCACGTCGTACTCAGCGCCCAGGCGCTTGGCCAGCGCCCTGAGTTTGTTTTCGCTGCGCGCCACCAGCACCAGGTCGTGGCCGCCCGCGGCAAACTGCGCCGCCAGTGCCTCGCCGATGCCGGAGGATGCCCCGGTAATCAATGCACGTTCTGTCGTCATCCTTTGAGCTTAGCTCATCGTGGCGGTGCTATGATGTGCGCCGTCAAACAGGAGGCCCCATGAGCGACAAAATCCCCCGCAGCAATTCCGACGACTACACAGCGGACATCATTGCCGAGCGCCAGCAGTTCATCGAAGACAAAACGCCGGCGCGCCTGGATCACACCAAACAGTTCTCCTTCGACCCGGACAGCATGGCCGGCAATGTCGAGCACCTGTTTGGCGTCGCCCAGATTCCCATTGGCCTGGCGGGACCGCTGCTGGTCAACGGTGAGCATGCCCAGGGGGAGTTCTACGTACCCATGGCTACCATCGAGGGAACGCTGGTCGCCTCATACAATCGCGGCATGCGGGTTATTCGCGAGGCCGGCGGTGTCACCACGACCGTCTGCGGCGAAGCCATGCAGCGCGCCCCCACCTTCATTTTCCGCAGCGCGCGCGATGCGCGCGATTTCCGCGACTGGCTGGTGGCCAACTTCGACGCCGTCAAGGCGCAGGCCGAGTCCACCACCTCGGTGGGCAAACTGCTGGAGGTGGAGCACTACATCGTCCACAACATGGTGCACACCCGCTTCGACTACTCCACCGGCGATGCCGCCGGCCAGAACATGACCGGCAAGGCAACCTTCGTGGCCTGCGAGTGGATCCGCAGCCAGATTCCCTACATGCGGCACTACCTGCTGTCAGGCTCCTTCGATACTGAAAAGCGCACCTCCTACGTGAACTCACTGAAAGGCCGCGGCCGTCGCGTTACGGCGGAGATCACCCTGCCGCGGGAGGTGTTGGGGGACGTGCTGCGCATCACCCCGGAGCAGATGCATTACGGTTACGGTATTTCTACCCTCAGCGCCTTTATGGCCGGCTCCTCCAACAACGCCGCCCACCCGGCCAATGGCCTGGCCGCCATGTTCCTCGCCACTGGCCAGGACGCGGCCAATATTGGCGAGGCCAATCAGTGCACGGTCTACAACTACCTGACCCGCGATGGTGATCTGTACTTCTCTGTCACCCTGCCCGCACTGATCATGGCCACTTACGGCGGTGGCACGGGTCTTGCGACCCAGCGCGAGTGCCTGGAGATCATGGACTGCTTCGGACCTGGCAAGGTCATGAAGTTGCTGGAAATCGCCGCCGGTGT
This sequence comes from Halieaceae bacterium, assembly GCA_028282105.1. Lineage (GTDB taxonomy): Bacteria > Pseudomonadota > Gammaproteobacteria > Pseudomonadales > Halieaceae > JANQIO01. The sequence continues at coordinate 9,173 of JANQIO010000079.1, read as the reverse complement.
GGTGGTGGCGGGTGAACTGTCACTGGGCGCCGCCACCCGGGTGGACCGCAAGACCGGTACCAACGAGTGGGTCGACGCCCACGAGAAACTGGGCCGCAACCGCTAGCGGCGCGCGGCTAGCTGTGCGCGACTAGCGCCAGGCGCCGAGGATAGCGCCCATCACCGCCATCAGCAGCACCATATAGCCGGCATCCACCAGCCACAGCGCCAGTGGCCGGCGCGAGAACAGGTAGTTGATGCCCTGGCTGGCGGCGATCAGGGTGACTCCCAGCAGGGCGCCGACCGACAGGCCGGACACCAGGGCCGTGGCCGGGTGCAACTGCAGCAGCAGGGCGAGGCTGGTGGCCATCACCAGCGTCAGGCCGAAGGCTCCGCCATAGATCGCGGCGGGATTTGCTGCCTGGATCTGCTCGTCGCTGACCTCCGCCAGCCGTTGCCAGGCCTTGCCAAAGACCGGGCCGTACCAGATGCCACCCACGACGAAGGCTGACGCGGCGCTCACCGCCACCGCCAGCCAGTTGATTGAGCTGATATCCATAGCAACACCCCCCGTTATTGATGTTCAAACAGCATAGACCGCGGACTGCCGACGGTGTAGCCGGGTCGGGTTATACTTGCGGGCTTTTGCCGCTGCGGCGCTCGCCGCGGCCACGATAAGGAGAACACCGTGAAAACCTTGCAGACCTTCCTGTGCCTGATCCTGCTGCTGCCGCTGGCGGCCTGGGCGGGTGACCACGAATCCGACGATGCGGAGCAGGGCCCAGAGGTAGAGGTCGAGCCCCAACGCTTTGTCAGCCAGGGCGAAATTCGCGTCCAGGGCCAGCGAGTTCGCTACCGGGCCACCGCCGGCACCTTGATCATGCGCGGCGAGGAGGGCGAGCCCATCGCCGAGTTCGGCTACACCGCCTACGAGAAAGAAGGCGCCAACAAGGCCACCCGCCCGGTGATGTTTGCCTGGAATGGCGGGCCGGGCTCGGCTTCCATGTGGCTGCACATGGGGGTGCTGGGCCCGCAGATCACTGTGGTCGAAGACCTTGAGGTCAACGGCAAGGGGCCCTTCAAGCGCCAGGACAATGAGTACAGCATCATCGACAAGGTCGACCTGGTCATGATGGACCCGGTCGGCACCGGTTTCTCGCGACCCCTGGGCGAAGCTGAAGGGAAAGATTTCTGGGGCGTGGATAACGACATCAAGTCGGTATCTGACTTTATCGCCCAGTACATTTCCGAAAATGGCCGCTGGGCCTCACCCAAGTACATCCTTGGCGAGAGCTACGGCGGCATGCGCGCGGGTGGAGTGAGCTACGACCTGCTGACCCGCTACAGCGTCGGCCTCAACGGTGTGGTGCTGGTGTCCCCCTACATGGATTCCGCCGGTGGCGGCGGGGTAGGGGTGGCCAACCTGATCACCGGTTACCCCATGGCCCTGTCCACCTATGCCGCCACTGCCTGGTTCCACAATGCGCTGGCCGACAAGCCGGCGGATTTCCAGGCCTTCCTGGCAGAGGTCGACGAGTTCGCCATCTCCGACTACCTGACGGTGCTGGTCAAGGGCGCGCGCGCCAGCGCCGCCGAGCGCCAGCGGGTGGCGGAGCAGCTGGCCGCCTACACCGGCACGACGCCGATCTTCTGGCAACGTGCCGATTTCCGGGTCACCGAGGGCCAGTTTGTGCAGGAGTTGCTGCGCGACCGCGACCAGCTGGCGGGCCGCATCGACTCCCGTTTCTTCGGCTATACCACCAACGCCCTGGCGGAAGACATGCCCTTTGACCCCTATATGAGTTCCGTGGGTCCGGGTTTCGTGGCCACCTTCAACGACTACTACCGGGAAGTGCTGGGCGTCGATATCGAGCGCCCGTACGTGGTGTCCGGTGGCCTGTGGCGTCACTGGGACCGCATGCACAAGGACCCACGGCACGGCTACAAGACCCCCGCCGATACCGGAATCGACCTGGCGTTTGCCATGATTCGCAACCCCGACATGAAGGTGCTGGTGCAGCAGGGCTACTTTGACCTGGCGACGCCCTACCGGGCATCGGAGTACTTCATTGACCAGATGCCGCTGCCCGATAGCCTGCGCGACAACGTTGCCATCGAGTACTACGAGGCCGGTCACATGATGTATGTGCATCCGCCCTCGCTGGTGAAGTTCCGCGAGGACCTGGCGGACTTCATTGACGCCAGCCTGTGAGCCGGGATTGATTGTGGGGCCGGGGGTCGCTGCTTATACTAGCGGCCTTTGTCCCACCCGGATGTATCTATGAACCAGATCAAGCACATCGTCGCCGTTGCCTCGGGTAAGGGCGGCGTGGGCAAGTCCACCACTGCGGTCAACCTGGCCCTGGCACTGAAAGCCCGGGGCGCGGCGGTGGGGCTGCTGGACGCCGATGTCTATGGCCCCAGCCAGCAAATCATGCTTGGCATCCCCGAGTCGCAGCAGCCCGAGCAGAAAGACGGCAAGTACCTGCTGCCGGTGGAGGCTCACGGCCTGGCCACCATGTCCATGGGTTACCTGGTCAGCGAGCGCACGCCGATGGTGTGGCGCGGGCCGATGGCTGGCGGGGCCCTGCAGCAGATGCTGGAGCAAACCTGGTGGGGTGAGCTCGACTACCTGGTGATCGATATGCCACCGGGCACCGGTGACATTCAGCTCACTCTGTCCCAGAAGGCCAAAGTGTCTGGCGCGGTGATCGTCACTACCCCCCAGGACATCGCTCTGCTGGATGCCCGCAAAGGCATCGAGATGTTTACCAAGGTGGGCATTCCGGTGCTGGGGATCGTCGAGAACATGGCGGTGCACTGCTGCAGCGCCTGCGGCCACCAGGAACATATTTTTGGCGCCGAGGGCGGCCAACGCATCGCGGCGGAGTACGGCGTGGAACTGCTGGGCGCGCTGCCCCTGGCGTTGAGTATCCGCGAGCAGACCGATAGCGGCCGGCCCACCGTGGTAGCGGCGCCGGATTCCCCGGAGGCGGCCAGCTACCTGGCGATCGCCGACCGGGTCACCCGGGCCCTGGCCGGGGCCGGCGACGCGGCCGCACCGGAAATCGTAATCAGCAACGACTAGGCGCGGCCATCCGCCGCGCCGACCAGACGCAACAGGACTTTCATGAGCATCAAGTCAGATAAATGGATTCGGCGCATGGCCGACCAGCAGGGCATGATCGAGCCTTTCCAGGCCGAGCAGGTGCGCTACGTCGGCGACCAGCGGGTGATCTCCTTTGGCACCTCCAGCTACGGTTACGATGTGCGCTGCTCCGAGCACTTCAAGGTGTTCACCAATATTCACTCGGCGACTGTCGATCCCAAGAACTTCGACGAGAACAGCTTTGTGGATATCCACGGCGAATACTGCATCATCCCGCCCAACTCCTTCGCGCTGGCGTCTACCGTCGAGTATTTCCGCATTCCCCGCAACGTGCTGACCGTGTGCCTGGGCAAGTCGACCTATGCGCGCTGCGGCATCATCGTCAACGTGACGCCGCTGGAGCCCGAGTGGGAAGGGCATGTGACCCTTGAGTTTTCCAACACCACCAACCTGCCGGCCAAGATTTACGCCAACGAGGGCGTGGCGCAGATGTTGTTTTTTGAGTCCGATGAAGTCTGTGAGACCAGCTATGCCGACCGTGGCGGTAAGTACCAGGGCCAGACCGGGGTGACCCTGCCCAGGGCCTGATGCGCAAGCTCTCTTTTACCCTGCTGCTGGCCCTGGCACTGCTGCAGGCGCCGGCCCAGGCCCAGCGCGACGACCTGCCCACCATGGGGGAGAGCGGTGTGATTCCGGTGGGCCAGGAATACATGATGGGCCGGGTCTGGCTGATGTCCTACCGGCGTCAGGTGCCAGCCCTGGAAGACCCGCTGATGCAGGACTACCTGGAAACCCTGCTGTTCAAGCTGGCGGAAACCAGTGAATTGCAGGATCGCCGGCTGGTGCTGATTACCGTCGAGGCCTCTTCCATCAACGCCTTCGCCGTGCCTGGCGGGGTGGTGGGGGTTCACAGCGGCCTGGTGCAGAAAGCCCAGAGCGAGGCGCAACTGGCCTCGGTGCTCACCCATGAACTCGCCCATGTCAGCCAGCGCCACTGGTCGCGCAGCGTGGAAGCGGCTCAGCGCAGCCAGATTCCTTCACTGCTGGGCCTGCTCGGCGGCATGGTGGCGGTGGTGGCCGGCGCCGGTGACGCCGGCATCGCCACGATTGCCGGCACCCAGGCGGCGGCCCAGCAGAACCGGCTGCGTTTCAGCCGTGTGCACGAGCGCGAGGCAGACCGGGTGGGCATCCAGAACCTGTCCCGCGCCGGCCTTGATCCCAACGGCGCCGCTAATATGTTCGAGGTGATGCAGGCGGAAACCCGCAGCTACAGCCGGCCACCGGAGTTCCTGATGACGCACCCGCTGACGGAAACCCGCATCGCCGATGCGCGCAACCGGGCGCGTCAGTATCCGCGCAATGTGTTTGACGACAACCCGGATTTCCAGCTTATGCGCATGCGGGTACAGGCCAGCAGCTTCCGCACTGACGACGAGGCCGAGGCCTGGTTCCGCAAGCGCCTCAAGCGCAAGGGCCGCAACGCAGAGGCCCAGCAATACGGGCTGGTGCTGGTACTCACCCGGCAGCGCAAGTTCGCGGAAGCCATGGAACTGTTGGAGCCACTGCGCAGCTACCGGCCGGACAACCTGCCCTACCTGCTGGCAGAGGCGGATATCCATATCGAGTCCGGCGAGTTTGATGATGCCCTGTCACTGCTGGGCCGCCAGTGGATGCTGATGCCGGGCAACTACCCCCTCACCATGGCGGTGTCGAAGGCCCACCTGCGGGCCGGCCGCTACACCGAGGCCGAGAAGATCCTGCAGGGTCAGGCTGACCGCCGCTCCAGTGACCCCTACGTCTGGTATGTGCTGGCGGAAACCCAGGGCCTGACCGGCAACACCTACGGTTTGCACCAGTCCCGCGCCCAGTACTTCTACCTGAACGGGCGCATGCTGGAAGCGCGCTCCCAGCTTGGTTATGCCCTGCGCCTGGCGCCGGACCCGGTAGCTGAAGAGCGTATTCGCACCGAGCAGCGCTATGTCGAGAACGCGGCCCGTGCCCTGGGCCAGATGAAGTAAGCCTGCGGGGCGGCTCAGTCCCGGATCGCGTCGAGGTCGATACCGTTGCCGGGCAAGACCTGGCCGTCCAGTAATGCCTGGTTGTTACGCAAGGCCAGTCGACCTTCCACAAACCAGCGGGCCGCCAGCGGGTAAATCACATGTTCGCGGCGCTGCACCTTGTCTGCCAGCGCGCCGGCGTCGTCTCCCGCTGCCACCGGCACCCGGGCAAACAGCAGCGGCGGGCCGCCATCCAGTTCTTCGGTAACAAAGTGCACGGTAGCGCCGACTTCGCTGTCGCCGGCATCGAGCGCGCGCTGATGCGTGTTGAGGCCAGGGTATTTCGGCAGCAGGGACGGGTGGATGTTCAGCAGGCGGCCGCGAAAAGCGGCAATAAAGGCGGGGGTGAGGATGCGCATAAACCCTGCCAGGATCACCAGGTCTGGCGCTACGGGTTCGAGGGCGTCGAGCATGGCCCGGTCAAAGGCCTCGCGGCTCGCGAAGTCGCGATGGTCGATGGTGAGGGTGGCAATACCCTCGGCCTCTGCTCTTGCCAGGCCACCGGCGCCAGGCCGGTTGCTGAGCACCAGCGCGATGCTGGCGGACAACTCGCCGCTGGCGCAGGCCTCAATAAAGGCCTGCAGGTTGGAGCCGCTGCCGGAGATCAGTACCGCGAGCTTCACAGGCCCGCCAGTACCACGGGCTGGTCGGCGCCCTCCTCGATGCGGCCCAGGCGCCAGGCGGTTTCGCCGGCAGCGGCAAGCTGTGCCAGAGCGCTGTCCGCCTCGGCCTCTGCCACGCACACCACCATGCCCACGCCGCAGTTAAAGGTGCGATACATCTCACGGGTATCGACATTGCCCTGTTCCTGCAGCCAGTCAAACACGGGCGGCCAGGTCCAGCTGCCGGTATCGATCACGGCGCTGGCGCCCTCGGGAATGACCCGCGGTAGGTTCTCCAGCAGGCCGCCGCCGGTGATATGGCACAGGGCTCGTACCTGCACCGATGTAAACAGTTCCAGCAGGGCTTTGACGTAGATGCGAGTGGGTTCCAGCAGGGTAGTGCCCAGGCTGCGGCCATCGAACTCCGCCGCCAGGTCGGCGCCGGCCACCTCGATGATCTTGCGAATCAGCGAGTAACCGTTGGAATGAGGGCCGCTGGACGCCAGTCCGATCAGCACATCGCCGGCGGCCACCGCGCTGCCATCAATAATCCCGGACTTTTCCACTACCCCGACACAGAAGCCCGCCAGGTCGTAGTCCTCACCCTCGTACATGCCGGGCATCTCGGCCGTTTCGCCGCCCACCAGGGCGCAGCCGGCCAGTTCACAGCCACGGCCGATGCCTTCCACCACGGCAGCGGCGGTGTCTACCGACAGCTTGCCGGTGGCGTAGTAGTCCAGGAAAAACAGCGGCTCGGCGCCGGCTACCACCAGGTCGTTCACACACATAGCCACCAGGTCGATGCCAATGCTGTCGTGTATGCCCAGGTCCATCGCCAGCTTGAGCTTGGTGCCTACCCCATCGGTGCCGGATACCAGCACCGGTTCCCGGTAGCCGGCGGGTATTTCACAGAGCGCCCCGAAGCCGCCCAGGCCGCCCATCACCTCCGGGCGGTAGGTGCGCCTGGCGACGTGCTTGATGCGTTGCACCAGGGCTTCGCCCGCGTCGATGTCGACACCGGCGTCCTTGTAACTGAGTGGCGGGGAGTTGCCGGGCTGCTCGCTCATAGTGGCTGGGGGGTGCGGAAAAAGGCGGTATTCTATCCTGTCGCAGCGCGCCCCGGTACTGCTAAAATCCGCGGGCGATGAACTCCCCAAGCCAAATCACGTGAGGCTGAAACAGGCCCTGCTGGCCGGCGCGATGTTGCTGCTGGCCCTGTCTGCCCAGGCGGTGCTGGTTGAAGATTTGCACCGGGCGCTGGTGCCGGTGGCGGACCACTCCCAAGGCGAGCTGGCGCGCGGTACCCGCGAGGGCCTGGCCCAGGTGTTTGTAAAATCCTCCGGCAGTGCCAGCGTGCTGGACAACCCGCTATTGCGCGAGTCGCTGGCCAATGCTTCCAGCTATATGCAGCGCTACCGCTACCTGCGCCCGGATGATGGCAGTCTTGAATTACAGGTGTACTTTGATCCCCAGTTGGTCAATGACCTGCTGCTGGAGGCGCGCGCCCCCCTGTGGACCGCCAACCGGCCACCGCTGCTGGTATGGCTGGTGATCGATGATGGCAGCAACCGGCGGCTGGCCACTGCCGATAGCGACCCCGAGGTGTTTGAGCGCCTGGGTCAGGAGCTGGAACGCCGTGGAGTACCGGTGGTGTATCCGCTCTTCGATCTGCAGGATACCCTGGCCCTGGACGTACACGACCTGTGGCGCATGGACGAGCTGTCTATCTTTTCGGCTTCCCAGCGCTACGGTGTCGCCAATGTGCTGGCAGGCCGCCTGACAGTGCTGCCCGGTGAGCGCTGGATGGGCGACTGGACTTACCTGTACAACCAGGATTCCTCCACCGCGAGCTTCTACGGCGAAGCGGCGCCGGTGTTCACCGCCAATGCCGTGGACTTTGTGGCGGACCGCATGGCGGACCGCTACGCCGTCGCCGCCGGCGCCAGCCAGGGCCGCGAAGTGCTGGTGCGAGTAGATGCGGTGGCAGACTTCCAGCAATACCACGAAGTGCTGGCACTGCTGCAGGCCGTTGAGCTGATCGATGACGCCTGGCCTGCCTACCTGGAGGGCGACAGCGTGGTGTTCCGGCTGACGGCCCAGGCCGAGCCCGAGCAGTTGCATCGCATTGTTTCCCTGAACCGGCGGCTGGAGCGCCTTGAAGCGCCCGAGCCGCTGCGCCGTGGCCCCATCAACCTCGACCTGGTCTACCGATGGAATCCATGATGCGGCCCAGCCGCCAGTTCCTGGGCCTGCCGCTGCTGCTGGCCCTGGCGCTGCTGGCATGGCTGGCCTACGAACTGCGCCCGATCCTGTCACCGTTTGTGGTGGGTGCGCTGATTGCTTACCTGGGTGATCCCGCCACCGACTGGCTGGAGCGCCGTGGTATGGGCCGCAACCTGGCGGTGACCCTGGTGTTCCTGGGGCTTACCGTGTTCCTGTTGGGCGCGGCCGCCGTCATGCTGCCGCTGCTGATCAGCCAGGTGAACGTGCTGGTGCGAGGCATCCCGGTCGCCTATGAATGGGCCACGACCAGCGTGCTGCCCTGGCTGACCGAAGCCCTGGCCCTGCCGCCGGAATCGGTGCCCCAGCTCAAGATCAAGCAGACCCTGGCGGAAAACTGGCAGTCGCTGGGCAAGATGCTGGCGGCCCTGGGTCGCTACGTGGGCAGCTCCGGCGCCAATCTGGCGGTATCTCTGGGCAATGCCGTGCTGATCCCGGTGGTGGCCTTCTACCTGTTGCGGGATTGGGACAAGATTACGCCCAAGGTCATGAGCCTGCTGCCCGAGGACTGGCAGGGCAAGGCCCAGGGCCTGGCGCGGGAGTGTGACGAGGTGATCGGCGCTTTCCTGCGCGGCCAGTTGCTGGTGATGATGGCGCTGACCATTATTTACTCGGCCGGGCTGGTGCTGGTGGGCCTGGACGTGGCGGTCGCGATCGGCGTGTTTGCAGGGCTGTTTGCCATCGTCCCCTACCTGGGCACGGTCATGGGCATTGGCGCCGCGGCGATTGCCGCCTGGATCCAGTTCGGGGAAATCAGCGCCCTGGTGGGGGTGGCGGCGGTGTTCAGCATTGCCCAGATGATCGAAAGCTACATTCTCACTCCCTACCTGGTGGGCGACCGTATCGGCCTGCATCCGGTAGCCGTGATTTTCGCGGTACTGGCCGGCGGCCAGTTGGCCGGCTTTGTCGGCGTGCTGATCGGCCTGCCAATGGCGGCGGTGATTGCCGTGCTGCTACGTCACCTCAAGGACTATTACAAGGCCTCGGATTTCTACACGGCAGGCAACGAATCCGGCAACGCCGGTAGCGGGCCTGAAAACGCCGGTGGCGGGTCGAAGAATGCCCGCTGAAGTCGCCCAACTCGCGCTGCCGGTACACCTGCGCGATGACGCTACCCTCGATAACTTCCTGTTCGGAGAGGCCCTG
>JANQIO010000025.1 GCA_028282105.1 Halieaceae bacterium | reverse complement strand
GCGGTCCGGCCGAATGCACACCCGCACCCGGTCGTCCGGGAAGGCCTTCAGCATCTCATCGGGGGGAACAAATATCTCGCGGCCGTCATCCAGCACTGCAAAGCCGTAGCGGGCCTGAGTACCCTTGATAACAGCGTCAGCGCGCTCTTTCTCCGCCTCCATCTGGGCCTTGAGGCCCTTAAGCTGAGTTAGAGAATCCTGATTGAGCATTGTGGGAAAAAATAATCATAAGGGGCGCTATGCTAGCCCAATTCCAGCGCACTGTCAGTCGGGCGTGAGAGAGGCCCGCAAGTTGGTGATTCTTGCGTTGACAATGCCGGAAATCGACCCCGATAATGAAAGCGCATCGGTAGACCGCCGGTGCGTGGTTAGCGGGTGAAACTGGGAAACATATTTGAAGATTTTCCAGACGTCGGCGGAGGCGCATTTGCCCCTCGGCGCGGCGTGTAAAAGAGCGCTACCTTCAAGCGCCCCCACCGAGCAACGGCCTTCCCGGTCAGCATCGCTCAGCACTCCTCAACCCCCTGATTTTTGTGCCCACCGGATCGATCCCGGCATAACGCTGTTGCCAGGAGCGGTCTCCGGCCTTGCCCCGCGAGTGTGTTCACGACACTCGCCACTACTAAGACCCGAGAGGAATCGTCTATGGATTCAGGCGCCGCGCTGCGTGTAGATCAACCCCATCCCGCACTCGCTCGAAAGAAAATCTACGTGCTGGATACCAATGTGTTACTGCATGATCCCACCGCTGTGTGCGCCTTCAACGAGCACCACATTGTCATTCCCATGACCGTGCTCGAGGAGCTGGATCACATCAAGGACCGCCGCGACAAGACGGTTAGCCGCGAGGCCCGCATCGCCATCAATATGATCGACAAGGTCGTCGACGAGGCGAGCCCTGCAGAACTGCAGGAAGGTGTGGAAATCCCGGGCTCCAATCTCGAAGGCGCACTGGGCAAATTGTCTATCTACCCGGACCAGTTGCTGTCAGAGGAAAGCGACATCCCCTTCCTCAACGACACCCAGGACCAGGCCAACGACAACCGGATTATCAACGTGGCCCTCAAGCTACAGACCCTGCACCCGGATGCCTTTGTTTGCCTGGTCACCAAGGACATCAATATGCGTCTCAAGGCCAAGGGTTCCGGCCTTGAGCACGTCGAGGATTATCGCCGAGACGTAGTGCTGGATGACATAGACCTGCTGGCCAAGGGCTACGACCAGATCGAGGGCGATTTCTGGGCCGGCATCTCCGAGGTGGATACTCTGCGCGAGGGCGATCGCACCCTGCACCGGGTGCCGCGCGCGGCGCTGCCCCAGGCCTACCCGAACATGTTCCTGTTCGACGACAACGAGTTCTTCGCCTATGTGAAGCGGGTCGACCAGGACTACGTCTACCTGCGCTGCGACAGCCGCGACAACCTGATGAATCGCCGCTTCTGGGGCCTGTCGCCGCGCAACCTGGAACAGGCCATGGCCATGGAACTGATCGACGACGACAGTGTCGACATGACCGTGCTCACGGGCCCGGCCGGCTCCGGTAAAACCCTGATCGCGCTGGCCTACGGCCTGCATGCGATTCTCGAACAGAAGAAGTACAACAAGCTGATCGTGGCGCGCTCCACGCCGCCCATCGCCGAGGACATTGGCTTTCTGCCCGGCACGGAAGAGGAGAAGATGGCCCCCTGGCTGGCGGCCTTCGATGACAACCTGGAGATTCTGCACGGCGCCGACGAGTGCAGCCACGGCAGCATCGACTACGTGAAAGAGCGCGCCAACATCCAGTTCAAGTCGCTCAACTTCATGCGCGGCCGCTCCTTCAATAATGCCTATATCATCATCGACGAGAGCCAGGGCCTCACCCAGTTCCAGCTCAAGTCGGTGATTACCCGGGTCGGCGCCGGCTCCAGAATCGTGGTGCTGGGCAACCTGGCGCAGATCGACAACAAGTACATCTCACCGCTGACCTCGGGCCTCACCTACCTGGTCGAGAAGTGCAAGCACTTCGACCACGCCGGCATCATGCACGTCAACGGCATCGAGCGCTCGCGACTGGCGGCGTTTGCTGAAGAGAACCTCTAACCCGGCGCGCCGCGTCCTGGGCATCAGGGCGCGGCTTGTCTCACTCAAGCTGCTTCTTACCTCCCGGCGTGCGGCTCACGCATCGGCGGCTACACTATCTGTGAAACGGTGGTTCATTTTTGCGAGCCTGTCTCGCCGGACTTGATACAGGGAAATCGATCATGCTGCTTCCAGTGCGCTGCCAGGGTGCGCTCGCTGTAGCGCTGAGCCTTCTGGTCACGCTGTTGATCACCAGTTGTGCCTCGGTAGGACCGGCGGCCGTGAGTAACGGTCGGCTTGCCTACAACGCGGCGATTACCGAAACCAACAGTGAACAGATACTGATGGCCCTGGTGCACAACCGCTACGAGGAGCGCAGTAGCTTGCTGGCAGTGTCCAGTGTGACCGCGAATGTCAGGGTGTCGGCGCGGGCCACGGTGGAAGCAGGATTCGGTGACAGCGACAACTACGAGGGTAACCTGGTGCCGTTCCGCGGCGGGTTTGTCTACGAGGAAAACCCCACCATTTCCTACCTGCCCGTGGAAGGAGAGCGCTATTTCCAGCAGCTCAGCGCACAGCTGCCTGTCGCGATGCTCTCCAGAATCTGGCGCGCCCTGCCGGAACGGGAGTTCGCCATGACGGCGCTGGTGTCTTCCATCAACGGCATACACAACGAGGACTTTCTCTACGGTGACCGCCAGCACGACCCGCGCTTTGCACGGGCAGTGTCATTGATGTCACAACTTGGACGCGATCATCGCCTGCACTGGGTAGAAGACCCCGCGCGTCCGGGCCGATATGCGCTGCATATCGACGCCAGCGGCAATGCAGAAGCCGCCATCGAGTTGGTCACCCTGCTGGGTCTTGCGGAGTCGGTGTTTCGTGACCAGGAGGCTCTCATCCCGGTGTATACCTCACCCTTGCAGGACGGCGCCGGCGGGCTCTTGATCATCACGCGCTCGGTGCTGCAGCTGGTGCAAATCCTCTCTGCTACCGTAGAGGTACCGCCTGGCGATGAGCAGCAGGGTATCGCTCGCAGCTTCGCGCAAACAGGCCAGGCCGCCCGCGGCGTCAGCATTCACTATGCCGATAGCGCCCCGGACAACGCCTATGTATCGGTGCCTTACCGCGATGGGTGGTTCTATATCGACGAGCGAGACCAGGCCACCAAGCGCTACTTCAAGTTGTTGGGCAGCCTCTGGTCTGCCGCCATGTCCAGCGCAATCGAAGGCTCCAGTGGCGCCCCTGTACTGACAGTGCCCGTCAGTCGCTAGTGGCTCCGGCCTGGCACTTCCCCTGTTGCCGCGGCCTCTACCGCGCACCGGTCGGGTGTTTGAACTATTACGAAACCGGGTTTAGGCTTCGGAGATGCAGGCTCATGGCAAGGAGACCCTGGCCCATGTTCTGTACCCGATCGATGAAGGCCGCGGCCCTCATTTGCGCGCTGTCCACCCACGCCCTGGTGAGTTATGCCCAGGAGCGTCACCTGTATTGGGGTGAACAGCATGTTCACACCGGCTGGTCCTTCGATGCCTTTGCCTTTGGTAATCAGACCACAGGCCCTGAAGACTTCTATCGTTACGCTCGCGGAGAATCCATCCCTCATCCGGGCGGCTTTGACGTCAAGATCAGCAAGCCCCTGGACTGGGGTGCGGTCACCGACCACGCCGAATACATGGGCATGATTCAACAGGCGCAGGACCCGGAATCGGCGCTGCGCAAATCCTCAGCGTTCACTACCCGGATTCTGGAATTGAGTGCTGATAGCGACCCGATGTTGGCATTCAAGTTGTTATCGCTTGGCATTGCCAAGGGTGTCACGGTCGACGCCATGACCGATCCGGATGTGGTGGCCCCTGTGTGGCAGAAGGTGGTCGAGGCTGCAGAGAAGTTCTACCAGCCGGGTGTGTTCACCACCTTCGCAGCCTACGAATGGACCTCGACACCCAATTCGCTGAACATGCATCGCAACATAATATTCCGTGATGCCAAAAAGGTGCCGCGGGTTCCCTTCACGCCGTTGGAGTCCACCCACCCACGTGATCTATGGAAGTGGATGGATGGGCAGCGGACCGAGGGCAACGAGGTGCTGGCAGTCTCGCACAATGGCAACCTGAGCTCCGGCTTGATGTTCCCCCGCTACACGGACCTTGCCGGCCAGCCGCTCGACAGGTCCTGGGCGGAAGCTCGCCTGCGCAATGAGCCGCTGACCGAGTTGAAGCAGGGCAAGGGCCAGTCGGAAACCACACCCTTCCTGTCCCCGGACGACGGCTTCGCCAACTATGAGGTGTTTGTCTGGCGTCTGCTGGGTGCTGAGGGCGACCCGGTTCAGTACGGCAGCTATGCGCGCCAGGCGTACCGGGATGGACTGGCGATGGGCCAGGGGCGTGGTTTCAATCCCTTCAAGTTTGGCATGGTGGCTGGCTCTGATTCCCATGTCACAGCGGTGCCCTACCGCAAGGAAAACTACTTCGGCATGCACGGCACGCTGGACGATTCGCCGGAAAAGCGGGTGGGTGGCGCCGCCGAAATGGGCCTGAACAGCCTGTGGGTGTCGCCGGCCGGGCTGAGCGCCGTATGGGCCGAGGAAAACAGCCGCGAAGCCATTTTCGACGCCTTGCTGCGCAAGGAAACCTATGCCACGACCGGTGTGCGTATTGCAGTGCGCTTCTTTGGCGGCTGGGGGTTTGACGCGGACCTACTGGAGCAGCGCGACTGGGAAGCCAAGGCCTATGGCCACGGCGTACCCATGGGAGGTGAACTGCCTGCCCGCGGCGCTGCCGCTCCGAGTTTTGTGATCTGGGCAACCCGCGACCCGGACAGCGCCAACCTGGACCGTGTCCAGGTGGTCAAGGGCTGGAGCAGAAACGGCCAGAGCTTCGAGAAAATCTACGATGTGGCCTGGTCCGGCGACCGCACACCGGAGGACAACGGCAAGCTGGCCGCTATCGGGTCGACGGTAGACCTTGCCAGTGGAACCTACAGCAACACCATTGGCTCGGACGACCTGAGAACCGTTTGGACCGACCCGGACTTCGATCCAGGCGCGGAAGCCTTTTACTACCTGCGCGTACTGGAAATCCCCACGCCGCGCTGGAGCACCATCCAGGCGGCGGCACTGGGCCGGCTGCCGCCCAGCGGCGAGGGTTTCTCGGCGATTGTGCAGGAGCGCGCCTGGAGTTCGCCAATCTGGTACACGCCGGATGAGAAGGACCGCGCCGATATCGCGCCGTCCATCACGGTCGCCGACCTGCGGCGCCGCGGTGCCGTTGCGCTCACAGACGGCGAGCTTAAGGACCTGGTCGTGGGCAATACCGTTGCCGTGCACAACCTGGTTACCGGGCAGCGTTTTGACATTCTGTATGGAACGGAAGGCCGGCGCCTGGTGACGGCTGTGGACGGAAAACCCGTCAACACGGAAGGCCTCGGGGTGATGAGCCACGGCGCGGCAACGCAGTACCAGATTCGCGATGGGCAGCTGTTGACCAGCCTTGGGGGCGTCGAGCTCGGCGTCACGGTTTACCGCCTCGGTGATCAGCTTGTCGCGGCAGCCAACAGCGAATTCGGCTTTGCCAATTATGAAGTGGAAGCCAATGCTGAAGACTGAGTACGAAATACTGTGACCATCGATTCACTGGGCAACACCGCGGGGGAAGAGCTTTGACAAAAATTGCAAATTTCAAACACCTGCTGTTCGCAATCGTTGTGTCGGGCCTGGGCTGGTCACTGCCGGCCACGGCATCGGACTGGCAGTGGACGGTGGTGCCTTATGTATGGGCAACCGATACCACGGCTGATGTCTCCATCGATCCCTACCTGGATATGGAATCGACAGTGACCTTCGATGAGCTGGTAGACAACCTGGAAGTCGGCGGGCAGTTCCACGTCGAGGCGGCGCGCAACAAGTGGGCGTTCTTCCTGGACTTCACCTATTTGCTGGCCAGTGATGATCAGGATCTGCCGGATGGGTCGCCGCCACTCGGCGGGGCAAACATCGACGCGGAAATTACCAATATCTTTGCCGAGGTCGGCGCTGCCTTTCGCGTGTTCGGCGAACCGGGGCTCGACGGTGTAGACGTGTTTGCGGGGGTGCGCGTGATTGACACCGAAGTTGAGTTGGACGCATCCCTGGCGGGACCGTTCGGCCAGAGCGGTGACGTCAATGCCTCAGACACCCTGGCCGATGGTTTCGTCGGCGCCCGCATCGGCAAGACCTTTGGCTCTAACTGGGCGGCCTCGCTGCGCGCCGATGTGGGTACCGGCGATACCGACCTGACATGGAACGTGCAGGGCATGCTCGCCTATCAGTTCGGAGAGAACAATCGCTTCGCTGCGGCGCTGGCCTACCGCTACATGGAGATCGAAATGGATGTTGCCGGTGGTGGCCAGGACATCGAGATCGAACTGACCATGTCTGGCCCGGCGCTCGCCTTCGTCTATCGCCTCTGAGGTCAGCAACACTCAGGAGTGAAGCGTCCCCAGGCGCTCACCCATGCGGGTGGGGGAGCCGGCAGTGAACCGGGATTCCCAGCTCACGGTGTCTTTGGGGAACAGCAGGATCACCGTTGAGCCGAGCAGGAAGCGGCCCATCTCCTCGCCGCGCCTGAGGTTGATGCCGTCGGGGGCGTGCTTATAGTTGACGGTGCGGGGTTCGCGCGGGGGTGGGGCCACCTGGCCTGACCAGACCGTCTGGATGCCGGCGACAATCATGGCGCCTACCAGCACCATCGCCATCGGGCCCTGTTTCGTGTCGAAGTAGCACACCAGGCGTTCGTTGCGGGCAAACAGGCGATCGACGTGTTCGGCGGTGACCTGGTTGACCGAGAACAGCGCGCCGGGGATATAGGTCTGGGCGCTGAGATCTCCGGCCACCGGCATATGCACCCGGTGGTAGTCGCGGGGTGACAGGTACACGGTGGCAAAGCTGCCGCCTTCAAAATCCTTGGCCCGCTGCACGTCTCCCAGTAGCTCGGCACAGCTGAAGTGGTGGCCCTTGGCCTGGAAGAGCTGGCCGGCCTCAATAGCGCCGAGCTGGCTGATACTGCCGTCGGCGGGGCACAGCAGGGCGTCGTCACCTTCGGCCAGCGGGCGCGCACCCGCGGTCAGTGCCCGGGTAAAGAAAGCGTTGAAGCTGGGGTAGGCCTCCACGTCGGGTTCGGCGGCTTCCTGCATGTTCACATCGAAGTGACCGGCAAAGACGCGAATAAACGGACCCTTGATCCATGGGATTTCCGAGCGCGCCAGCCAGCCAACGGCGCGCGACAGCAGGTGCTGGGGCAGCAGGTGTTGCAGCAGGATAAACAGCTGGTCCATGACTCAGGCCACCGGCAGGTCGTCGCGGTTGCCCCATTCTCCCCAGGAGCCGTGGTAGCCCTTGACCGAGGGGTAGCCGAGGACCTTCATGGCCAGCCAGGTGAGGCTGGAGCGGTGGTGGGTCTGGCAGTGGGTGACAATGTCCTTGTCGGGCGTGAGTCCTACGCTGTCCAGGTGGGCGCGCAGCTGCTCCAGGTCCACCAGGCGGGTGGCGTTGCCGCGGTCGATGAGATGCAGCCAGTCGATGTTGATGGCGCCCGGAATATGGCCTGCCCGCATCGAGCCGGATCGCAGGCCCTGGTGTTCCTCTGCCGAGCGCGCATCCCAGATGGCGAAGCCCGGGTCCTCCAGGCGCGGCAGGATATCCTCGACCTCGGCGATCGGCGCCGTATCAACGGTCACCGAAACCGGCTGTGAATCGGGCTGGGTAATCTCCTGTGCCTCGGGCAGTCCGGCGGCACGCCAGGCATGGATGCCGCCGTTGAGGTAGCTGAAGCGCCGGTGACCGATGGCCTCCAGGGTCCACAGCAGGCGCCCGGCCCAGCCGCCGCCCTCGTCGTCATAGGCCACCACATGGTGTTCGGGGGTCAGGCCCAGATAGGAGAATATCTCCTCCAGCCTGGCCTGGTCGGGAAGGCGACCCGGTGCCGGTGGCGCGCCGTGCTGCAGCGCGCCGGGCGGCAGATGCACCGCGCCCGGGATGTGGCCTGCCCGATAGTTGTCGGGGCTACTCACATCCACCAGCAACACTGTCGGCTGGGCGTCGCGCTGTGCCGCAAATGTTTCGGGTTCCAGCAGGAGGGGGAGGGCGGCCTCGGTCATCATGGGTCTCAACAGCGAAGAGGGGGCGCCAGTGTAGCCTAGTTTCCCGGGTTCTCGTCCAGCGCGTTGACCATATGCCGGTAGCTGGCCATGCGCCGCTCGCTGATCTCGCCGGCCTCCACCGCCGCCCGCAGTGCGCAGCCTGGTTCCTCGCGGTGGCGGCAGTCACGGAACCGGCACAGGCCCAGCAGTGGCCGGAACTCGCGAAAGCCCTGTTCGATCTGGGCGCGGTCCATATGCCACAGGCCGAACTCGCGAATGCCCGGTGAGTCGATCAAGGCGCCGCCGCTGGGCAGGTGGAACAGCTCCGCGGTCGTGGTGGTATGCGTGCCCTTGTCGCCAGATTCCGACAGCTTGCCCACCCGCGCGTCTACCTCGGGTAGCAGGGCATTGACCAGCGAGGATTTGCCGACCCCGGACTGGCCAACGAATACGCTGGTGTGACCTTCCAGTGTCGCCATCAGGGATTGCAGGCCGTCCCGGGTCTTGCAGGACGCCTCCAGCAGCCGGTAGCCCAACAGCGGGTAGGGGGCCAGCAGCTCGGCCATGGCCTCTGCCGCCCCGCTATCGCCCGTTAGCATGTCGGACTTGTTCAGCAGGATCAGCGGCTCTATATCCACCGCCTCCGCCGCCACCAGGTAGCGATCCACCAGGTTGGCATGGGGTTCCGGGCGCGGCGCTATCACGATAATGATCTGGTCGACGTTGGCGGCGACGGGCTTGAGCTTGCCGTAGGGGTCCGGGCGCAGCAGTTCCGAGTCGCGCGCATGGCGGGCCACCACCACCCCCAGGGGTTCGCCGGGGCACCAGGCTACCTGGTCACCGGTCACCAGGCTGTCGAGGTTGGCGCGCAGGTGACAGCGCTGGCGCAAGCCCCCGGCTTCCACCAGCACCTGGGTGCCGTAGTGGGCAATCACCAGGCCATCCCGCTCCGCGCCGAGTTCGCCGCTGGTCAGCACCTCTTCGGCGGCCTGGCCGCGGTTCTCCGCGCGCTGGCGGCGCTCGTCCTGGATTTTCCTGACCCGCCAGGCCTGGCGGCGGGTCAGCTTGCGTTTGTTCATGGCTTCACCATAGCGCCATATTAGCCGTGCAAGACCCTTTTGCTAAACTTCCTTAATTGCAAGCCGGACGCCGCCGTTATGCTCAGTGACGAGAACCTGATTTGGGTCGACATGGAAATGACCGGACTCGACCCGGATAACGACGCGGTCATCGAGATAGCCACCATTGTCACCGACGGCCAGCTCAACACGCTGGCCGAGGGCCCGGTGCTGGCTATCTACCAGCCGGACGAGCGCCTGGATGCGATGGACGAGTGGAATACTTCACACCATACCCGCTCGGGGCTGGTAAAGCGCGTCAAGGCCAGCGACGAAGACGAGCGCAGCGCCAGCGCTCGTACCCTGGAGTTCTTAAAAGCCTATGTGCCGGAAGGCGCCTCACCGATGTGCGGCAACAGCATCTGCCAGGATCGCCGCTTCATGGCGCGGCATATGCCGGAACTGGAGCGGTACTTCCACTACCGCAACCTGGATGTCAGCACCCTGAAAATATTGATGCAGCGCTGGCGGCCGGACCTGTCCGCCGGCTTCAGCAAGGACAGCACCCACCTGGCGCTGGACGATATCCGCGAGTCCATTGAAGAGCTGCGCTACTACCGCGAGCACTTTCTGAACGGCTGAGCTCATCAGGTGGCGTGTTGTGCCAGCGCCCAGGCAACGTGCTCACGCACCAGCGCCGAGGGGTGCTGCGCCCGGCTGCCGAGCGCCGCCACGATATCCTCTGAGGTCGGCGCATTGCCCAGCGCCACGGCGAGATTGCGCAGCCAGCGTTCGTAACCGATGCGGCGGATCGCCGAGCCCTCGGTGCGGGCCAGCCACTCACTCTCCTCCCATAGAAACAGCTCCACCAGGCCGCGATCATCGAGCTGGTGGCGGGGTGCGAAGTCACCCTCGGCGGTGGGTTCAGCGAACTTGTTCCAGGGGCACACCAGCTGGCAATCATCGCAGCCGAAGATGCGATTGCCCATCAGCGGCCGCAGCGCCTCGTCGATGCTGCCGGGGTGCTCGATGGTGAGATAGGAAATGCAGCGTCGGGCATCCAGCTCAAAGGGGCCGACGAAGGCATCAGTGGGGCAGATGTCCAGGCAGGCCCGACAGCTGCCGCAGTGTTTCTCCTGCTGCGGTGCGTCCACCGGCAGCGGCAGGTCGGTATAAATCTCGCCCAGGAAAAACCAGGAGCCCGCCTGGCTGTTGATCAGCATGGTGTTCTTGGCGATCCAGCCCAGACCCGCCTGCTCGGCGATGGCCCGCTCCAGCACCGGGGCGCTGTCCACGAAGGCCCGGTGGCTGCCGCCGGCGGCCTGCTCGATGCGCTTGGCCAGCTGTGCCAGGCGCTTGCGGATCAGCTTGTGGTAGTCGCGGCCCAGGGTGTAGCGCGAGATGTAGGCCTTGTGCGGCGACTCCAGGATGCGCACCGGGTCCTCACCCTCGCTCAGGTAGTCCATGCGCAGGGACAGGACCCGCAAGGTGCCCGGCACCAGGCTGCCGGGCTCGGCACGCAACTCCCGGTGGCGATCCATATAGTGCATCTCGCCGTGATAGCCGGCCGCCAACCAGCGCTGCAGGTAGGCCGGGTGCTCACCGAGGTCGATATCGGCGATGCCCAGTTGCTGGAACCCCAGTTCGTCGGCCCATTCGCGAATGTCCTCGGCCAGGGCTGTGTACTGCTCGGCGGCTGTCATGCGTATAATTTGGCGACTATCTTCCCGCGAGTAAAGGAAGATGAGCCCAACCCCCGACAGGTAGAAGTTCCCTTGTTCGAGCAACAGCTCTACACCGCCGCCGAGACCCGCGAACTCGACCGTACCGCCATAGAAGATTTTGACATCCCCGGCATCCAGCTGATGACCCGGGCGGGTCGTGCCAGTTTTGAGCTGCTGCAGCGGGAGTGGCCGGCGGGCTGCCCGCTGGCCATCTTCTGTGGCACCGGCAACAACGGCGGCGATGGCTTCGTGGTGGCCGCGTTGGCGGTGGATCGAGCCACTCCGGTGACGGTGTACCAGGTGGGCGATTCCACCAGGATCAGTGGGGATGCTGCCACCGCGCGCCAGGCGGCCCTCGATGCCGGGGTGAAAGTGCAGGCCTTTGCGCCGGATATCGCCCTGGAAGACTGCGTCATTGTCGACGCCCTGCTCGGTACCGGGCTCACCGGCGAGGTGCGCGCTGACTACCGCGACGCGATCGACGTCATCAATGCCTCTGGCATGCCAGTGCTGGCCGTCGATATACCCTCCGGGCTCTGCGCGGACAGC
The DNA here is from genome assembly GCA_028282105.1 of Halieaceae bacterium. GTDB lineage: Bacteria > Pseudomonadota > Gammaproteobacteria > Pseudomonadales > Halieaceae > JANQIO01. Next base: position 22,231 of record JANQIO010000025.1, on the reverse strand, counting down.
GGTCGGCGCCTGGGCGTTGCGGTAGAGGCAGATGCGACAATCAGTTTTATTGGCATGAAGCGCGGTCTGCTGACCGGCGATGCGCCCGACTGCTGTGGCGAGCTGCACTTCGCGGACTTGTCAGTACCCGCTGAGGTCTATGCACGCCTGCCCGCCGGCGCAGTGCGACTCGACCTGGAATCGGAACTGGACGCCCTGCCGCCGCTGAGCGAAACCGCCCACAAGGGCCGTTTTGGTCATGCGCTGGTGATCGGCGGCGACCTGGGTATGGCGGGCGCCGCTCTGATGGCCGCGGAGTCTGCCGGTCGCTGCGGCGCCGGCCTGGTGTCTGCGGCCACCCGGGCGATTCACGTACCGGCACTGCTATCGCGGCGGCCGGAAGTGATGGCGCACGGGGTAGAGGCCCGCGGCGAACTGGAACCGCTGCTGGACCGGGCGACCGCCGCGGCGGTGGGTCCCGGGCTGGGCCAGAATGCCTGGTCGGAGCAGATGCTGCAGAACGCGTTGGACGCAGACCTGCCGCTGGTGGTGGATGCCGATGCCCTCAACCTGCTGGCCCGGCGCTGCGCCGACGCGCCACCCCAGCGCGGCAACTGGATTCTCACGCCTCACCCGGGCGAAGCGGCGCGGCTGTTGAATAGCGATACGGGCGAAGTACAAGCTGATCGTTTTGCCGCGGTTACCGACCTGCAGCGGCGCTACGGGGGGGTGGCGCTGTTGAAAGGCGCCGGCACCCTGGTGTGCGACGGCGACCGGGTCTACGTCTGCCCCTATGGCAATCCCGGCATGGCCAGCGGTGGCATGGGCGACGTGTTGAGCGGCATCCTTGTGGCGCTGCTGGCCCAGGGTATGAACCTGCGGGATGCCGCCTGCCTGGGGGTTTGCCTGCACGCGGTTGCCGCCGATCTGGCAGCGGGAGACGGCATGCGCGGCCTGCTGGCCACCGACCTGATGCCATTCTTGCGGGGCCTCATGGATGAGTGACAGTGCATTGAAAAGCCTGGCGGCGGCGGACGAGGAGGCGATGGTGCGTCTCGGTGAAACCCTCGGCAAGGCCCTCAAACCCGGAACCGTGGTGTACCTGGAGGGCGAACTTGGCATGGGTAAAACCACCCTGGCCCGCGGCGTGCTGCGCGCCTTCGGCCACAATGGCGCGGTCAAAAGCCCAACCTATACCCTGGTCGAGCCCTACCAGCTCGACGAGCTGTCCCTTTTTCACTTCGACCTGTATCGACTCGGTGACCCGGAAGAACTCGAGTTCATGGGTATCCGCGACTATTTCGACGACATCGCCATCGTGCTGCTGGAATGGCCCGGGCGAGGCGAGGGTTTCCTGCCCACTCCCGACCTGCTGGTGAGCATTGATCTGGCCGGAGAGGGCCGGGTTCTGCGCTTTGCTGCAACAACGGCTCGGGGTGTAGAATGCCTCGAGGAACTGCCAACAGAATCTGTATAAGCAGGCGAACCGGGAGTGGAATGACGGGCAGGCGTACCCCGTACTGGCCTAGCTGGGCCGGTATAACCTGCATAGCACTGGCGCTGATGGTCAATGCGCCGGTGGCCTTGGGACTGGACGTACGCGACGTGCGGCTCTGGCGCGCCCCCGACCACACCCGAATCGTATTCGATCTGAGCGCGCCTGCCTCCCACAAGCTGATCCAGCTCTCCAATCCCGACCGCATCGTGGTCGATATCTCCAATACCACCCTCAAGGCAGAACTCGACCAGGTGCCGCTGGACAACACGCCGGTGCGGCGCATCCGCTCCGGGGTGCGCGAGGGCAACGACCTGCGTGTGGTGCTGGACATGCGCACCGCGGTCACCCCTCGCAGCTTCGTGCTTAAAGCCAACGAGCAGCGTGGCAACCGGCTGGTGCTGGACCTCTACGACAGCGATCGCCGGGAATCCGCTCCGTCGGTGAAGAAAAGCGTGGAAAACTCCGCGCGCCGGGATATTGTCATTGCGATCGATGCCGGCCACGGTGGTGAGGATCCGGGTGCGCTGGGCCCCGGCGGGCTGCGGGAGAAAAACGTGGTCATGGGCATTTCCAAACGGGTCAAGGCTCTGCTCGAGAAGGACGTGGGCTTCAAACCCTACATGGTGCGCAGCGGTGACTACTATGTGGGCCTGAAAAAGCGCCGCGACCTGGCGCACCAGGCCCAGGCTGATCTATTCGTGTCCATTCATGCCGACGCCTTCAAGTCGCCAAAGGCCAAGGGCACCTCTGTCTATGCGCTGTCTCAACGGGGAGCATCCAGCACCTTTGCGCGCTACCTGGCCAAGCGCGAGAACGCCGCCGATCTGGTGGGCGGCGTCAGTCTCAATGACAAGGATGACCTGTTGGCCCAGGTGCTCTACGACATGTCCATGAGCCATACCCTGGACGCCAGTCTGGGGCTGGGGTCGCGGGTGCTCAACAACATGGGGCGCATCAGCAAGCTGCACCGCGACCAGGTGGAACAGGCGGCCTTTGCGGTGCTCAAGTCGCCGGATATCCCCTCTATCCTGGTGGAAACCGGGTTTATCTCCAACCCGGAGGAAGCGCGCCTGCTGCGCACCGCTGAGTATCAGGACAAAATGGCGCGCGCCATTCACGCCGGCATTAAATCCTGGTTCCTCGAGCATCCGCCGGCGGACACCCTGATCGCCTGGCAGAAGCAGAACGGCAGCCGTGAATACGTGATTGCCCGCGGCGACACCCTGTCGGAAATTGCCCAGCGCTTTAACGTGACGGTGTCCTCCCTGCGGGCGCATAATTCCCTGTCCAGCAACACGATTCGCATTGGCCAGAAACTGATTATTCCCACCAGCTGATGTCAAAGATTGCCCTGTTAAACACGCGTCTGGCCAACCAGATCGCTGCCGGCGAGGTCGTCGAACGGCCGGCTTCCGTGGTCAAGGAACTGCTGGAAAACGCACTGGATGCCGGCGCCGACCGCGTCGAGGTCGAGGTGGAGGCGGGGGGCGCGCGGCTGATTCGGGTGCGCGACAACGGCGCCGGAATGGATGCCGACGACTTGCCGCTGTCGCTGGCGCGCCACGCCACCAGCAAGATCCGTTCGCTGGAAGATCTGGAGCAGGTGGTCAGCCTGGGCTTTCGCGGCGAGGCCCTGGCCAGTATCAGCTCGGTATCGCGGCTCGGTATCACGTCCAATGCCGCGGCCGACGGCGCCAGTGGTCTGCGCGCTGAGTGTGAGGGCAACGGTATGGAGGTGGTGGTGAAGCCCGCGCCCCATCCCCGGGGCACCTCGGTGGAAGTGCGCGACCTGTTCTTTAACACCCCGGCCCGGCGCAAGTTTCTGCGCACCGAGAAAACCGAGTTCGGCCACCTGGAAGAGGTGGTCAAACGCCAGGCCCTGAGCCGCTACGATGTGGCCTTCCACCTGCGCCACAACGGCCGGGCGGTGCACCAGTTGGCCGCCTGCGATTCCGATACCGCCCGCGAGCGCCGGGTCGCGTCAGTCTGCGGCCCGGCCTTTATCAATGACAGCCTGTATATCGAAAACGATATCGGTGAGTTGAAACTGTGGGGTTGGGTGGGGCTGCCGACCTTCTCCCGCAGCCAGGCGGACCTGCAGCATTTCTTCGTCAACGGCCGGGTGATTCGCGACCGGCTGGTCAGCCACGCCGTGCGCCAGGCCTATCGGGACGTGCTCTACCACGGACGCCATCCCGCCTTTGTGCTGTATCTGGAGCTGGACCCGGCGCTGGTGGATGTCAATGTGCACCCCACCAAGCACGAGGTGCGCTTCCGCGACAGCCGCAAGGTGCACGATTTTATTTTCCGCAGCCTGCACCGGGCGCTGGCGGATGTGCGCCCCGCCGATCAGCTGCCGCCGGCCGGCGACTTTGCCCAGCCCCAGCCGACGCTGGCACAGGCGCCCACCCAGGACAATCTGGCCTGGGGTCGCCCCTCCGCGCCGGCGCCGGCGGGCTATGTGGGCGGCTCCGTGCCGGCGGCTGCGGTGCGCGAACAGGTCGCCGGCCTCACGCAGCTCTATAGCCAGCCGGCGATGGAAGAATCCGCCGCCGAGGATGTGCCGCCGCTGGGCTACGCCATCGCCCAGCTCCACGGCATCTACATCCTCGCCCAGAACACCGACGGCCTGGTGGTGGTGGATATGCACGCGGCCCACGAACGTATTACCTATGAACGGATGAAGGCGGCCCATGCCGGTGAAGGAGTGCGCAGCCAGCCGCTGCTGGTGCCGCAGACCGTGGCCGTCAGCCAGCGCGAGGCCGACTGCGCCGAGGCGGCTGCGGAGCTGTTTGCTCAGCTCGGCCTGGGCGTGCAGCGCGCGGGTGAGGAAGCTCTGGTGTTGCGCGAAGTGCCGGTGACCCTGCGCGACGCGGATGTGGAGCAGCTGCTGCGCGATGTGCTTTCCGACCTGCTCGAGTACGGCACCTCGGATCGCATCGAGTCCCATATCGATGAGCTGCTGTCGACCATGGCCTGTCACGGTTCGGTACGCGCCAACCGGCGTCTTACCATCCCCGAGATGAACGCCCTGCTGCGCGACATGGAAGCCACCGAGCGCAGCGGCCAGTGCAACCACGGCCGCCCCACCTGGACGCAGATGTCCCTGGAGGAACTGGACAAACTGTTCCTGCGGGGGCGCTGATGCCTGATAAACCCCTGCTGATCTGCCTGATGGGCCCCACCGCCTCAGGCAAGACGGATCTGGCCATCCAACTCGCCGAGCGTCACAACTGTGAGCTGATCAGCGTGGACTCGGCGCTGGTCTACCGCGGCCTGGATATCGGCAGCGCCAAACCGGACTATCCCCACCACCTGGTGGATATCCGCGATGCTGCGGAACCCTACTCGGTGGCGGAATTCTGCGACGACGCCCGCGCCGCCATCCTCGACATCCTCGCTCGCCAGCGCCGGCCGCTGCTGGTGGGCGGCACCATGCTGTATTTTAAGGCTCTGCTGGAGGGTATCGCCGACATGCCGGCGGCGGATCCAGAGATCCGCCGCTATCTGGAGAGTGAGGCGCGAGACAAGGGCTGGCCGCACCTGCACCGCATGTTGGAGGAGGTCGACCCGCAGCTGGCGGTCAGCATTCACCCCAATCACTCCCAGCGCATCGGCCGCGCGCTGGAGGTTTACCTGGCCTCCGGTGTCACCATGAGCGAGTGGCGTCGGCGTCAGGCGGCTCGCGGCGGCGGCGTACTGGCGGATAGCTACCGGGTGCAGCAACTGGCCGTATGTCCAGCCGAGCGCAGCGAGTTGCACGCCCGTATCGAGCGGCGGGTCGACCAGATGCTGGCGGCCGGTCTGGTCGAAGAAGTTCGTGGGCTGTATGAGCGCGGCGACCTCAACCTCGACCTGCCGTCCATGAGGGCGGTGGGTTACCGGCAGATTTGGGGCCATGTGCGCGGCGAGTACGACCTGGCCCGCGCCCGCCAGTTGGTCATCCAGGCCACCCGCCAGTTGGCCAAGCGCCAGCTCACCTGGCTGCGAGGCTGGCCGGACCTGCACTGGATTCACACCGACCCGACCGGCCGGCTGGCGAGTGACCCCGATCAATCGCCGATCGATGTGGCCTTGAAATATCTCTAGTTCGCCACCATTGACATCTCGTATATGGTTTATACTTGACGCAGGTTCCCGCGTGTCCGACAGATATAGCGAGGCCACCGTAAGTAGAACAAGAGATGCTCAGCGCGGGCGCTGCCTAGTAAGTGGGTGCTTACATGCACCAGCTTAGGGACCAGTGCGGCAACGAGCTTGCTTATGACTTTTTAGGGCTCCACTTGAGCCAACAAGGAGAATTGCCATGACAAAAGGGCACACCTTACAAGACCCTTACCTGAACATCTTGCGTAAGGAACGCGTCCCCGTATCCATTTACCTCGTCAACGGCATCAAGCTGCAGGGCCAGATAGAGTCCTTCGACCAGTTTGTGGTGCTGCTGAAGAACACCGTAAGCCAGATGGTTTACAAGCATGCCATTTCCACCGTCGTACCCTCTCGCGTGGTGCGCATGCCAATGCAAAATCCACCGGAAGAAGCCGGTGGAGAGAGTTAGGTTGCTGATTGTTTTTTGAACGTCCCGATTCAGGTGAGCGAGCCCTGCTCGTTCACCTGAACCTCTCAACAGAAGCCGATCGCGAAGATCCGCGCGAATTCGAAGAACTGGTGCTGTCTGCGGGCGGCGACCCGGTGGAGTACGTGTTTGGACAGCGTGAGGCGCCGCACCCCCGCTATTTCGTCGGCACCGGCAAGCTCGAGGAGATCACCGCGCTGGTGGCTGCCCAGGAGATAGAGGTGGTGTTGTTCAACCACGCACTGTCGCCCAGCCAGGAGCGCAACCTGGAAAAAGCGCTGCAGTGCCGGGTGCTGGACAGGACCGGCCTGATTCTCGACATTTTCGCCCAGCGGGCCCGCACCCACGAGGGCAAACTGCAGGTCGAACTGGCCCAGTTGCAGCATATGTCCACCAGGCTGGTGCGGGGCTGGACTCACCTGGAACGCCAGAAGGGCGGTATCGGCCTGCGCGGCCCCGGTGAGACCCAGCTCGAGACCGACCGCCGGCTGCTACGGGCCCGCATCAAATCGATCACCGGGCGCTTGGAAAAAGTCGGCAAGCAGCGCCACCAGGGCCGGCGCTCGCGGCAGCGCGCGGAACTTCCGGTGGTGTCCCTGGTGGGGTACACCAACGCCGGCAAGTCGACCCTGTTCAACCGCCTGACCGAATCCGAGGTCTACGCCGCAGACCAACTGTTCGCCACCCTCGACCCCACCCTGCGCCGGGTGGATGTGGATGATTGTGGCCCGGTAGTGCTGGCGGACACGGTGGGCTTTATCAGCCATCTACCGCACAAACTGGTGGACGCCTTTCGGGCCACCCTGGAAGAGACCACCAGTGCCGACCTGCTGCTGCACCTGGTGGATGCCGCCACCGAAGAGCGCGATACCAATATCGAGCAGGTGGAGTCGGTGCTGGCAGAGATTGGCGCCGGCGACGTCCCGCGCCTGGAAGTGTTTAACAAGCTGGACCTGCTGGAGCAGTCGCCGCGCATCGATCGCGATGCCGACGGCCGACCCTGCCGGGTGTGGCTGTCGGCGGTCACCGGCGAGGGTTGTGAGCTATTGTTCCAGAGCCTCGCAGAGCTGCTGGGAGAGGACCGCATCGAGCACCGCCTCAACCTGGCCCCGGACCAGGGCCGGTTGCGCGCACTTTTGTACAGCTCGGGTGCGGTGCAATCTGAGAACCACAGCGATGATGGCTACGTACAGTTGCATGTCCGCATGGAGCGGCGGCACTGGCGGCAGCTGGTCGCCAAGGAATCCATCGATGAGCGCAGCCTGGTGATGGATGGCTGGTCGGGTGACGAGGCCCCGGGCCGGCATCAGGTGGCGTGATAAACGAGAACCCATTCCCCGAGATTTGAGTCTTATAGACCTGTGTTGCACCCGGCGTGATTTCCGTTTCGCAATCAGGGCCTGAGGTGGGGTGTGTGGTAAACTGAGCCGCTGCTTTGCGCAGCGACGCAATAGGTACACAGGGGCACAGGCAGCCCCGAAACGAAGTCCGACAGGAGATGTATATGGCCTGGAATGAACCGGGTGGCAATGGCAATAAGCCGCGCGACCCCTGGGGTGGCGGAGACCAGGGTCCGCCGGATATGGATGAAGCCATGCGCAAGCTGAAGCAGCAGCTGGCTGGCATCTTCGGCGGCGGCAGCGGCGGCGGGGGTGGCGGCGGACCGGCCAAGGGTGTATCTGGCGCGCTGTTTCTAACAGTTATCTCGGTCGTGGTGGTGGTGTGGGCCCTGATGGGCTTCTACACCGTCGACGAACAGGAGCGCGGCGTGGTGCTGCGCCTGGGCAAGTATCACAACACCGTGCAACCGGGCCTGCAGTGGAACCCGCCGGTGATCGACGATGTCACGGTGGTCAACGTCACTCGGGTGAACAACGCGACCTTCCGCGAGCAGATGCTGACCCAGGACGAGAACATTGTTGAGGTGAACCTGTCGGTCCAGTACATCATTGAGAACGCTGAAGACTACGTGCTGCGCGTGCGTGGCCCCGAGCGCAGCCTCAATAATGCGACCGAGAGCGCCCTGCGTCACGTGGTGGGCGACAACGCCATGGACTACGTGCTGACCGACGGCCGTACCCAGTTGGCCATCGATGTGCGTGAGCGCCTGCAGGACTACCTGGACATCTACCAGACCGGCATCCGCGTCTCCACAGTTAACATCGATGACGCCAAGCCCCCGGCCGAAGTCCAGGAAGCTTTCGACGACGTGATCAAGGCCCGTGAAGACGAGGAGCGTGTGAAGAACGAGGCCCAGGCCTACGCCAACCAGGTGGTGCCGGAGGCACGCGGCCAGGCCCAGCGGGTGATCGAGGAGGCCAACGCCTACCAGGAGCAGGTGATAGCCGAAGCCGAGGGTGACGCGGCGCGCTTCAGCGCCCTGCGCGCCGAGTATGCCAAGGCACCGGAGGTAACTCGCCAGCGCCTGTACCTGGATGCGGTACAGGGTGTGATGGAGAACACCAGCAAGGTAGTGGTGGATGTAGAGGGCGGCAACAACCTGCTGTATCTACCGCTGGACAAGATTGTAAGCGAAGGCAACCGCGCTGCCGGACGCGGCGCGGTGATGCCTGAGAATGTGGATATCCGCGACCTGACCGACCGGGTGGTGGAGCAGCTGCGGCGCGACCAGGCCTCGCGCACCAGCCGGGGAGGGCGTTGATATGAGTGGCAAGAACCTCACCATTCTGCTGATTGCGGTGCTGGCGTTGTTTATCGGCAGCAACGCGCTGTTTATCATCAAGGAAACCGAGCGCGGCGTGCTGCTGCGCTTCGGCGAAGTCGTCAACCCGGACGTGGCGCCCGGCCTGCACGTGAAGATTCCCTTTGTGAACAATGTGCGCAAGTTTGATGCGCGCGTGTTGACCGTGGATGCCCTGCCGGAGCGCTTCCTGACCCTGGAGAAGAAAGCCCTGGTGGTGGACTCCTACGCCAAGTGGAAAGTGGCCGATGTGGCCAAGTACTACACCGCGACCGGTGGTGACGAAAGCCGCGCTACGGGCCTGCTGGCCCAGCGCATCAACGACGGCCTGCGTAACCAGGTCGCCGATCGCACCCTGCAGGAAGTGGTATCCGGCGAGCGCGACCAGTTGATGACCCAGTTGCTCGACAATCTCAATGCCCGCGCTCGCACCGAGCTGGGTGTGGAGGTGGTGGATGTGCGGGTCAAGAAGATCGACCTGCCGCCCTCGGTGAGTGATGCGGTGTTTCGGCGCATGAACGCCGAGCGTGAGAAGGAAGCCCGCGAGCTGCGCTCCCAGGGGCGCGAGCTTGCGGAGGGCATCCGCGCCGCCGCCGACCGCGAGGTCACGGTGATCAAGGCCGAGGCCTATCGTGACTCCGAGAGCATTCGCGGTGAAGGTGACGCCTCCGCGGCGGCCATCTATGCCGAGGCCTACAACGCCGACCGCGAGTTCTACGACTTTACCCGCAGCCTGCGTGCCTACCGGGAGGCCTTCAGCAACAAGGGCGACATCATGCTGATTGAGCCCGATGGCGAGTTCTTCCAGTACTTCAAGCGCGCTGAGAAAGGCGGCTAGCGGCCAGCAAAAACCGGCGTCCGGCAGGGTCCGGTGGTCTCACACCGCCGGACTCCCTGTGATAGAATTCTGCAACCGTGAGGTTCGAGGTTTGATGAGCAAGCCTGGGGCCCACGGTTTTTTTATGCGCGACTGATCGCGATAGACGGAAGAGGCCTGATTGCTTGGATGCCTGGCAACATTTCGCCGTCGGCCTGGCCCTGGTCTTCGTGATCGAGGGGGTGTTGCCCTTCATCGCGCCACAGCACTGGCGCGAGATGGTCAGGCAGGTGGCGCAGCTGGATGACAGGAGCCTGCGAAGCTTCGGTTTGTGCAGCATGCTGGTAGGCCTGGGCCTGCTCTATCTTGTTAACTGAAGCGGTAAATTGAGCGCCCCGGGCGTTTTCACAGGAACGACATCATGACGACAGGTGACCGCTGGCTGCTGCCCGACGGCATCGAGGAACTGCTGCCCGGGCCGGCGGCGCGGGTGGAAGCGCTGCGACGGCGTTTGCTCGACCTGCAGCGCGGCTGGGGCTACCAGTTGGTGATGCCGCCGCTGGTGGAGTTTACCGAGTCCCTGTTGATCGGCCTGGGCGCCGATATCGACCGGCTGACCTTTCGCCTCACCGACCAGCTCAGTGGCCGCAGCATGGGCGTGCGCGCGGATATCACGCCCCAGGTGGCCCGCATTGATGCTCACAGCCTGGCCGACGAGGGTGTCAGCCGCTTCTGCTATGCCGGTAGCGTGCTCCATACCCGTGCCACCAGCCTGCTGGGCTCGCGCTCGCCGGTGAAGCTGGGGGCAGAGCTGTACGGCGATGCCTCCCTGGCCGCCGATATTGAAGTGATTTCCCTGATGCTGGAGACCCTGCGCGCCGCCGGCATCAGCGGCATCACGCTGGATCTGGGGCACGTGGGTATCGCCCGCAAACTGCTCGCCGAGCTGGATGACGCCCTGCGCGACCCGGTGTATGAGGCGCTGCAGCGCAAGTCCGTGCCGGACCTGGAAAAGCTGTTGGACGGCGTTGAAGCGGGTCTCGCGCAGCGCGTGATAGAACTCGCCGGCCTGCACGGCGGGCATGAGCTCCTCGACAGGCTGCCCACCGGTCTCGGCGATGTTGACGCGGAACTGGCCGCCTTGCGCGAGGTGGCCGGCGTGATCGGCGGGCGCTACCCGGAGGTGGGTTTGTATTTTGACCTGGCGGAGCTGCGCGGCTATCGCTATCACACCGGCCTGGTGTTCGCCGCCTACGTGGCCGAGCAGGGCCGGGCCGTCGCCAATGGCGGACGTTATGACGATGTGGGCGAAGTCTTTGGGCGGCCGCGCCCGGCCACAGGTTTCAGTACCGATGTGCTGGCGCTGCTGGAGCTGGTGGCCGAGGACGAAGACCCGGGCCGCGCAATCGCCGCGCCGGCGGATGGGGACGCGGGGCTGTCGGCCGCGGTGGCCCGCTTACGCGCGGCGGGGGAAATGGTGATCAATGATTTGTCGGGATATCGCGACGGTCGCTGTGACCGGCAGCTGGTATTGCGCGATGGTGAGTGGACGGTGGAAGAGCTGGAATGAATGCGGCGTTGAACAAGAGTGTAGTAGTGCTGGGTACCCAGTGGGGTGACGAGGGCAAGGGCAAGATTGTTGACCTGCTCACCGAACAGGTCGAGGCCGTGGTGCGCTTCCAGGGCGGTCACAATGCCGGCCACACCCTGGTGATAGACGGCGAAAAAACCGTCCTGCACCTGATTCCCTCCGGCATCCTGCGCGAACAGGTCACCTGCCTGATCGGCAACGGGGTGGTGCTGTCGCCCGATGCGCTGCTGTCCGAGATCGGCGAGCTGGAGGCCAGGGGCGTGCCGGTGCGCGAACGCCTGCGCATCAGTGCCGCCTGCCCGCTGATCCTGCCCTACCATGTTGCCCTCGACCAGGCCCGCGAGCTGGCCCGCGGCAAGGACAAGATCGGCACCACCGGTCGTGGTATTGGTCCCGCCTACGAAGACAAGGTGGCGCGTCGCGGCCTGCGCCTCGGCGACCTACTCGACGCCGAACGCTTTGCCGAAAAGCTGAGAACGGTGCTCGATTACCACAACTTTGTGCTGAGCGGCTTCTACAAGGTCGAGCCGGTGGACTACCAGGCCACTCTCGATCAGGCGCTGGAGATGGCCGAACAGCTCGCGCCCATGATTGCCGACGTGACCACGCTGCTGCATCAGTATCGGGGCGAGGGGGCCAGCATCCTGTTTGAAGGCGCCCAGGGCTCGCTGCTGGATATCGACCACGGCACCTACCCGTTTGTCACCTCGTCCAACACCACCGCCGGCGGCACCGCCACCGGCAGCGGCTTCGGCCCGCTGTACCTGGACTACGTGCTGGGGATTACCAAGGCCTACACCACGCGGGTGGGCTCCGGCCCGTTCCCTACCGGGCTGGTCGACAGCACCGGTGAGCATCTCGCCACCCGCGGTCACGAGTTCGGCGCCACCACCGGGCGGCCGCGCCGCTGTGGCTGGTTCGATGCCGTGGCCCTGCGCAACGCCGTTCAGATCAACAGCGTATCGGGCCTGTGCCTGACCAAGCTCGACGTGCTCGACGGACTGGAGACTATCCAGATCTGCGTCGGCTACCAGGACGAGGCCGGTGCGCCGGTGCCCTACCCGGTCGACAGCGACGACTATGCCGGGCTGGTGCCGCGCTATGAGGAAGTGCCAGGCTGGAGCGAGTCCACCATTGGCGCGAAGTCCCTGGACGAACTGCCCGCCAATGCCCGCGCCTACATCAATCGCATCGAGGAAGTGGTAGGAGCGCCCATCGACATCATTTCAACCGGTCCCGACCGGGTCGAAACCATCGTCCTCAGACATCCCTTCGGAGAACCAGCTGCCTGAGTCGTCTTTCAGGCGGCGCTCATAGTGACGCGGATCCACGTGCCGCCTGAGGATCCGCTCCTTTTCCCGCAGCACTTCCGGGTCTGATTTCCAGCGCCACAGCACGTCCCGGGCGTGGCGAAAGCTCTCGCGAATATCCACCACCGGTTCCGGGTAGTCCTGGACCTGGTACATCTGCCGGTCCAGGGGCCCGAGCTGCCAGGGCGCGTGGATCAGTGGCGCCGGCACCTGCTCCAGCTCCGGCACCCAGCGCCTGACGAAGTCGCCGTCGGGGTCGTGATCGTGGCCCTGCTTGACCGGATTGTAGATACGAATGGTGTTGGCGCCGGTCACGCCCGCCTGCATTTGCATCTGTGGGTAGTGGATGCCCGGTTCGAAATCCAGGAACAGTGAACCCAGCCAGGTCGCACCGGCGCGCCAATCCAGCCATAAATGATGGGCCAGGAAGCTGACCAGCATGGCCCGTGAGCGAAAGTTGATGTAGCCCGTGGCCCGCAGGCAGCGCATGCAGGCGTCGATAAGCGGGATGCCGGTCTGGCCCTGTTGCCAGGCCTGTAGCAGTGCCGCGTCTTCGTGTTTGGCAAACTGCCGGTAGCCGCGGTTGATGGCTTCGAACTCCATGCGGCACTCCATTTCGAACTTCTGGATGAAGTGGCAGTGCCAGTGCAGGCGCGATTCGAAGGCTGCCAGCGGCCGCCGCCAGCCCGCCGGGTCGCGGACGGTTTCCCGGGCGCGCCGCAGTGCCTGGTAGAGCTGGCGAATGCTGAGGTTGCCCCAGGCCAGGTAGGGTGACAGGCGTGAACAGTGCCGGCGGCTGGCCTCGGGTTTGGAGATCTGCCGCTGGTAGTCCCGGCCGCGTTGCTCGAAGAAGCTGGCCAGGGTCTGCCAGGCCTGGGTTTCGCCGCCCGGCTGCATGGCTGCCGGGGCGTTCCAGTCCGCCGGCCGGTGGTGCCGTAGAGCCGCCAGGCCAGAATGGTGCTCGACGCCAGTTCCCTGGAGCCTGGCGAGCTCGGGGTCGGCGCACGGGGCCGTCATGGTTTGCTGCCAGTGCCGGTTCCAACCTTCGCGGTCCTGGCGGCCGCGCTCCACGCCGTTGCTGGGTGTCTCGAACCAGGGGATAGCGCGGTCTTGCAGCCACTTCGCTACCGCCAGATCGCGACGGAAGGTGATATCGAGACCGGTTTCCTCGTGGCTGTACACCGCGGCAATACCCAGTGCCGCGTGCAAGGTCTCCAGCAGCTCAGTCATATCGGCGTCGAAACACCACAGGCGCTGGCCATAGGCTGCCAGTCGGCGGTTGATGTCATCGATGGACTGGCTGATGAAACGCCAGTGCCGCCGCCGGTAGTGGGGGTCCGCCAGCAGCGCCGGTTCAAAGCAGTACAGCAGCAGGCAGGGGCGGCCGCTGTCGATGGCAGCCTTAAGCGGTGCGTGATCGGCCAGCCGCAGGTCGCGTTTGAACCAGACGAGGTTGATGCTCATCCGGCTATGGTAGTCAGTTGTCCAGGGGCTGGCAGGTCGGGCAGAGATAGAGCCGGCGTGAATTGCTCTCTATGCGTTTCACTTCGCTGCTGCAACGGTAGCAGGGCAGACCCTGGCGGCCGAACACGTAGAAGCGTGTCTTCTCGCGGGGCAGTCCCATTTTCCTGAGCCCGGCCAGCAGCCGGGGCGCGGTGACGATGCCGCCGGTGTCGTAGCTGCGCTGGCTGATGGCCAGCGTACTGCGCGCCAGCTTGCCAATCTCGCCGCGGCTCAATTCGGCGGGCCGACGGTCCGGGTGCAGGCCGGCGTCGAACAGAATCTCCGCGCGCAGGTAGTTGCCGATGCCGGCGATGAAGGCCTGGTCCAGGTACAGCGCCGCCAGCGATCGTCGGCGAAACCTGTCGTCCTGTAAACGGCTGGCGATCTCGCGCCAGTCCAGTTCCGGTGACAGGATGTCCGGCCCAATACGCTGCAGGAACGGGTGCTGCTCCACCTCCTCGGTGCGCCACAGGCTGATATCCGAGGCGCTATAAAGCAGGGCACTGTGCTCTGCCGTGTGCAGGGCCAGGCGCAGGGAGCGCCTGGTGTTGGGCAGCTTGCCGCGCCGGGCGATTTTCCAGACCCCGTAGAGCTGGTTGTGGGAGTAGATGGTCCAGCCGTGTTCGAAGTGGGTGAGCAGGGCCTTGCCGCGGGTCTCCAGCCGGGTGACCTTGTGGCCGCTCAGGGTCTTGCCGTGGCGCCGCAGCCGCGCCTGACCGAAGCGGGCTGATTCCACCACCCGGCCTTCCAGGATGTCGGCGAGACGGTCGGCGGCGCGCCGGATTTCAGGTCCCTCTGGCACAGTTTTTCCTTCAAATTCCGTGAGTTAGCGCTAAAGAAGTACGTACTGGTTCACAGAACAGACCAAGTTCGGGTAGTTCCGATACTGCTTTACCCGTCAATTCGTTATTCTCGCAGGGTCAGGAGTTACCCATGCGATTGATCGCACTGTTGTTATTGTGCCTCGGCTCGGTCGCCCCCGCACAAGCGGTGGAGTTTGAGCTGGAGAGCGTCGACCAGGTCGTGTACTTGCACGGCGCCTGGCGCTTCCGTGCGGGCGACGATCCGCGCTGGGCCGACCCCGACTACAACCACGGCCCCTGGGACAACATCCTGGTGCCCAGGGACTGGCGGCGCCAGGGGCATGACGAGCTGACGGGATTTGCCTGGTATCGGGCTACCGTGCAGATCGGCGGCCTCGACGGCGGCCGCCGTGACCTGGCGCATCCTCTCAGCATTTCCCTGGGCAAGGTGCACAGCGCCTATGAGCTGTACCTGGGCGGCAAGCTGGTGGGCAGTGCCGGGCGTTTCCCGCCTGACCCGCTGCCGTTGTCTGACCGCTACCGGCTGTTTTCCATCCCGCCGGAGGCGATAGATGACGACGGCAAGCTGCTGGTTGCAGTGCGGGTTTGGCGGCATCCGGCGCTGGGCGAGTCCAGCACCTCAGGCTTGTACGAGGGCAAGTTCTTTATCGGCCCCGGATTCGAGCTCACCAAGCAGGTCTGGTTCGGCGAGGCCTTTGCCCTGATGCTGGCCATCAGCTACCTGGGCTTCGGCATCTACCACCTTTACCTTTATGCCAGGAATCCGCGCCTGCCCGAGCTGTTGTGGTTCGGCCTGATCGCCTGCCTGGTGTCGGTCTACACCCTTGAGATGAGCCAGTGGAAACATGTGGTCGGCTGGCTGCAGGCCATCCCCTATGTTCTGCACAAGAAAATTGAGTACGGTGTGATCTACCTGTTGCCTGCCCTCGGCATTGAATTGTTGTGCTGCCTGCTGCGGGTGCAGCCGCCCACCTGGGCGCGGGTATACCAGGCCTGGTTCGTGCTGATCAGCCTGGTGGCGGTGCTGGTGCCGGGCTACGACATACTGGCCTATAGCCTGTTCTACTGGCAGTTATCGGTGGTGCCTGGTCTGTTCGCTACCCTGGTGCTGGTGGTCTGGTTCGCCGCCCGCGGCAACCTGGAAGCCCGCACCATGACCGTTGGCTGGGCGCTGTTCCTGTTCTGCGCCCTCAATGACATCGTAGTGGCGCAGGGTGCGGTGCAGCATCCCCGCCTGCTGAGTTTCGGCTTCGCGGCCATTCTCATCACCATGGCCATTTCCCTGGCCAACCGCTTCACCCGTATGTACAGCCACCTGGATGGCGAGGTGCAGCGGCGCACCAAGGAACTCGAGCGCACCAACGAGAAACTGGTAGAAGCCGCCCGCCTGGACATCCTCACCGGCCTGCTGAATCGCCGCGGTTTTGCCGACAAGGTCGAGCAGGAGATTGCGCGTTCGGGTCGCAGCGGGCGAGGCTTCGTGGTCATGATGGGAGACCTCGACCGCTTCAAGGCCTGCAACGACCAGCACGGCCACGCCTGTGGCGACTTCGTGCTGCAGCAGGTGGCAGAACTATTGCGTGGCCAGCTGCGCGACGTCGACACGCTGGCCCGCTGGGGCGGTGAGGAGTTCATCTTTCTGCTGCCGGAAACGACCCTGGAGGGCGGCGAAACCCTGGCCGAGAAGCTGCGCACGACCCTGGAGTGCACCCTGTTCAGCTACGAGAACAACGTGCTGTCCATGACCATGACCATTGGCGTGGCCGCTTTCAGCACCGGTATGCGGTTGGAGGACTGTGTGGCCAGGGCTGATGCGGCGCTCTACGCGGGTAAGCAGGCGGGTCGCAACCGGGTGGTGGTGGACGGCGACGAAACCATGGAACTGGCCGGCGAGGTGCCCAGCAGCGCCTGAGCGTTTTGGTGGCGAATTTCTTCCTCGGCGTCCCCGTAGGCCGCTATAGTGGAATAGACATTCGCCAAACCAGAGCAAGGGACTGCCATGGACGCGCGACTCACCCCCCGGGAAGATTCCCGGTCAGTACTACTGGGCCCGGCCCAGGACCCACCCCAATCCCCCAGCCCGGGCAATCTCCAGGCAGCACGCCAGGACAGCAAACACCGGACCGCACAGGACGCCGGCGGACCACCGGCGCCGCCACAGCGGAAACCTGCCAACAAGACCCGGCGCCTGATGCGGCGGCGAGTACTGCATGTGCTGCTGTTATCCGATCTCGACCAGGTCAATGCCAGCCGCGTGGCCTCGGTACTGTGTGTCTCGCCCAGTACCCTGCGCCGCCGGCTGCGGGCCGAAGGCATCAGCTACCAGCAACTGCTGGACCAGGTGCGTCGCTACCGCTGCGAGAAGACCCTGGCCCAGCGCTGGCTGCCGGGCAAGTGCCTGGCGGGCAAGCTAGGGTTCAGCCAGCCCAACAGTTTCTACCGGGCTTTCGGGCGCTGGACGGGCATGACCTACACCCAGTACAAGCGGCGACAACGGCAAGGTTCTGCGGGGACGGCTCAGCGGCTATACTGAGGCTCCCTATGCAGAGTGGGTTGCCTCATGGACGTATCCAGTATTGTTTTCTGGTTGGTGTTGCTGGGCCTTATCGGCTACGTCATTGCCATCTACAACCGGCTGGTGACGCTGAAGAATCGCTACCAGAATGCGTTTTCGCAGATCGAGGTGCAACTCAAGCGGCGCTACGACCTGATTCCCAACCTGGTTGAGGTCGCCAAGGGCTACATGGCCCACGAACGGGAAACCCTGGATGCCGTTATTTCCGCGCGCAACAATGCCGCAGCGGTGCTCAAGGCCATCGGCGAGTCCGGCGCCGGCGGTGCGGAGATGGGCCAACTGGCAGTGGCCGAGTCCTCACTTGGCAAGGCGCTGGGCGCCCTGAATGTCACCATGGAGGCCTATCCGGACCTCAAGGCCAGCGAAAACATGCAGCAGCTCAGCGAGGAAATCACCACCACCGAAAACCGGGTGGCCTTCTCGCGGCAGGGCTACAACGATGCGGTCACCGCCTATAACATTTATCGCCAGAGCTTCCCGCCGGTGGTATTTGCGGCGAAGTTTGGCCACCCCACCGATGCGGCCCTGCTGGAGTTTGAAGACTCCGCAGAAATCCAGGCTGCACCCAAGGTGAGCTTCTAGCGGGTTACACCACGGGGTTCACCGTGGACTTCTACGCAGCACAGGATCATGCGCGCCGCAGCAGCCGTTGGCTGCTGCTATGGTTCGTGCTCGCGGTTCTGATACTGATTGGCATCACCAACGTCCTGATTGCTTTCCTGGTCTATTTCCTGGGCGCCACCACGGCGCCCGTGGCGGGGGAGGAGGCGATCCGCGGCTTCATTGCAGCCTTTAGCTGGGACACCTTCGGCTTCGTCTGCCTCGGCGTGGTGGCCACCGTCTTCCTGGTGGTGCTGTTCAAATGGGCGCAGCTCTCGGCCGGCGGTAAATCCGTGGCCGAACGTCTTGGTGGCGAGCGCATCCTGCCGCACACCGACGACCCGGCCCAGCGCCGCTGCCTGAATGTGGTGGAGGAGATGGCGCTGGCCGCCGGCATGCCGGTGCCGCCGGTGTACGTTCTGGCGGGCGAGCGCGGTATCAACGCCTTTGCGGCGGGCGTCTCACCGGCGGACGCGGTGATTGGCGTGACCCAGGGCAGCCTTGAGAACTTCAACCGCGAGCAGTTGCAGGGTGTGGTAGCACACGAGTTCAGTCACATTCTCAACGGCGACATGCGGCTCAACATTCGTCTGGCCGCCCTGCTCAAGGGCATTACCTTTATCGGGGATGTCGGTGAGGTGGTGGTGCGCGGCGGTCGCAGCCACCGCGGCAGCCTCAGTACCCGCAGCAAAAACAAGCTGCCACCGCAGGCGCTGGCAGTGGGTATCGCGCTGTGGCTGATCGGTTTGCTGGGCGGACTTTTTGCCGGCCTCATCAAGGCGGCTGTGAGCCGCCAGCGCGAGCTGTTGGCGGATGCTTCTGCGGTGCAGTTCACCCGCAACCCCCAGGGTGTTGCCAATGCGCTGAAAGTGATTGGTGGCTATCCCGCTGGCACCAACCTGCTCGAGCCGCGGGCCACCGAACTGAGCCATATCTTCTTCGGCCAGATCAACCCGCTCTGGCAACTGGCGCGCACGCATCCGCCGTTGCCCGATCGCATCCGCCGCATCGAACCCCACTGGGATGGCCAGTACATCAAGGTGGACCCGGCCGCAGCCTATCGCGGCACACCCCGGGACCAGGCGCGCCGCGCCGCAGAGCAGGCCCAATCCGCCGAGGCCCGCCGCAGGCAGGCCGCCGCATTGGGGGCGGCAGTCATCGCTGGCGCCGCGCTGGGTGGCGCTGCCGCAGACAGCGGTGCGGGCGCTGCCGGGGTGACTTCCCAGGCCGAGGCCGACGCCGACTTCGAGGGCACCGCCGCTGCCACTACCATCATTCCCGAAGCACTGGCAGAGCAGGCCCGCGATCCTTTCGGCGCCCATGCGGTGGTGTACGGCCTGTTGCTGGCCGAGGACTTTGCCACCCAGGAAGCCCAGTACGCGATTATCGAGGCTGGCGGTATCCGCGGTATGGCCACCACCACCCGCCAGCTGCAGCCGCAGATTGCGGTACTGGCGCCGGCCCTGCGGCTGTCGCTGCTGGAGCTGGCCCTGCCCGCCCTGAAGTGCATGTCCTCCGGCCAGTACCAGGGTTTCAAGGACACCGTGCTCAAGGTGACCCGGGCCGACAACCAGGTGGACCTCTACGAATGGTGCCTGTACCAGGTGCTGCGTCATTACCTGGACCCGGAGTTCCTGCAGGTCACTGCCAGCAAGCCGCGCTACCGCAAGCCGGAACAGGTGCGGGAAGAGTTCCGCACCGTGGTATCGGTGCTGGCCTGGCACGGCCACGAAAACGAAGACGAGCGCCGGCAGGCGTTTACCCGCGGCGTGGAGACCGTCGGCTTGTATAACCTCAAGCTGCGGCCGCTGGAAGAGTGCGGCGTGGCTGAGTTCAGCCGCTCGGTGAACAAGCTGGCAGACTGCTACCCGCTGTTAAAGCCGCGGCTGCTGAAAGCCATGGCAAAATGCGCCGCCCATGACGGCGAACTGCTGCCGCGGGAAGTGGAAATCCTGGTGGCAGTGGCCGCGGTCATGGATTGCCCGGTGCCGGCCAGCGTGCGGGCCAACCCGCAGCTCGACTAGATGCCGCCCGGTTCCGGGCCGACTTCCAGCACAATCTTGCCGCGCACCTCGCCCGCCTCGATCAGTCGCTGGGCCTCGGCTGCCTCACGAAGCGGCAGCCGCCGCCAGATTTGCGGGTCCAGGTTGCCCTCCAGGGCCAGGTCGAACAGGGCGGCGAGGTCATCCCGGAACCAGCCGGGCTCGGCTTCACGCTGGGACTGGATGGAGTAAAAGGTCACGCGCTTGTCGTCCTCCGGGAACCACTCCCACAGCTTCATCTGCATGAGCATTTTCACAAACGGCCAGATCACGCCCCAACGGCTCTCCTCGCTGAGGCTGGCTTTGTAGAGCCCATAGGTCACCAGCACGCCGCCCGGTGCCAGCACGCTGTAGGAGCGTTTGAAGTTGTCTACCCCCACGGCGTCGAACACCACGTCGACCCCGGCGCCGTCGGTTTCAGCCATGATCCGCGCGGTGAAATCCTCAGTCTTGTAGTCGATGGGAATCACGCCCAGCCCGCGCACATAGTCCTGCTTGGCGGTGGAGGCAGTGCCGTACATCTTAAGCCCCGCCACCTTGCCAAGCTGCGCCAGGGCCGTGCCCACCGCACCGCTGGCGCCGTGGATCAGTACTGCCTGCTCCGGTTTTACGTCGGCGGAGCGAAATAGCATCTGGTAGGCCGTGAGATACGACAACACCAGCACCACCGCATCTTCCGATGCCAGGCCGTCGGGTACGGGCACCAGCCCCGCCGCGGGCCGCAGCATGTACTCGGTGTAGGCACCCCATACCGTCAGGTCCGCCACGCGCTGGCCGACCTCCAGCCCGCTGACCCCGTCCCCCAGCGCGTCCACCTCGCCTACCATGTCATAGCCGGGCGGATAGGGCAGCGCCGCGTCGACACCGCTGTACAGCCCCTTGCGTACCATGATGTCGGTAAACGAGGCGCTGGCGCTGATCACCCGCACCCGAACTTCTCCCGGCCCCGGGGTGGGCAGCGGAGAGCTTTCTGTCCATTGCAGCACGTCGGTATCGCCGTGCTCGGTAATCAGCAGCTGGTGATAGCTGTTGGGAGTACGCATGCTGCCTCCTGCGCCCGTATCCGCCAGTACACCCTCGTTCGGGCCGCCGGCCAGGCTGAACAAAACTGCTAAAAAGAGCGGCCGTGCGCGCATGGATATGTCCGAGGAAAACGAGTCCGTGTATGATAGCGCGCCATGAAATACCTGCGCACTCGCATCACCGAAGTTCTTACACCGGCCCCCAATTACAAGATGCTGCGATTTGCTGGCGACGAGCCGATACCGGCTCGCCCCGGCGAGTTCGTGATGGTGCGCGGCGAGTGGGGCGTACACCCGGTACTGCCGCGGGCGTTTTCGCTGGTGGAGTGTGGCGACTTCGGTTCCATCATCGTCAAACCCATTGGCGAGGGCACCGAGCTGCTGGCGGGCATGGAGGTCGGCGAGGTGCTGACCGTGTTCGGTCCGCTGGGAAAAGGCTACGACCTGGCGCTGCCGCTCGAGGACAGAAGCCGTCGGCCTGTGCTGGTGGCCGGTGGGGTCGGCGTGGCGCCTTTGCTCTACCTGACGCGCGAGTTCCATGATGCCGGTATTCGCAGCGTATTCATCTACGGTGGCCGCACCGAGGATGACCTGCCGCTGTCCCCGGAAATTGCCGAGGTTGCCGATCTGGTGGTGACCACCGAGAACGGCGCCCGCGGGGAACAGGGTCGTGTTACTGCGCCCCTGGAGCGGCTGCTGGCGGAGGACAACCATGCCATCGTCTATAGCTGCGGTCCGGACGGCATGCTGCACGCGGTATCCAACGTCTCCCAGGCCGCCGGCGTTCCCTGCCAGTTGGCCCTGGAAGCCCCCATGGCCTGTGGCATGGGCACCTGCAAAGGCTGCGCGGTGATGGGCACCGACGGCAGCTACAAATACGTGTGCTACGACGGCCCGGTGTTCGAGGCCGCCGACATTTTCGAGGCCGCCTCATGAGCACGCGCCTGCAGGCGCCCCTGGGTGCGCTGACCCTCGACAATCCCTTCATCAACGCTTCCGGCACTTACGGCTATGCGGTGGAGTACGCCGACTTTGTCGATGTGGCGCGGCTCGGCGGCGTCAGTGTGAAGGGGATTTCCCTCGAGCCGCGGCCGGGAAACGCGCCGCCGCGCACCGCGGAAACCGCCGCCGGCATGCTCAACTCCATTGGCCTGGCCAATATCGGCATCGAGGCCTTTGTCCGCGATACCATG
>JANQIO010000001.1 GCA_028282105.1 Halieaceae bacterium | reverse complement strand
GTCGGGTTTCCAGCGGCAACTGGTGCCCCTGCCTGCGACAGAGCGCGGCGAGCATCGCATCGTGATTCACGTGGCAAACTTTCATTACCGCTCGGGCGGAATTTGGGAGTACCTGGTGCTGGGCGCCAGCGACGATGTGCGGCGGCATTATGAGCAAGCTTTGGGGTTGTCCATCGCGCTGGCCAGTGCGATCGGCGCCATCGGCCTGTATCACCTGGGACTGTATTCGCTGCGACGCAAGGATTCCTCACCGCTGTTTTTCGGCCTGGTTTGCCTGATTGCCTCGGCGCGCCTTCTATCTACGGATGAACGCTATATCACCGAACTGTGGCCCGGAATTTCCCACAACGCTCTGTTCCGCCTGGAGTACCTGTCCTTCCTGTTGGCGATCCCGACTTTCGGCGCGTATTTCACGCGTCTACTGCCCGGGTACTGCCCGATCTGGGCAATGCGCGCTATCTACGTCATCGGCCTGGGCTTTTCAGGCTTCGTCGCCGTCGCACCGGTCAGCCTGTACTCCCTGTGGCTGCCGGTGTTCCAGCTTTATCTGTTGATGGCCTGTGGACTGGGCCTGTATGCAATGGCCCGCGCGGCGATCGAGCGACGCGAGGAGGCGGCGGCCTTTCTCGCAGGTTTTGCCATCCTCATCTTTACCGCGGTCGCCGACCTGCTGAGCTCGCGGGATGTGGTCAACACGCCGCACTTCCTGATCGGGTTCGGGCTGTTCAGCTTTATCATTATCCAGTCCTACGCGCTGTCTCGGCGCTCGGCCCAGGCCTTTGCCGCGGTGGAATCGCTCACTTCGGAACTGGAGACCTACTCCACCAACCTGGAAGAAAAGGTGCAGCAGCGTACCGCTGAACTGGGCGATGCCAACGCCAGGCTGGAGCAGATGGCCATGATCGATGGTCTCACCCAGATCAATAACCGGCGTCAGTTTGATACCGCCCTGGCGAGGGAGTGGCCGGCCCACGCTCGCCGCAAGGCACACCTGTCACTGCTGATCCTCGATATCGACAACTTCAAGGCCTTCAACGATTCCTACGGTCACCTCAAGGGCGACGAGGTGTTGGTGCAGGTGGCCGCGGCCCTGACCAATGCCCTGTCACGACCCACGGACCTGGTGGCGCGCTATGGCGGTGAGGAGTTTGTGGTGCTGCTGCCGGATACCGATGCCGAGGGGGCTTGGAATGTGGCCGAGCGCCTGCTGGCGTCTGTCGCCGTTCTCAACATCCCCCACCAGGGTTCGGAGCTGGGCCGCCTGAGCCTCAGCATCGGCGCCGCGACCCTGGTACCGGAGCACGCCGGGGATGCCGCCAGCCTGCTGGAGCAGGCCGACCAGCACCTGTATGCAGCGAAAGCGGCAGGTCGTAATCGAATCTCCGCCAACTCTGAATCCTGATCCTTAGGGTTGCGCAGCGCTGATCTCGCCCGGCGTCCCAGCCAGGAGCTCTGGTTTAGTTACTTGTTCAGCCACACCCACACCTACCCTTTCGTCATATTCCTGAAACCATGAATTCATGGCTAGTTCATCTGCCGTTGTTAGCTTGAAGGGTTTCGTCCATCAGCCAAAAAACGGAGACATGGCGGCATGATCAAAAAAATGAAAAGCAATTGTTCCATCCTGGCCAGCGCGGTATTCGCAGCCAGCGTGGGGCTTGGTAGTCAGGGTGCCTGGGCCACGGAGGCCTATGTATACAACGGTAACGACGCCGGCGAGGGCTCCATGCGAGCGGCTCTGGAGAGCGGGGCCAGGGAGATCTTTGTTGAAACCAATGAAGATATCATGATCATGACGCCGCTGGTGTACGCGGGTGTGACGCCGCTGGAGATCTATGGCTCTTCGCAGACTGTGCGTAGCACTGAGAACATTGACCTGCTGGTTGTGAGCAATGGCGCCAACCTGTTCGTCAATAACCTGAACTTTGCCGGCCCCGGTGGCTGGAGTATCGAAAACCGTGGTGACGAGGATGGCGAGACGGCGGGCAAGGGTATCTTTGTCGACATCCGTGAAGACCAGACCAGCGGCGTGTACGTGACCCTGAGCAATGTGACCGTCAGCGGTGTTGCCAATCACGGCATCCATATCTCCGACTGCAACCTGGCCGACGCCTGCGGCGGCGGCAGTGGCGGTGCCGGGGAGGGCTCTGATGCCACGATTCTGGTTAACTTCTATAACGTCACTGTAGACGATGTGGGCAATGGCAAGTTCGATGCCGACGGTCTGCGCGTCGATGAGCGCGGTGCCGGCAGCATCCTGTTCACCTCCAGCAACTCAACGTTCACCAACGTGGGTGCCGACGGTGTTGAGCTGGATGAGGGTCAGGATGGCGGCATTGGCACCCGCATCGCCAACAACACCTTCAGCCTGAACGGCAACTACTGCGACCCGGCCGTCATGGAGGCCTTCCTGCCGGAGCCCGCGGAAGCAGAGTTTGCAGACGGCACTACCATGGAAGAGGATATTCCGCCCGCGGTGACCGGCTCACCGGACGACACCTGCATTGAACGTTCCGTCGATCTTTATGACTCGGGTTTTGTGGAGGCCTACGAGTTCGCTCTGGACCTGGACGACGGTATTGACCTGGACGAGGCGGGCCCGGGCGACATTCGCTTCGTGATGGGTAACTCCACGGTGATCGACAACCTCGATGAGGGTGTCGATATCGACGAGGAAGGTGAAGGCAGCATCAGCATCGCTCTGTCTGACACCGTAGCCACTGGCAATACCGATGACGGCTTCAAGTTCTCTGAAGAGGATGGTGGCAGCGTGATCGGCAAGGCCACCGGTAACACCACCACCAGCAACGGTGGCAAGGGCTCCGTGTACGAGGAAGCCGATGATGGTGACCTGACCATGGTCGTCGAGCGGTCCGCGAGCAGCCTCAACGATGACGAGAACAACACGGGCATCGAAGCGGTGCAGGAAGATGCGGGCACGGGCACTCTGACGGTCCGCGACTCCACCATTTCCGATGGCTTCGACGTGAACGGGGTAACCCTGGTCGAAGAGTAGGCTGGCACCCGGCAGCAGACAGCAAACCAGGCCCCCGTCAGGGGGCCTTTTTCTTAGGATATGCCGAGCTGCTGACCGATTGCGAGCTAGGAACCTTCACTCGCTAACAGATTCAGGAACGTCTCGACAATATCGAACTCTGCCGGGAAACGGCCAAGCTGGTTGCCACCGCCATGGCCGCGCTGGCCAATACCCTTGTCGAGGATGTACTGTGCGCCGCGCCGGTCTACCAGCGCCCGGTACATCTCGGTGTTCAGCGCGATGTGGTCACGGTTGGAGGTAGGCTGCAAAATGTGGCTGCTGCCCCGTGTGCCTATGCCACCGACACGGTGACAGCTACCGCAGCGCGACTGCACCACGTCGGAGGCCGACTGGGCAAAGAACTCTTCCGCGCTCGGTTCACTGCCGGGCGGTGGCGTGGTAAACAACGCCAGCGCGGCCGCCGTGACCACGCTTTCGCTCTCACCGGCAGCCAGTGCAGTGCTTAGGGTGCCGATATCGCCCCGTAGTTGCTGGCTGTGGAGTACCCGATTCCAGGCCAGGATGTCGCCGTAGTCCAGCTCATCGTCGGCGGTGACATCGTCAACCAGATCACCGGCGGCCGCGTCCAGCGCGGAGCGCAAGGCATCATCCGCCGTCGAATCAGCAATATCCACAGCGTAGCGGTAGGCCGCCTCGGTGACCGGCGTGACCAGGAAGCCGCCGCGATTGAGCTGATCGCCGGTGACGAGGGCGTGCAGAGTGCCAAACACCTGGGCCGGCGCCTGGTCCAATAGCAGATTGCCGTCAGCGTCGTAGTCAAAGCCGCCCTGTACCGCCATCACGTACCAGGTCGAGTCGTTAAAGTCCGGGTTATCGAAGGTATTGATGCCCAGGAACGACAGGAGCTGCAGGCTGTTGTAGCTGTCGTAAGTCTCCTGCCCGACCAGGGCGATGAGGCTGTCTTCATCGGTGGTGCTGAGGCCCGTGAGTACGGTCTGGCCGCTTCTGAATTCGGTGACCGACACCTCACCGCCGCCGACCGGGCCGACCAATTGTGCCTGCTCGCAGGCGGCCAGGCCCAGGCAGGCCAGGATGAGTAACAGTTTGGGCTTGAGCATCAGTCACCTCTGGGATGCGCGGGAGTTCTCGAATTAGACGCCACTATGGCCAGCTTGGTTCAAGCTGGCGCGGCGCTGTCCATGTTTTGTCCTGATTCTGGCCCTGCATGCCGACCAGCGGCAAGCGCTGTGATGTGTCGGCAGCTGCGAAAAAGTGTGAACCAGTTCTCAATTCCCGAACCTACAGCGGAGCAGCGCCAGCCCGCAGGCCACTCTTAACAGGGATGATTGGCTGTTCTCGACCGGGTGACCTGTGGTATCCATAGAGTATCTGGTCGATACTGGCGTAAAATCTTGGCCAACCGGAGGTAGTTTGCCAGGTACAGATGCAATTCGGGGAAGCCTATGGGACTGCTGGACGATTTAAAGAAAGAAGCTGAAAAGAAAGAAGCAGAGCAGCGGCAAGAGGGGACTGAGCTCGAGGCCCGTGAGGCCTACTATGAGCAGCACATCAAGACTGCCATGCGCCGTGCCCACGCTTACTTCCTGGAGCTGGTGGACACGCTCAATACGGTGGCGCCGGACGTCGCAGCCCCATACCCGGTGGACCCGGTTAAGGGCGCCCCCCTTGGCTTGAAACACGGCCGCTATATCTTCCGCGCAGATGAGCAGGACAATCCACGCAAGCTCATTGTGGCCTGTGATTGCGCGCTGGAGGAAAGAAAAGAGTTCTACGTGCAGACCAAGGCCGCCGTTAAGCGCTACGCAGACCTGCTGGAGAGCCATCGCTTCCCCCACTACACCAAGAACGAGCTATCCAGCTCGCACGACGTAGTGAATGCGCATTTTATCCTGGAAGGTCCCTTGCGCCTGCAGATTCGCTTCCTGGCCAGTGCCGAGGACAAGTGTATCTATGCTGATTTGCTGAATCTCGAAGCACAGCCTGAGAAGCGTTATAAACTGCCACCGGAGAAGCTCAACGAAGCCCTGCTGGATCGCCTGGCTCGCATGCTGATGCACGAGGAGAACCAGTTGATCGAGACGCGCGTCAGCGACGAGACCCGGGCTCAGCTACGCCGTAAGCTCGAAGAGGAAAGACGCCTGATGGCGGCCGAGCAGGCCAAAGCCGATGCCGCTATTGAAGCAGAGCGTCGTGCCGAGGAGGAGGCGCGCCTGCTCAATCGCGCCAAGCGGTCGGTGACCGGCGGCCTCAAGAAAATCCTGTCAAAGGATTAGGGAACTATCTATTTTGTTCGTGAGGTAAATACGAAGTACTTGTTCAAAGCGAACACTGTGAGCGGCGTGACGCTGACCATCAACGCCACGGACAAATAACGCGAAGCACCCCTCACATCCACCAGGTACCAGGCAAAGAAGGTGTTCAGGCCAAGTCCGGTCAGCGCGGACACGCTGAATTTGACAACTTCAGCGCGACCCCCTTTGCTGTTCGGGAATACCCAGCGCGCGTTTC
Organism: Halieaceae bacterium; assembly: GCA_028282105.1. Classification (GTDB taxonomy): domain Bacteria; phylum Pseudomonadota; class Gammaproteobacteria; order Pseudomonadales; family Halieaceae; genus JANQIO01. Next base: position 9,894 of record JANQIO010000001.1, on the reverse strand, counting down.
CCATGTAAGATACGAAAACTGCCAGCGAGAAAGCCAGTACATTGGCTGTCGCCGCGCTGGACAGGAATCCTGGATAGAGCCCGAGGTAGCAAGCCACGTGGGTAAAGGTGGCCAATATGCCGATGATCGCGAAACGTAGTAACTCCCCGCTCAGCCTGCGCGTCATTACTTGCGGCCAGTTACTCATAAACCTTGCGAACGATGTAGAGCGGCCGGCGCTTGGTTTCAATGAAAATCCTGGCCAGGTATTCACCCATGATGCCGATGCCAATTAGGGTGACGCCGTTAAAGAACAGGATGACCGTCATCATAGAAGCATAGCCGGGTTGGTCCACACCAAACACCATGGTGCGCACCACGATGACCACACCGTAGAGGAGTGCGCCAAGGGCGAGCCCAAAGCCCAACCAGCTCCATATCTTGAGCGGCAACGAGCTGAACGAAGTGATGCCGTCGATCGCGAAGCTGTATAGCTTGCGGTAGTTCCACTTGGTGTGCCCTTCAGCCCGGTCTGCCCGTGCTCGTAACAGCTGTTTCTCGCGGAAACCGAGCCATTCAAACAGGCCCTTATTGAAACGCGTGCGCTCTTCAAGGCTAAGAAATGCCTCCAGCGCTCCACGTGCTAGCAGGCGATAGTCTCCTGCATTGGGCGTGATTTCTGTGTCACTGATCTTGTTGATGATCGAGTAGAACGCGCCCGCTGTAGTGCGCTTGAGTACACTATCGGAATCGCGATTCGAGCGAACGTGAGTGACCACGTCGTAGCCCTCGCGCCAGCACGCCACCATTTCCGGGATCAGCTCTGGTGGGTCCTGCAGGTCTGCGTCAATCATGATGACCGCCTCTCCCTGAGCGTGAGCAAGGCCCGCCGTCAGTGCTGCCTCCTTGCCGAAGTTGCGCGACAGATCGACAATTCTCAGCTGCGGCATCGATCCGCGCAGTTTGATCAACTGGGCCAGGGTCTGATCGGTGCTGCCGTCATTCACCACGACAATCTCCCAGGCATCACTGCAGGATTCGATCAGTGGCCGAACCCTGTCGAAGAAGATCGTCAGCATGTCTTCTTCGTTGGCCATGGGGCAGACAACACTGAGTTCGACCGCGCGGCGATCACCAGTTTGAGTTGTCATCTCAGCATCTCCGTAAAGCGATATTCACTGCAGACGTGATTTTACCTTTGTACTAGCGGTGGGTCCCAATTTTGCAGCGCTCAGACCCATTTCGGCACTGGAAGTAGAAGCGTACTGCCTCTCGCGCTTGGTCGGGATGTTTTTTCAGGTGCACAGAGATTAGTGGCTCGAGCAGTGGCGGAATATCACCATGGCTGTCGACAAAGGCGAGAAGCGCTTGCTCCCTGCGTGGGTGCAGGCGTTCAAAGTGCTCGGTTTTTAATGGTTGGTTCCATAGCTGTGTAAAAAACAGCCCCAGCGCAGCGGCCAGCAGGCTAGCTGCCAGCGCGCGCACGGCGAGATTCTCACCAATGCTCCGCAGCCATTCTCGTCGAACCACCAGCCAGTACCAGGCAAGGCCGGCGACAGCAAAGCTGGAGTATCTTACATAGCGGGGTGAAATGACGTAGTAGTCGCCCAGGCTGTTGCGCGTCGCAAAGCTGCCTACCAGTGACAGGAGTCCAAACGCGATCAGTGCAACTCCCAGGTTCACAGGGCGCCGGTATACCACTTGATCTACGGCGGTAACTAGGATGGCCAAGAGAATCGGGGCACCCAACAGTAGGGCAATATTGTAAATCTCTGTCCGGGTAAACTCGCGATCAAAAAACCAGGGCTCCGAGATCAGTGCGGTACCCAGACCGGCACTCAACCACTGCAGAAAGCGGTGCAGTGCAAAGCTCTGCTGTGACGCCGTGGCGTTTTCTCCTGCACCAGCCACAACAATGACTGCCGGGACAATGATCAGCAGGACCATGAGGGGCGCCGCCTTGCGGGGTGTGCATTCACGCGACACCACTGAGGCGGCCAGTAGCGCCGTGCAGGCGCCGAGGGCCAGCGTGAAGGCAATATCGGCGAACGCTGCTGCCAGGAGGGCCAGACAGGTCACCGGTAACAGAGTCGTTTCACCCAGACAGTATCCATAAACGCAGAAAACCAACATGCAGGCCAGCAGTATAAAAATATACTCAAAAGCCAGCAGATTGTTCCCAAGGCTATAGGGCTCCTCAGGGTGCGCAAACAGCGCTAGTAGAAGCGCGAGTGTCCACCATTGGGTTTTTCCACAGAAGCGTTGCATGTCGTGACGCGCTCCCATGAGCAACAGCGCCAGCAATAGAAAGTAGGCGAAGTTGCCCGCTACTCGCATTAGATGCAGGTTGTACTCAGCGTACTGTGAGAGCAGCAAAATAGTGCTCTTGGTCAACACGTGCCCGTGGCCTGGAAACTCGTACTCGGAGAAAAGTGCTGCCAGCACCCGGGGTTCATCCGCCGTCGCCAGCGGCTCGACAAACGTTACTATCCAACGGTAAAAATCGCCATAGTCCGGGTAGGCATGGGCCGTGCGAAGCAGGTCGTTACAAACCAGTAGCACCCACCAGAGTAACATCAGGAAAAGGGCGATCCTGCCTGGGTTCGCGAAGATGAGTCGGGCGTAGGAGTTCAGCACGGTCGAGAGCCGTCAAATAAGTACCTCGAGGAGGAGGTGACGATAGCACAGCCGGTTGCAGCAACAAACCGACGGTACATCGCATCGTTTACAACACTGCAGTAAAGTACGTGGGTTCCGCGCGTTCGCCAATGCTAGCCATTCCGCCTCAGAGCCTCATTGAAATCTACAATCTGTTCCAAGTGCGGCCCGGGCGAGCCGTTTACCTCTCGTACGCCCACCCGGTAAGTATACTGGTACAGGTTGGCGTTGCTGACCGTGCAGCAGCCAGTGACCAGGCGCAATCGAAAGTTGACTCCGCGTGATCTATACATCTCTTGCTCTATCAGCAGCTGGCAGTGCCACTCGTCACCATTTGCCGCCAGTGGCACAAAATGCTCACCGTCGAGGCTGGCTTCCATACGCACATCGTCGGCGGCTGCCAGCGTCACGATAAGATGGCAGTGGCGGGTCTGGTAACGAGCGTGCATGCCGTGCGCGGTGGCCCGGAAATCCTGGCCAAGGCAGGCGCCGGCCGACAGCTCGATACCGGTCGCTGTGGCTGACGCCGAGCCTTCGAGTACATCCCAGCCGCCCAGGCCCATGCGAAAAGCCGGGTTGTACAGGTGGTTTTGGCGGTAGTCGCGCCAGGCCCACAGGCCGTAACCCACGCTGTAACGCGGCAGCAGGTCCGCGCAGGCGTCCAGGAACGCCGGTATCTGCGATTCCAGCAGCCGCGCATGGGTGTCTGTGTACTTGTGGGTATCGTCGATAAAGTTGAACTGGTCGATCAGCAGACCTGTGCTCTGCCCGCCTTCGGTTTGCTCATTGAGACTGTGCACCAGCAGGCTGATGGCCTCCTCGGCAGTCAGCTTCTCGCCCTCGTTGCGGGCGCCGATAAAGGGTGCCCAGTAACTGAGGCGCAGCGCACCGCTGTCCTTCATGTCGTCATTTGAGAGCCAACTGGTGCTGCCGTCGGCGTTGTACAGCGGGTCCTTGTCGACGCGGAACTCGAATCCCAGGTCTGGAAACACCTTGCGACAGGCCATGTAGATATCCCGCAGGCGCCGGTTGGCGAACTGGTGAAAATGGGCAAATTCGGGTTCGGATTCCTGGGGAATGACGGTGTCGGCAACGCCAATAGACTCCGCATAGCCGGACGACCCGGCCAGCTCCCGGCGTTGCATTTCAGGCATTCGCGTCATCCACATGAATCCGTGCCAGAACTCTTCCCAACACAGGAACAGGTGAAGGATATGGTGATGCCCGGCCAGTGCCTGCTGCAATTTTTCCAGGTAATCCTGCCAGGGAGGCTGGTAGCTGGCGTCGGTCAGCTGTCGGCGCGTAAGCTCGCCGCTGACCAGCGGTGCCTGGTCGCAAATATGGTGGGCATAGCCGATGCGCAGAATGACAAAGAGCCGGGCGCGCTTCGCTTCTACCAGCAGCGCGTCGAGCAGTTCAAAGTAATAGGCTTCGTAAGTAGGGGGTGACTGGGTGATCTGGAAGCCGCGATAGGGCACCACCAGAATGACGGCGTTGAAGCCATCCTCTCGCATCTGTGCAAAGTCGACCCGGGCCTGTGGAGCGCTCATGGTCGACCAGCAGTTCAGCGGCCAGCCGTCGCCAAAGTAGTGTGCAGCGCGAAGGTAGCCTGGCTCGGAGCGCCGCAGCAAGCGCCGCCAGGCTTTCAAGTCTGTTGCTCCCGGAGCCTGGCATTGCGAGCCTGCAGATCACCCAGGCGGGTGTCGAGGTCGTGTACTTTGGCCAGCAAGGTCTCGAACTTTTGCTCCGCCGCGGTAAACAGTCGCATATCGTACTCGTTCGCCGCCAGTACGGTGTCAGCGATATCGCCCAGTTCCTCAAGCACGGCGTCGCGTCGCTGCCGGTGTGAGTCTTCCACCGCCGAAAGCACATTCTGCTTGAGGTAGCTGAGGTCGATGCCGGGAAACTGCCGCTCGAGCTGGTGCTCAAACAACACCATGGATTCGTCGTAGCGATGAACCAGACCCAGCGTCGGCGTGCTGTCCAGCAGCGCCAGGGCGCGTTCATACATGGCGGGCAGGTCTTCGCCGAGATAGTCGCCGGAGCAGTAGCGCGTGTGGTAGTTCTTCACCACGGGTCCGGGCATGGGCTCCATCTGCCAGCTCATGTACTCATAGAAGCTCATCTTCTTGGCGCGAATGGAGCCCGGTGTGTCGACACCTTGCTGCTGCCTTTCGAACTGGTAAACGCTGCGCATGCGCTCCACTGGATCCCGGAACAGCAGGCATAGGGCAATGTCCACGGCGTCCAGGCCAGGGAGTGGTTGAGTGATCCAGTGGCTGGAAATGGCCTGGCAGTGGGTATGCTGTTGCAGCCAGGGGCCGAAGTACTCCGCCCCGCGTTTCATGTCGTCGTCTTCCCGGTGGTCGACAAAGTGATCGCCAAAGCTGCGTCGCAGGCTCCAGTCAAAGGTGGTCCCGGCGTTCTTGAACATATGGGCATGTACCAGCACCGGTCGAGTCCGGCTCCGGCGCGTAAACAGTGAGCGCAGGCGCGTGAGCACTGCCTACCGCGCCTTCTGTAAAGACTGGCAGCGTGCCCGGAAATCAGAGAGGCGCTGTTCGAAGTCGGGAATGTCGGCGATAGCGTCATTAAGCTGTCGTTCGGCGAGCTGGTACAGGGCGAGATCTAGCCCGTTTTTGGAAATCACCGTGCTGGTCAAGTCACCCAACTGCTCGAGGATATCCCCGGGATCGCGGTAGGACTTCCTCAGCAGCCCCGGCCGCGTAACGTTCTGGCGAACGTAGGCCAGGTCCAGGGAAGGCAGCATGGGCCCGAGACGATACTCCAGCACCACCATGCTTTCGTCGTAGCGATCCACCAGCCCGACAAAGGCGGCAGAGCGGAGCTGCGCGAGCGCCTCGGCAAACAGCGCCGCGCCCGGTTCCTCAGGCTCGAGGTATTCGTGTGCCCCGGCGAGATAGATCGCCTGGTAGTTGCGAATGGTGCGCGGCACATTCGGCTGCATTCTCCAGGCCACGTACTCCTTGAAGGTCTTGCCCTTGGCAGTGCGAGCCCCGAGGGAATCGGATTTCTGCTGGCGTTCAAACTCGTAGACGGAGCGCACCCGCTCAATCGGGTTGCGCAGCAGGTAGACCTGGGCAAACTGACATTCCTCCAGCTCTGGCATGGTGCCTGTCATGTGGTGGCTGGAGATAGCCTGCAGTGAGGGCTGATCGGCGACCAGTTCGCCGAGATGTCGCGTGCCATGCTCCCGCATGAGTTTGTCATCGCGGTGATCGAGGAAGCCCTCGCCAAAGCTGCGCTGCAGGCTCCAGTCCAGGGTACTGCCGGCATTCTTGAAGATATGCCCGTGGGCGATAATCAGGCGCATGGGTCGGGTGCTGCGGAGGAATCTGCGTACTCAGTGGAGGTGCGCAAGCATAATGCACTTTGCTGAGCCGCGAAACCACGCTCGGCCCCGTTGGCTGGTCTCCCAACCGGCAAAACCAGCGATTTCTGTCCAATTCCAGCGTTTGGCGGGCATGGTTTCTGCCTGCGCTGAGATACGCCGTGCCCCCGCTGCGGTAGAACCATACTGAAACAGCTTGCAGGGTTCTCCTTATCCCTGCGACTATCGAATCTGCCGTATCGACGCCGGGGAGGGCTGGCTATGCTATCGATTTATCGTCACCGCCTATCGGGAGTGGCCCTGGGTACCTTGCTTGCTGTGACTGCAGCGGGCCCACGGGCAGAGATTGTTCCGGGTATGCCGGATGTGATTGTCTGCTCAGTGCAGGACCCCACGGGCGTCTTGCCCTGGGAGCGTATGGTCTTCTACGTTAGCGCGCGCATGCGCGATGGCGATACCCTGTACAAGTCATCAACCTCGGATCCGGTGCTGTTGATGGTGAGCTCCGAGGGCGTTGTCGATGGCGCCAACCTGGCGGACTGCGACGGTCGCACCATTGAATCACTGCGCAAGGACAACAAGGCCTTCACGTTCACCACCAGTGCCCCCAGCCGATAAGCCTCGGTCGGGTGCCGCTTGTGTGCCGGTCCCGCAGCCTCAGGTAAGCACCTGATTACCGTCGCGGCGGCTATCGGCCAGCGCGTGTAGCTCGCCACTTTCCTCGCGGCCTGCGACGTGCAGGGCGCCGAAGTACATATCGATGTCCTCAAAGGGTCGCAGGCGGAATTCGGCTGCTGCCGCGCCTACATCGATGCCTGGCTCATGTTGCAGGGTGAAGGCCTCATCGACCCATTCCACGTGCAGGCGCGGCGCCCTCACCATGTCCTCAAAGCCCAGGTTCTCGTAGGCAAATCGCTGCCAGCCCTGGAAAATGGTGGTGGTGATGCGACTGGCACCAGGCGATCCCATGGCCAGGGCTTTGCCGGCATCATTCCACACCACGGTGGGCGACATATTAGATACCAGTCGGCCACCCGGGGGTATTGCGAAAAAGCCTGCCGGGTTGAGCTCCGGCTCACCCAGGCTGTTGTTGGTGGGAATGCCAGTGCCGGGGATTGAGATGCCGGAGCCGTAGCCGTTGCTCATGGTAATGGCCACTACCGTGCCATCGCCGGTAGCGACGCTGAGGTGCATGGTGTTGGGTGAGAAGCGCTTGTGCAGATAGCGCGTAAGCCACTCTTTCTCCAGAATCTCGCCGGCGCGAAGCGGCCCCCAGGCAGCGTTAGCCTCTTCCTGGCGCAGCGAGAACATCGCCTGTTGTACGCGGGCGATGGCCAGGTAGCGCTCGGCGTCGGACATGTCAGGGCGCCAGAGACTGTCATACATCTGCACCATGGAGCCGACCATGGCGCCACCGATGGCCGGTGGCGGATTGAGCGCGAGTTGATAGCCGTGTGAATTCAGCAGGATAGGTTGGCGGACCTCGGCCTGGTAGGCTGCCAGGTCCGCCATGGTCACAAAGCCACCTCCCGACTGCGCTTCCCGTTCCAGTGCGCGGCCGATATCACCACGGTAAAGGGCGTCGGCGCCCTCACGCGCGATGAGTTCCAGCGAGTCCGCGAGATGCGGTGGCGTGTAGAAATCGCCGCTGCGCAGTGGGTTCTCGCCGTCAGGGAAAAAACTGTCGCGGCTTTCCTGTTGCTCGAAGAACACCGCTTCGCCGGCCATGGCCAGCCACTTCACCAGGGTGTGACTGGCCTGCAGCCCCGAGCGAGCCAGCTTCAGCGCCGGCGCAACGATGTCGGCCCAGGGCAGGGAACCGTGGCGCTGCCAGGCAAGCTCCACGGCCCTCAGCATGCCGGGGATGGCGATCGACGCATGACCCACGTTGACGGTAATGCCATCGCCGTAGGGAATATGAGCGCGCTTCCAATCGGTGTTGGCATCACCCGTCGTGCTCGGCATGGCGTCGGCCCCGTCGATGAGCTCTGGTTGCTGACCGGGAATCTTGAGGGCAATAAAGGCAGAGCCCCCGAGAGAGCACATGATGGTCTCAGACACGGTAGCCGCGATGGCGCTGGCAACCGCAATATCCACTGCATTGCCACCTGCCTCGGCAATCTGTCTGCCAGCGTCGACTGTATACGCCGATTCTGATGCAATGGCAGCTGCTGTTGTGCTCATAGCGACGGAGAAGTTCCTGTTGAGTTGCCAGTCTAGCCATTGGAAGGCTGCGCTGGAAATGGGGTGGTGGGTTTAGCCGACGGCAGGGTGAGTTAGATCAAGATAACTCTCTGTCGCAATATCCGGAGACATCGATTACTGGCCAGCAAGAAACGCTTGGACATGGTCTCGTGGCGGTGTTATCTGTCATCATCCGCGGTCAATGGACTATTCCAGCATTCAGCTTGATTCTTTCATCCGTGAGAGAACGACCCAGTGGCTTGAGTTGCCAGGAGGACACTTACGCGATGGGCATCGCTGACCGAGAGACATTTTTTACGATACGCACCGGGCAACAGGGCTTTACTGATCAGCTCATGCAGTTTAATGCCTTTTACAAGCTGGGGTTATCGCTGGGCTATCGTTACGTCTTCACGCCATTTTTTTCTCGACGCAGCCTACCGCGAGCTGGCGAGGAACAAGATCAGAGCGCGGCCTTGCACGATGAACGTAGGGTTTCTGACACTCCGAGCAAAAAACAATCGGACATCTATGATTTTCTTGGATTCAATCAATTGTTCCAGAGCGAGAGGTTTCAGCTACCCGGCTCAGGCTACCCACAGGTAGAAGTTGAACTCAGCGACAGAATTCTTGCTGAGCACGGTGCGAGTAGCCTCGAAGCCCTGAAAGCCTACGTCGCAGCACGCGTCCGTAGCGGAACGGAGGCTGTTGATACGGGAGACGAAAGAGTACTTGTGATATTGCGCCTTGAGCGTAAGCCTCCTCCCCAGGGCAAGGGTAAACGGAAGTTTTTTTCCTTGATCCACGAGGGAGTACCAGCCTTTCCAGACGGTCTGGACTTACGTAAGCAGTATTTTTGCACTAGGCGCTCGGAAGAAATACCGAGAGCTTTCGAATCTGGAAAACTCAAAATCCTGCTTCATATGCGGCAGGGAGACACCAGTGTTGTCGAAACCCCCTGGGGTACTCTCATCCCGGTAGATAGCAGACGCCCTGATTTCATGACTGAGCAGGATGGCTATGCGGTCGTAAAAGCGGCATTTTCCAACAATGCCGTGGACTCACTGTTTACTCCCGCTGACTACTTTCACTTTGCCCAACGTCTACTATCGAATATTGATACCTCTAATCTATCAATGCTGAGCTTTTCCGACGGCTTTCAACGCGCTTTTGACGTGATAGAGCACCAGGTTGACAGGCTCAATCTGAGTTCCGGGAAGTTGCAGTCTTTAAGGGATGCAAGGCCTGGATATGATGCAAAGCAGTTCTCGCTATTTGGTGATATCGCGAACAACACCTGCGTCATTGGTGAGACCCAGGCGAAGCTGCATCAACTCATTCACGCGGCGCTGACCGCTGACCTGGTAATCGTCGCAGCCCAGCAGAGAATGTTACTTAAACTGATTGCCAGCTACGGTGGCGGGCCCGCCCCGATAGTGATTGTGCTGTATCGGAATCAGGTACCTGACAACAGCGATGTGATTCGTCATCACCGCCAAAGGTTTTTGTACATCAATGTTGATAACCCCGATCTGACGAAGGCTGTTGAACTGATCAATCCTCTGCTGTCCAGGCAGGTACCAGTTGAAGATGGCAACGATGGTTTGAGGGACGCGTGAGGCTGCCTATCTCGCCTGGATTTCTGGTCGGTGTACTCCTGGCAGCTTGAAACCTATACTGAGCCGGCGGCGAAGTAACGCTATTCAGAATAACAACAATGG
>JANQIO010000244.1 GCA_028282105.1 Halieaceae bacterium | reverse complement strand
CCGGGCATGCGGATGAGTTGATTGATGCGTTTCCTGATTCCGGGGAAATCGACTTTATCCAGGCCTTTGCCCGGCCCATGCCGCAGCGGGTGCTGGCGGAGGTACTGGGTTTTCCTGCGGAGGATATTCCGCAGCTCGCCGAGTGGGGTGAGGCGCAGGTGATGCCTTATGTGTATGGGGAAGGGCACCTCAACAAGCTCACCGATGAGCAGTTGGCGGCGCAGTTCAAGCAGCTCGATGGCTTCAAGGAATACGTGCAGGAGCAGGTGCAGCGTAAGCGGGTGGAGCCTGCGGATGACATGATCACCTTCCTCACCCAGGCGCACTACGAGGCACTGGATCGGCCGCTCACCGATATGGAGATCAACGGCATTGTTTATGCCATGGTGATTGGCGGGCTGGAGACCACCCAATATGCGCTGGAGGAGCAGGCCCAGTTGATCTGTGAGCAGCCGGGGCTGTTTGAAACACTGAAGGCCGACCGCTCACTGATTCGCACCTTTATCGAGGAGGGCATGCGGCTGCGCTCACCCACTCAGGGGCTGTCCACCCGCACTACCGGACAGGACGAGGTGTTCCAGGGGATGGAAGTGCCGGCGGGCTCTACCTTGCACCTGCGCTGGGGTGCGGCCAATGTCGATGAACACGAATTTGACTGCCCGCGCGAGCTGAAACTCGACCGCAAGGCGGCCAGCCGCCACCTGGCGTTCTCGGCGGGGCCACGGGTGTGCCCGGGGGCGGGGATTTCGCGGCTGGAGCAGACCATTGCCTGGAACCGGCTGCTGGATCGGCTCGACTCCATGGAGTTTGCGCCGGGCAATACCTTCGAGCACCAGCCCGGCATTATGCTGGGCACCAAGGAGCTCAAGCTCAACATCACTCTCAATACCTCACTCAACAAAGACGGCAGCGCCGACTGAAGGAGATCCTGCATGGCCACCATTCTTGCGCACATCGATATCCAGCCCGGCAAGGAGGCGAAGTGGGAGGCGATTATCGCCGACATGGTCAAGCAGACCTTCGAGCAGGAGGAGGGGGTGCTGCGCTACGAGTACTTCAAGGGCCAGACACCCAACCACTATTACTGCCTGCTGTCCTTCGAGGACAAGTGGGCCTTTTATGTACACCAGGTCTCGGACTACCACGAGGGGCATGATTTCGCGGATGTGATCGCGGGGATAGAGCTGGAGTACATCGACCCGGTGCGCGATGCCAGCGGCCTGCCCGCCACTGAAAACCCGCCGCTGCCGGAGGATGCCACTGAACTGCTGAAGCAGACCGAGGCGGCGTTCCCTATCGCCATTGCGTCCTGGTGGGCGGAGCGCGCCTGAGGCGAACGCTTTCTGTAACACCGGGGCTGCTATAGTTCAGGCAGACGTTTTTCGAGGCCCCGTGGTTATGGATACCTCGCAACACACCCTGCACACCCTGTTCGATCAGCTCGGCCTTCCCTCAGACGAGGGCGCCATCGACGGCTTTCTTGAACATCACACCCTCGCCCCCGAAACCCGGCTCGACCAGGCCGATTTCTGGAGCGCGGGCCAGGCCCAGTTTATTCGTGAGGCGTTGGAAGAGGATTCCGACTGGTCGGAGATTGTCGACCAGCTCGATACGCTGCTGCGCGGCTGAATTACTGGGCGAGTGAGGGGGCGGAGGATGCTTCTTCCTCCCCACGCAGGCGCATCTTGCCGGCGATCAGGTAGGCAATGCCGATGGCGATGGGGATCAGGCCCCAGACCGCCTCGTTGGCCCCACTGTTCACCCATAACCCGATGGAGACGGGGATGCCCAGCGCCAGCCACATCAGGCCCCACTTGTAGTCGGTCTTGTAGCTGGTGGAGGCGCCGCTCATCAGGCGAATGGTCTCCGGGTCCAGTCGGGCGCCTGAGTCGGCGAGCTTCAGCAGAGTGTCCATCTGCCTGGTGCGCAGCTTGTAGAAGAACACGGCCGCAGCCACCGGAATCACTCCGAAGATCAGCAGGGTGGCTGCCATGCCGATGTGTAGTCCACTCATACCTTTGTCCCTCACTGTGCGCTGTGCGCAGTATTGTAACGACTGAGGCGCACATGGGGGCAGGGGTCTCAACTCTGCCGGAATTCAGTAAACTGGGTTTCGCGGTAGCCACTCTCAACCTGGAGTCCCCATGGCTGACAAACCCGTGCCCACCGGGCTGGCGCTCACCCAGCTCGACGACACCTTCCGGGCTGATCCCTACCCGGTGCTGAAAGACCTGCGCGAGCGCGACCCCGCGCACCACGACACCGAGCTGAACCGCTGGTTTTTCTGCGAGTACGCCGAGGTGAAGCGCATCCTGCGCGACCCGGATTACTTCTCAGACCCGCATAAATCCCGCGAGGACAGCTTCGCCCGCTTCCTGCTGCGCGGCCTGGAGGACGGCGAGGAAGTCAGCATGCTGCTGGCGGATGAGCCGGAGCACAAGCGCCTGCGCAACCTGGTGAACGATATCTTCACCCCGCGGGCGGTGCAGGCCTGGCACGACCGTATCGTCGAGGTGATCGAGGCCCAGCTCGACAAGATCGAGGGGCCTGAGTTCGACCTGATTGCCGACTATGCGGGCCCGGTGCCCACGGTGGTGATTGCCGAGATGATGGGCATTCCCGCCGAGCGCCATGCGGAGTTCAAGGAATGGTCGGATACGGTGGTGCAGTCCAGTTTCAACCCGGCGCCCACCGAGCAGGACCTGGCCGACAGTGTCGCGGCGCGAGACAAGCTGGTGGCATTTTTTCTGGAGCAGATTGCCGCGCGCCGTGCCCAGCCCGGGCCGGATGTGATCTCGCAGATGCTGGCCGCCGAGTTTGACGGCGAGCGCCTGAGCGACCGGGACATCGTCAACCAGTGCAATCTGCTGCTGGTGGCGGGCAACGTCACCACCACCGATATGATCGGCAACGGCGTGAAGGCTTTGCTGGCCCATCCAGAGCAACTCGCCAAACTGCGCGCCAATCCCGAGCTGATTGGCGCGGCGGTAGAAGAGGTGCTGCGCTACGACTCGCCGGTCACCAACTCCGGCCGCATCAGCCACGATGAAATCGAGATTGCCGGCTGCCCGATTCGCAAGGGTGAGTCCCTCAATGTGTCACTGGCGGCGGCCAACCGTGACCCGGCGGTATACGACAATCCCGATGTGTTCGATATCGAGCGCCCACAGATTCCCCACCAGGCCTTTGGCGGCGGCCGCCACCACTGCCTGGGGGCCTCCCTGGCCCGCCTGGAAGGGGAATGAGCTTGCGCTCGATATCGAACTGGTCGGGGTTCTCGTACACCGCAGGATCCCGGTTGGCGGAGGCCAGCGA
>JANQIO010000238.1 GCA_028282105.1 Halieaceae bacterium | reverse complement strand
AACCCTGATGGGGTCTGGAGCCCTGAGGGGATTGTGCTGGATGTGGTTGTGCATCCGCCGTTCTACTTCACCTGGTATGCCTTCATCGTCTATTTCATGGTCACGCTGCTGTTGGTGGCGCTGTTCTTCTACCGGCAGCGGCAGAAGGCCCAGGAGCAGTTGGCCTATCAGATGCAGTTGGAAGAAGACGTGAAGGCGCGCACCCTGGACCTGCGCCGCTCAAACGACAAGTTGCAGGTGGCGGTGGAAGAGATGGGCCGCGCACGGCAGGAGGCAGAGCAGGCCAACCAGGCGAAAAGTGAATTCCTGGCGGCGCTCAGCCATGAGATCCGCACGCCGATGCACGGGGTGCTGGGGATGACGGACTTGCTGCTGCACTCCGGGCTAAGCGACCAGCAGCAGAACTTTGCCGAATCCGCGCATGTCTCGGCCAACGAACTGCTGGGGCTGATCGACAATATCCTCGACTTCTCGAAAATCGAGGCGGGCAAGCTGGAGTTGGAGGAAACCACCTTTGCCCTTCGCGACCTGTTGGAGAACCTCTGCTACCTGTACGGCGAGTTGGCCCAGGCCAAAAACCTGGAGCTGAACCTGGTATTCAATGTCGACCTGCGCCGCCAGCTCTACGGTGACCCGGTGCGGCTGCGGCAGGTGCTGCAGAACCTGCTCAGCAACGCCATCAAATTTACCAAGCGCGGCTCGGTCAACCTGGTGGTCAACGAGGTGCTGCGTAAGAACAAGTCAGTGCAGGTGGAGTTCCTGGTAGAGGACACCGGCATTGGCATGAATGAGGAAACCGTGGAGCGAGTGTTTGAGGCTTTCTCCCAGGCAGATTCTTCCACCACGCGTCAGTTCGGCGGCACCGGCCTGGGCCTGTCGATTGCCAAGCAGCTTATCGACCTGATGGGCGGTGAGTTGGATGTGAAGTCGCGGCCGGGTGTGGGCACGGCGATGTCGGTGGCGCTGTCTTTTGTGGAGTCGCCCATCTACACCGATCCCATCCACGCCGATGGCCTGGACGACTTCTACGCCGAGGTGGCGGCGCCGGTGCCCGAGACGCGGGCCATGTTCCGCAGCCAGCTAGAGGCCCTGGGCATGAAGGTGCGCGAATGCGCTACGGTGGAGGAACTCACGCCGGTGGCCGAGCACGACCGGGTGGTGTTGGTCGATGCGGGCTGCCTGTACAACAGCGCGGGTATTGCGCTGGTCGCGAATCTGGCGCAGGCCGATCACACCCGCCTGCTTCTGGCCACGCCGCTGTCGGGGCAGGGTGTGCCGCCGGAGCTGGAGCACCTGCCCCGCACGACCAAGCCGGTGCGGCTGGCCAGCCTGGTCAGCGATATGCAGGCAGCGGGCGACACAGCAACGCCGGCGAGTGCCACAGATGAGGTGCCGCTGCTGCGATTCGACAAGCGCCTGCTGCTGGTGGAGGACATTCCCGCCAACCAGCAGATTGCCAAGGCGATGTTGGAGTCATTTGGGTGTTCGGTGGCAGTGGCCCGCAATGGGGAAGTGGCACTGGAGATGTTCCAGCAGGAAGACTTCGACCTGGTGCTGATGGATTGCCAGATGCCGGTGATGGACGGCTTTGAGGCCACCCGCCATATTCGCCAGTACGAGATGCAGCGCGGTGGCAGCCGCCGCACACCGGTAGTCGCACTGACGGCAGGCAAGACCGAGTCCGAGAAGGAGCGCTGCTACGCCTCTGGCATGGACCGCATCCTGTTCAAGCCGTACTCCACCAACGACCTTAACGGCTTGTTGGGTAATTACTTCCAGTCGTCCGGTCAGGTGGAGCGCAGCCGCGGCGCCAGGCCGCAGCCAGTGCAGCAAACCGATATTCTCGACCTTAAGGCCCTGGACAATATCCGCTCCATCGAAACTCAAAGCGGCGGCGACCTGCTGGCGGCGGTTATCTCCAACTTCCGCACCGACGGCGAGCAGAAGCTCAATGAGCTGCGCGAGGCGGTTGGCGATGCCAAGGCTCTGGGCGCCGGCGCCCATGCTATCAAGTCCATGAGCCTCAACCTGGGCTGTAAGGCGCTCAGCGAATACTGCCGGCGCTGCGAATCCCGCTGGAAGGCGGGCGAGGTCGATGAGGCGGAGCGTGAAGTGGAAGTGCTGGCCGGTCACTTTGGCGACGCAGCCAGGGCGCTGGAGGAGTTGTTGTCGCAGGATGCGGCGACGGCGGACTAGGCGGGTACGGCGGTCCGGGTGAAGTTGCTGAAGTCGATCGCCATGAGCCCTGGAATCTCACTGGCCGGCACCGGGTGGCTGTAGAAATAGCCTTGCAGCAAGTCGCACTCACGCGCTTTCAGGTAGCTGGCCTGGTCCTCGGTTTCCACCCCTTCAGCAATCACCTGCAGGCCCAGGGTGCGGGCCAGCGCCAGGATCGCGTCGACGATGGCTTCGCCGTCGGGTTTGGCGAGATCCGCCACGAAGCTCTGGTCGATTTTCAGGGTGTCGATGGGGAACTGCTTCAGGTAGTTGAGCGACGAGTAGCCGGTGCCGAAGTCGTCCACCGCCAGCGAGAGGCCCAGCCGTTTTAGCGCCGCCAGGCGCTCGATGTTGGTTTCTGCGTCGGTCATGATGGCGGATTCCGTCAGTTCGAATTCCAGCCTGCCGGGGTTCATTCCGGTCATGGCCAGGAACTGCTGGATAGAATCCACGAAATTCGGCTGGTTGAACTGCAGCGGCGAGACGTTCACACAAATCCTGAAATCGCCGATGCCCATGACTTCCCACTCCGCGCACTGGCGGGCGGTTTCACGCATGATCCACTGGCCGAGATCGGCAATCAGGCCAGTGCGCTCGGCTACCGGGATAAACTCGCCGGGCATAATCAGGCGCTCGCCGTGGGGCCAGCGAATCAGCGCTTCCATGCTGGTAATGCGACCGCTGGCGGTGTGTATTTGCGGTTGGTAGTACAGCTCCAGCGCGCCGCGTTGGATGGCCTCGCGCAGGTCCTCTTCCAGTTTCAGGTGCTCAACCGCCAGCGCGTTCATCTTCTCGTTGTAGAAACGGAAGCAGGACCGGCCCTGGGCCTTGGCGGCGTACATGGCGGTGTCGGCGTTGCGCACCAGGGTGTCCGGGTCGGCGCCGTCTACCGGGAAGATGGCAATGCCGATACTGGGGGTGACCACCGGTTTGTGGCTCTGCAGCGGAATCGGCTCGGACAGGCGCTCCAGCACCCGGCGTGCCACTGCCTCCACATCGGAGATGTTGTCGATGTCAGACAGCACCACGGTGAACTCGTCGCCGCCGAGCCGGGCGATCTCGGTGGAGCCGTCGTGCTCGCCGGCCTCGCGGTCAGACATGTAGCTGATGGCGTCTTCCTGGCGCAGTTCCAGGGTCAGCCGTCGGGCAATCTCTACCAGCAGCTTGTCGCCGCGGCCGTGGCCGATGCTGTCGTTGATGCGCTTGAAGTTATCGAGGTCGATAAACAGCAGGGCGGCGTTGCTGTCGCGGCGCCGTGCCTGCTTGAGGATGCGGTTGAGCTGCTCGGTAAAGCTGCGCCGGTTGGGCAGGTTGGTGAGCGGGTCAAAATAGGCGAGGTAGCGCAGGCGGTCTTCCTGGCGCTTGAGCGCGTTGAAGGCATTGCTGGCGCGCAGCATGTACTGCACGTCGCGGCTCAGCAGCGACCAGTTGACCGGCTTGGTCTTGTACTGGGTGGCGCCGGCCTGGAAGCCGTCGTCGATTGAAGTGCGGTCATCCGAGCCGGTCACAATCATGATGGGGATGGATTCCCCCTGGGGGAATTCGCGAATGCGCCGGCACACTTCGAGGCCGTCCATGCCAGGCATTTCAACGTCCAGGAACACGAGATCGGGCCGCTGCTCCAGGAAGGCCTCGATGGCTTCCGGGCCGGAGGCGGCCTCGATTACGTTCATGCCATCCGTCTCGAGACAGCGACGGCTCAGCATGCGCACGTTGGAATCGTCGTCGCACACAAGCACAGTGGGCTTGTGTCTCATTTCGACATCCCCGGACATTACACGCTCTTTGGAATTGTTATACCCTTCCAATCTACCACCACCCGGTTATTTAGACAAAAAGCAATAAGCCGGGGGTGAGGGGAAAGACCATGGGACCGCAGCCTCGGGCACTTCTGCGACTTATCCTGCCGGCCCTGTTCATGGGTCTGCTGGTGTACGGTCGTGGCCTGCTTGATCGCCTCAGTGAAGACCAGCTGGTACTGCTGGGTTACACACCGTACCTGTTGGCCGCGGTGGGCGTGGTGCTGGCCTACCAGTTCAACCGCAGCCGTTTTCTGCTGCTGGCAGTATTTACCGCCGGCTGTTTCTGGGTCATCCGCGATTCCCTGCAAGTTACCCTGGCCGCCAACGCGGCGCGAGATGTCTACCTGGCCATCGCGCTGGCCTGGCCGCTGGCGCTGTTGTTGCTGTTGCTGGTGCCGGAGCGCGGCATCGTCAACCGCTGGGGCTTTGTCTACGCTGTGGCATTGGGGGTGCTGGCCCTGGCCGCACCGCGCCTGGTGCACCTGGTAGCCACCTTGCTGCCCCCGGGTTCAGACTGGCTCGCAGTTTGGCCCAATGAACGCATTGTCATGCCCAAACTGATGCAGGGCCTGTACGGGGTCACCCTGCTGGTGGGCATCGGCTTGCTGGTGTGGCGGGACGATGAAACCGAGGTGGCCATCCTCAGCACCCTGGCGGCCAGTGCCGGCGTGCTCGGTGGGTTACACCTGCAGCACATCTCGCTGTCGCTGATTACCGCTGCGGGCCTGGTCCAACTGTCTTGCATCCTACGCAGTTCCTATGCCATGGCCTACCGGGATGAACTGACCGGACTGCTGGGGCGGCGCGCCCTCAACGAGAAGCTCAAGGGCCTGGGGCCACGCTACAGCCTGGCCATGCTGGACGTAGACCACTTCAAGAAGTTTAACGACACCCATGGTCACGATGTGGGGGACGAAGTGTTGAAAATGGTGGCCAGCCGCATTGCCCGCGTCGGCGCCGGCGGCACCGCTTTCCGCTACGGCGGTGAGGAGTTCTGCGTGGTGTTCCCGCGCAAGAACGCCGAGCAGTGCGTGGATGCACTGGAGGCAATTCGCGAGTCGGTGGAAGACTATCGCATGACCCTGCGCGATAAGGGCAAGCGCCCGGTGAAGTCCAAGGACGGTGAGCGTAAGCGCGGCAATATGGCCACCAAGATCAAGCGCGGCACGGTGGCGGTGACCATCAGCCTGGGGCTGGCAGAGCGCAGCGAGGAGTTATTGACGCCGGAAGACGTCATCAAGGCGGCCGACAAGCAGCTCTACCGCGCCAAGCAGGCGGGGCGCAACAAGCTCTGTTACTAGCCGTGAAGCCCTAGTGGACGTGGGCGACCCGGTCAGACTGTTCTTCCACGTAGCCGGGAATCTCGTTGAGCGGCATGGCCGGGCTGAAGTAGTAGCCCTGCACCTGTTGGCAGCTCACTGAGTTGAGGAAGTCCACCTGGTCGCGGCCCTCGGCGCCTTCCGCCACTACCAGCAGGTCCAGCCGCTTGGCCATGTCGATAATCATCATGCACACCGCCTGCTGGTGAGCATTCTCGCTCACGTCGCGGATGAAGGTGCGGTCGATCTTCAGGGCCGAAATCGGCAGGTCGGTCATATGGGAAAGCTGTGAGAAGCCGGTGCCGAAATCATCCAGTGAGAAGGAGTGGCCGTTGGCCTTTAGCTCGTCCATTCGCAGGCGGGTCTCGGTGGGGCATTTGAGCACGGTGCTCTCGGTCAGCTCGAATTCCAGGCGGCTGGGGTCAATGCCGGAGCGCGAGACAATGCACTTCACAATCTCGGCAAATTGATCGTCCTGGAACTGCGAGAAAGACACGTTCACCGCAATGTCGATGGCATCCAGCTGGCGCTGGTCCAGCCACTTGATCGCTTCGCAGGCCTTTTCCGTGACCCGGTAGCCCAGCCGGCGCATCAGCCCCATGCTCTCGCAGGCAGGCAGGAACTCGTCTGGCTGGATCAACCCGCGGCTGGGGTGGTTCCAGCGGATCAGCGCTTCCAGGCCCACCACCTGTTCGGTGCGCAGGTCGATACGTGGCTGGAAATGCAGCTCAAACTCATCCCGGCGCATGGCCTGGCGCAGCTCCGCTGCCAGCCCGGTGGGGTCGTCGTGCAGCCCGAAGCTGAGCTGTTCGCGGTAAGTGAAGTAGCGGTTGCTGCCCTCCACCGACTTGGCCTGCAGCATGCTGCTGCGGGCGGCCTCCATGAGATCCTCAAAGCTGGAGCCGTGGTCCGGGCACAAGGCGCCGCCGGCGGACAGCTCCACGCAGAACTGCCGGTCGTTGATGGCAATGGGTTCGCGCACCAGGGTCATCAGCTTGTCGGCGATCACTCGCAGGCGCGATTCATCGCGCACATCTTCCAGGCACACCACGAACTGGTCGGCGCCCACCCGGGCCACGCTGTCGGTCTTGCGCTGGGCGTTGCTTAGCCGCGAGTAAATGACCTTGATGGCCTGATCGGCCGCGCCTTCACCGTATTCGCTGTTGATCTCGGTGAACTCGTCGATGTCCAGGTATAGCAGGGCAGTCTTGAAGTGGTAGCGCTGGGAGCGCTCGATGGCGCGCTCGACATGGGCCCGCAGGCCGGTGCGGTTCAGCGCGCCGGTCAGCGGGTCGTGGTTGGACAGGCAGCGAATCTGCTCATGGGCCTTGCCCAGTTCAATGCTGTAATCGAGGATGCGGTGCAGCAAATCATCGTGCAGGTTGCCGCGCTGCAGGAAATCCCGCGCACCCAGCTCTCGGTAGCGGCGCCTCGTGGACTCACTGGCCTCCGACAGCAGCAGGATGATGGGTGTACACACCCCCTGCTTCTGGGCCAGGCGCAGCAGGTAATCTGTCTCCGGCGCCTGGGCCAGCACCACGGCATCGACTTCGTTGTCGATGAGTGCGTCGATGGGCCTGTCGAGGGCGGTGGCCGTGGTGGTCTGGAAGCGGCGTGGTGTTGCACGCTCCAGTGCCGCCTTGATGATCAGGTAGTCGCCCTTGTCTTCTGAAATAACCAGTACGTTTTTGAGGCTCACGCTTACCCCTAATGGTCTTGGGTTTCGAGTCTTCTTATGCGTCGATCAGTCGCCCCCTACAGCGCCTGGTCAGACAGCTCTCTATCTACAACTTGCTACAGCTTGAGCTGCAATACCGCGGTCTTTGCCGCTGTCTGGATTGCAGTTCTACCGTCTCGCGGGAGCCTAAACCCCGGATTTTACGAGCGGTGTCGCAGCTCTGTTCATATGGATCTGGCTGCTTTTATTCTTTGAATTACAGGCAGTTATACTCGTGTATTCAGAAAATTTCTAGAAAATTTTTGTGAAATATTCTTGCGTTATGAAAACACTGGTCATATTTGCCCGGATTTCGCCGTTCAGTGGCGAGACCGGCAATGCTGGAAGCGGTGTACCGCGGTCGGCGCGTAGCAGTTTGCCGTCGCGGGAATATGGTAGACTGCGCCGCCCGAACGGACTTTACTGATCCATGAGTATCGCCAGCGATCGCCTCGAAGTAATCCGCAAGCAGGTCGAGGAGCACCTTGATCACGCGGAGAAACACAGCCTCTCTGAAGCGCAAGTCAACACCCTCCGCGAGCAGATCAAGCAGCGCCTGATCGACGAAGACGCGGTGCTGGTGGCGCACTACTACACGGCGCCGGAAATACAGGCCCTGGCGGAAGAGACCGGCGGCTGTGTCAGTGACTCGCTGGAGATGGCCCGCTTCGGGCACGACCACGACGCTTCGACCCTGGTGGTGGCTGGCGTGCGCTTCATGGGCGAGACCGCCAAAATCCTCACGCCGGAAAAGCGTGTGATCATGCCCACCCTGGAAGCCACCTGCTCGCTGGATATTGGCTGCCCCATCGAGGAGTTCGGCCCCTTTTGCGATGCCCACCCGGATCGCAAGGTGGTGGTCTACGCCAACACCTCCGCGGCCGTCAAAGCCCGCGCCGACTGGGTAGTCACCTCCAGCATTGCCCTCGACGTGGCTGAGTACCTGCACGAGCAGGGCGAGAAGATTATCTGGGCGCCGGATCGCCACCTGGGCGATTACGTGCAGCGCCAGACCGGCGCCGACATTCTCATGTGGGACGGCGCCTGCATCGTGCACGAGGAGTTCAAGGCCCGCGGTGTGCGCGACCTCAAGCAGGTGTACCCGGAGGCCGCGGTGCTGGTGCACCCGGAGTCGCCGGCCAATGTGATCGAACTGGCGGATCGGGTCGGCTCCACCACCCAGATCATCAAGGCGGCCCAGGAAATGGAGCAGCAGCAGTTCATCGTCGCCACCGACCAGGGCATCTTTTACAAGATGCAGCAGGCGGTGCCAGACAAGGAACTGATCATCGCCCCCACGGCTGGCAAGGGCGCGACCTGCCTGAGCTGTGCCAACTGCCCGTGGATGGCCATGAATGAGCTGGAAAGCCTGGCGGGCGCCTTTGATCGCAACGATAACGAGATTTTTGTCGACCCGGCGGTGGGTGAGCGCGCCATGGTGCCGCTGCAGCGGATGCTGGATTTTGCCCGCCAGCTCAAGACCGGGGTGTTGGCCGCAGACTAGACGGCTTCCGGCAACTGCCGCTAGAACTCCATCCGTTGCCGCAGCTCCGAGATATCCCGCAGCCGCTGACTGATCTCGGCAGAGGTGTGGTAATCGTTCCGGGCCAGGGGGATGGCGTAGTTCAGCTGCCGTTCGGCCTGGTCCAGCACGCCGTTGAGAATAAAGTACTCGGCGCGAGCCTGATGCAGCCCGACAATATTGCCTGACAGCCCCTGCACTTCTGCCAGCAGATACCACAGCCCCGGGTCCTCGGGGCGAATGTGGCTCTGCTCAATCAGCACTTCCTCGGCGATATAGGCCTGGTCGTTCATCAACAGGGCGCGGGCATAGGCCATGGTGAGCGCGTGGTTGTTGGGGAACAGGCGCAGCTCGCGCTGCAGCATACGCACCGCGGACTGGGCCTCGTTGATGCTCATGTCCAGCTCGGCCTGGGCGACGATGTACTCGATGCGGGTCGGGTCTTTCGCCAGCAATTTATCGAGCTCCGCCTGTGCCTCCTTAGGTCGGCCGCTCGAGGTGAGCGCCAGCACCAGGCCGTAGCGGGTGGCGTCCCGTGAAATCGGGGTGCCCTCCAGGCTGTTGCGGAAGGTCTCCGCTGCCCGCTGAGGCGTATCGGCATGGTGCACCCGCATGCGGGCGCGCATCAGATGGTAGGACAGTGAGGGCGGCCGCTGGGTACGCGGGTACTGCCGGGCGCGGTTGCGGGTATCGGAAATACGACTCTCAGACAGCGGGTGGGTGCGCATGAACTCCGGAATCCGGTTGGCGCCGGTGTAGCGGGTGTTTTGCAGCATGCGCTCAAACATGGCCGGGGCGGCGTGGGGGTCCATACCCGCATTCACCATGGTTTGCATGCCGATGCGGTCCGCTTCCTGTTCCGCGCCGCGACTGTGGCGTAGTTGGGCATCCAGTGCCGCCGCCTGGGTGGCGGACAGTGCCGCCATGCCGGCGGCCCCACCCGTGGTAGCAATCAACACCGCGCCGGCCAGCAGGCCCGCCAGAGTCAGTGGCTGGGTCGCCTGCTGTTGCTCGATGCGGCGCGAGAAGTGGCGCTGGCTCAGGTGGGCAATCTCGTGGGCCAGCACGGTGGCCAGTTCATCCTCGCTCTGGGCGTACAGCAGCAGGCCGGTATGTACGCCAATCACACCGCCGGGCACGGCAAAGGCGTTGATCACCGGGTTGTCGACGATCACCACTTCAATGCGGCGGTCCTGCAGCTCACTGTGGGTGACCAGGCGGTAGATCAGGTCCTCCAGGTAGTCCTGCAGCATCGGGTCATCCAGGGTGGGTGCCTGGGAGCGGAATACGCGCAGCCAGGCGCGGCCCAGCTGGTATTCCTGCTCCGGGGAGAACAGGCTGGTGCTGGACTCGCCGAGATTCGGCAGCTTCAGATTATCTGTGGCATAGGCACTGGCGTTGAACAGCGCAATTGCCAGCAGGAGCTGTACCAGGCGATTGATCACGGGGTGCGAGGCGCGTGCTAGCGGATAAATAGACGAGCTACTTTATGGGAGTGTTGTTCGAGTCGCAACAGACGGGGAAGTTCCAGTGATGTCGGCCTGTGGCTATACTGTGCGCCCTTTGGAGAAACGCCCGAATACCATGACCGACGCTACCATGACTGAACTGGACGCCCGCGGCCTGGATTGCCCCATGCCGCTGCTGAAGGCCAAGCGTGCGCTCAACACCATGCAGGGCGGTGAGCGCCTGCGGGTGCTGGCCACCGATAAGGGCTCGGTGCGCGACTTTGAGGTGTTCTCACAGCAGTCCGGCCACCCGCTGCTATCCAGCGAGGAGCGGGACGGCGTCTTCATTCACGTTATCGAAAAGCTGGCTGTCGAGGGCTGAGTCTTGCTAGAGATTTTCCGCAAGTGGTACGACCGCTACTTCTTCGAGGAAGAGTCCATCCTGTTGCTGGTCTTGCTGGCGGTGGGCCTCGCGGTGCTGCTGACTATCGGCGACATCCTCACACCGATGCTGGCGGCCATCGTGCTGGCTTACCTGATGCAGGGCCTCAGCGCCTACTGCGTCAGCCGCGGCCTGCCCCAGTGGATGGGGGTGACAGTGTCTTTCCTGGTGTTTGTAGGGCTGTTCTTCGGCTTCATGTTCCTGGTGCTGCCGCTGGTCTGGCAGCAGGCGGTCAGCCTGTTTGGCGAGCTGCCGCGAATGCTGGAGCAGTTCCGCGGCTGGCTGTCGATTCTGCCGGAGGAGTACCCGGAGCTGATTACCGAGCAGCAGATCAGTGAAGTGGTCAGCGCCGCCCAGCGCCGGGCTGCCCAGCTTGGCCAGTCGCTGTTGAGCCTGTCGCTGGCGTCTATCCCGGTGTTTGTGCTGGTGCTGATTTACGCCATCCTGGTGCCGCTGCTGGTGTTCTTCTTTCTCAAGGATCGCGAGGCGATTCTGGCCTGGCTGGGGGGCTTCCTGCCCCGCGAGCGGCCGTTGCTGACGCGAATCTGGGTGGAGATGAACGAGCAGGTGTCCAACTACGCCCGCGGCAAACTGATAGAAATTCTTATCGTCGGCGCCGTCAGCTACGTCGCCTTCACCATGCTGTCGCTGAATTATGCGGAGCTGCTGGGGCTGCTGGTGGGCCTGTCGGTGATCATTCCTTACATCGGCGCCACGGTTGTCACCATCCCCGTGGCGCTGATTGCCCTGTTCCAGTGGGGAATCGGCTCGGAATTCTATACGGTTATAACGGTCTATCTGCTTATCCAGGCACTGGATGGCAACGTGCTGGTGCCGCTGCTGTTTTCCGAGGCGGTCAACCTGCACCCGGTGGCAATCATTCTCGCGGTGCTGTTCTTCGGCGGTATCTGGGGTATGTGGGGCGTGTTCTTCGCCATTCCCCTGGCGACCCTGGTCAAGGCGGTCATCAACGCCTGGCCGCGACCGGTCGAGCCTACCCCGGGTTTGTAGCGCCAGTACCGGTGGCTGGATAGATGTCTGTGTAGAACGCCGGCCCGGGCCGGCATTTTTATAGCCCATATAGCTCTACTGGCTATCACTGAACGTATCGCCAAAAGGAAACCTGGATGTCGCGCAACGCCTATCTGAAGCCCTGGATTTTCGTCACCGTCCTGCTGCTCGCCGCCTGTACCCAGCAGGACTCCGTGACCCAGCAGGTCGGGGAGCCGGCCGCAGAGGACAGCCTGCCGCTGGCGCCCAGGCAGAGCCCCAATGATGATCGCGCCTATCGCTACATCCAGCTCGACAACGGCCTGCGGGCGCTGTTGATCTCCGACCCGGATACGGAAAAAGCCGCCGCGTCGCTCGACGTCTACGTGGGCAGCGCCAGCAACCCGGCCGACCGTGGCGGGTTGGCCCACTTTCTCGAACACATGCTGTTCCTGGGCACGGACAAGTACCCGGATTCCGGCGAGTATGCGCGCTTCATCAGTGAGCACGGCGGCAATCGCAACGCCTACACCGCCTTTGAGCACACCAACTACTTCTTCGATATCGACAAGGATCACCTGGACGAAGCGTTGGATCGCTTCGCCCAGTTCTTCATATCCCCACGCTTTGATGTTGAGTACGTGGGCCGTGAAGTGAACGCGGTTAACGCGGAGTACCAGATGGGGCTGAACACCGATGCCCGCCGCAACCTCGATGTCGCGCGGGAGACGGTGAATCCCGAGCACCCCTACAGCGTGCTGGCGGTGGGCACGGCGGAAACCCTGGCCGACCGCCCCGACCAGGCGGTGCGTGACGACCTGCTAGCGTTCTACGCGAAGTACTACTCGGCCAACCTGATGACCCTGGCCATACTGGGCAGCGGCAGCCTGGATGAACTGGAGGCGATGGTGCGCAGCACCTTCGCACCGGTGCCCAACCACAACGTCAGCATCGCCGATATGGAGATGCCGCTGTATACCCCAGCGCAGCTGCCGCAGTTGGTGTACATACAGCCACAGGCCAGCGCACGCACGCTGACACTGGCTTTTCCCATGCCCGACTACAGCGACCAGTACCGCGCCAAGCCGTTGATGTACATCGGCAACCTGCTGGGGCACGAGGGCGAGGGCAGTCTGCTGTCGCTGCTGAAGGCAGAGGGCTGGGCGGAGGCGCTGGGTGCCGGCGCCGGGATCAGCTACCGCGGCGGGTCTGCCTTCCAGGTGTCGATCAATCTCACAGAGCAGGGCCTGCAGCAGCGGGATCAGGTGATCGCCAGGGTCTTCGAGTACATCGAATTGATGAAGCGCGAGGGCCCCCAGCGCGAGCTCTACGAAGAGCAGGCGCAGCTGGCCACCCAGGCGTTCCAGTTCCGTGAAGAGTCTGAGCCGCTGCGCTACGTGGCGGGCCTCGCCAACGATATGCACCTGCTGGCGCCGCGGGACGTGCTGGATGGCAACTTCCTGATGGAGGATTTCCAGCCGGCGTTGATTGAGGACATCGTCGGCAACTATTTTGTCCCGGACAATGTGATCATCACCGTCGCCGCCAACGGCCTGCCGGTAGACCGGGAAAGCGAGTTCTACATGACGCCGTATTCGGTGCGCACCCTGAACCTGGCTGCGGTGAGCTGGGATGACGTCAGCAGCGTCGACAAACGGCTGGCGCTGCCGTCACCTAATGAGTTCATCGCCGAGAGTGTGGCCTTGCTGCCGGCGCCGGCGGTGGAGTCAGACGTGCCGGAGCTGGTGGTGGACGAGCCGCGCCTGCGCATCTGGCATCGCCAGGACACCAGTTTCAAAGTGCCGCGTGGCAACCTGCTCGCCAACTTCCTGACCGCGGAAGTGAATCGTACCGCTCGACAGGCCGCGGCCTCGGAACTGTATGCCGCGTTACTCAGTGACGCGGTCAATGAATACACCTACCCCGCCTACCTGGCCGGGCTCAACTTCGGTATTGCCACCAGCGGCCGCGGTATCGGCCTGTCGGTCAGTGGTTACAGTGATAAGCAACTGGTGCTGCTGGCGCGGATTGTCGACTCTATCGTCAACGCCGAGCTCGATAGTGACCGCTTCGACAACATTCGCAGCGACCTGATTCGCAACTATGAGAATGTGAAGACCGCACGTGCCTTCCGACAGGTGTCCAGCGATGCCCGCCGCCTGTTGCTCACCGGACGCTACCGCGAGCCGGAAATGATCGAAGCCCTGGCGGCGCTCACGCCGGCGGAAGTCGCGGCCCACGGCAAGCAGCTGTGGGCGACCAGCCGCCTGGATATCCTGCTCAACGGCAACTATGCGCGGGACGAGGCCGCCAGGGTAGCCGAGGTGCTGGCGCCGTTGACCGCCGGGCAGCAGGCACTGTCAGCGCCGGCGCCACGCATTGTTCGCCTGACGCCGGGGGATGACCTGGTCTATCGCTCTGATGTGGAGCATGAGGACTCGGTCATGTTCTGGTACCTGCAGGCTCCCGACGACAGCATTGCCAGCCGCGCCATGGCCGGGCTGACGGGCCAGGCCATCAGCGCCGATTACTTTGAAGAACTGCGCACCGAGCGACAGCTGGGTTACGTGGTCAGCGCTTTCCCCTGGCCGTTGCTGGACGTGCCATCGGTGGCAATGATGGTGCAGTCTCCCAGCGCCAGCGCCACGGATGTGCTCAGGGAGTCCAGGGAGTTCCTGGCGCGCCAGGCGGGTGAGAGCGGAGTGAGCGAGGAGCGCTTCCTGCGCCATCGCGCCGCCCTGCTCAAGGACATCCTGCAGCCGCACAAGAACCTGTACGAGCAGTCCAACTATTTCTGGCGCGAGATCAACCGCGAGGCGCTGGAGTTTGACGGTCGCGAGCGACTGGCCGCCGCCGTCCGCGATATTGAGTACGACGCCTGGATGCGCTGGTATCGCGACGTCATCCTCGAAGAGCCGGCTTCCCTGGTGCTTGCCGCACCGGGTCGCTGGGGTGAAGTGCCCGAGGGTTCCGCGGTTGCTGACGACGCCAGCCTGCGTGCCTCGCGGTCTTTCTACCAGCGAGACTAAGCCCGGGCCAGTGGCTGCCCCCGGCCCTTGCTTCCGGCCGCGGGAAAGTACGCAGCGATTACATTTCAATCGTATTCATTTCCGCTTCAGCACTTAACACAGTGCTGAGGCGGTTGCTTGCTTGAATCGCCACACTTGCGGGGTAAAATCGAGTGCCCCGCAAATACCCCCGGGCAGGAGACCCCAATGATCGAGGACAAGGACCCTATCGAGACCCAGGAATGGCTCGACGCCCTGGATGCTGTGGTCAAGCATGAGGGTCCAGACCGCGCGGCCTACCTGCTGCGCCGTTTGTCCGAACAGGCAGTGATGCGGGAAACCCGGCTGCCGATGGCGATCACCACCCCGTTCCGGAACACTATCGCACCCTCCGCGGAAAAGCGCATGCCCGGCGACCTGTTCATGGAGCGTCGCATCCGCTCGCTGGTGCGCTGGAACGCGCTGGCCATGGTGATGCGCGCCAATGACAACAACGAGGGCCTGGGTGGGCACATCTCCAGCTTCTCTTCCAGCGCCACGCTCTATGACGTGGGCTACAACTATTTCTTCCGGGGCTCCGAGGGCGAGCACCACGGCGACATGATTTTCTACCAGGGTCACAGCGCACCCGGCATGTATGCTCGCTCCTATCTCGAGGGCCGCTTCAACGAAGATCAGCTCGACAACTTCCGCCGCGAGGTAGACGGCAACGGCCTGTCCTCCTACCCGCACCCCTGGCTGATGCCGGATTACTGGCAGTTCCCCACGGTGTCCATGGGCCTGGGCCCGATCCAGGCCATCTACCAGGCCCACGTGATGAAGTACCAGCAGAGCCGCGGCCTGGTGAATCATGGTGATCGCCGCGTGTGGTGCTTCATGGGCGACGGTGAATGCGACGAGCCGGAATCTCTGGGCGCCATCTCCCTGGCCGGCCGCGAGAAGCTCGACAAGCTGACCTTCGTGGTCAACTGCAACCTGCAGCGCCTGGATGGACCGGTGCGCGGCAACGGCAAAATCATTCAGGAGCTGGAGGGCATCTTCCGCGGCGCCGGCTGGAAAGTGTTCAAGGTGATCTGGGGCCGCCACTGGGACCCGCTGCTGGAGAACGACGAGTCGGGTTTGCTGCAGCAGCGCATGGATGAGGTTTGCGACGGCGAACTGCAGAACTACAAGTACAACGGCGGCGCCTACACCCGTGAACACTTCTTCGGTAAATACCCGGAGACCCTGAAGCTGGTGGAGCATCTCTCGGACCAGGACATCATGTACCTGAACCGCGGCGGCCACGACCCCTACAAGATTTATGCGGCCTATGCCGAAGCTGTGGCCACTGAGGGTCGGCCCACGGTGGTGCTGGCGATGACGGTGAAAGGCTACGGCACTGGCGAGGCGGGTGAGGCCAACAACGAGACCCACTCGCTGAAGAAGCTCGACATCGAAAGCCTCAAGGCTTTCCGTGATCGCTTCGGCATTCCCATCAGCGACACCGAGCTCAAGGATGTACCTTACTACCGGCCATCGCCGGATAGCCCGGAGCTGCGTTACATGCGTGAGCGCCGCGAATCCCTCGGTGGTCAGATTCCCAGCCGTCGCAACGCTTTCGAGGCGCTGGAGGTTCCCAGCCTTGAGGATCTGGGTGGTCAGCTCAAGGGCAGTGGCAAGCGTGAGATTTCCACCACCATGTCTTTTGTGCGCACGCTGTCCACCCTGGTCAAGGACAAGAAGATCGGTGAGCGCGTGGTGCCTATCGTGCCCGACGAGGCGCGTACCTTCGGCATGGAAGGCATGTTCCGCCAGCT
>JANQIO010000219.1 GCA_028282105.1 Halieaceae bacterium | reverse complement strand
CGGGTAATTGATCTGCATGGCCCTGATATAGGCGGGCCGCTGGGCAATTCGGTCACGGTACTTGGCCAGGGCTTCCGGCAGTTCAACCTGGTAGAAGTCGGCCCAATCCAGGCAGGACATCAGCAGAATATCGGGCAGGCCAAACCCATGGTCCATAAGGTAGTCGCGGCCTTCCAGGTGTTCCGCCAATACACTCAGATGGCGCTTGAGATAGTCGGCCGCCGCGCGGACGACGCCCTCCTCGGACCCGTAGATCTCGGCCAGTTCGCCGTGCCGGCGCATGACATAGAGGCTGGTTTCATCGAGCTCGCCGTAGACATAGCAGCACCACTCGTCTTCCTTGGCCTTGTCAAACAGGTTGCCTGGCGAAGAAAGCTGTTCATTCGGGTAGGACGTCACCAGGTAGCGGCAAATGGCCACGCTCTCAGAGAGTGCGACGCTTCCGTCCGCCATGAATGGAATCTTCTGCTTCCGGTTCATGCGGGTGTATTCGGGGGTTTGCGTTTCTCCCGTGCGGGGGCCGATGGGAAAGTGTTCGTAGCTGAGCTCCAGTTCCTCTGCGACCCAGATGGGCCGGAAGCTGCGCGGGGTACTGGCGCCCCAAATCTTGATGTCTGGCATGGCTGGCTCCTCTGTGAAGAGCACGTTAGCAAGACACCAGTACGAAATATAATGAATACTTTTTGTATATTTACTAAAATTTTCGAATAGCTTTGGGAATCCACGGCCAGAGGCAAGCATGGACATACGAGATCTGGAACTCATTCGGGCAATTCATGACACCGGCAGCCTGTCGCGCGCGTCTGTTGACCTGCACATGTCGCAGCCCACGCTCAGCAAGAAACTGGCCCGTCTGGAACAGCAGCTCGGTACAACACTGTTCCACCGCTACCCGAAAGGCCTCGTCGCCACCGACGTGGCACGTTACGTCATGGAGAAAGCCAGGCCACTGCGCGCCCAGATCGGGGAAATTGAACGCCATGTGGAACTGATGACTCAGCTCGAGCAGGGCCGCATCAACCTGGGCGTAGGTCCCATCATTGAGCAAGTGCTGCTGCCGAAGATCCTGGAGCAGTTTATCGCCAGCACCGGGAACGTTGAGCTATCGATAGTGACAGAGGACGATGAAACCCTGCTGTCCATGTTCGATGCCGCTGAACTGGACATCATTGTGGGCCCGTTTCAGATCGATATGCTGGATACCGACTATCTGGTGGCGATACCCATGATTAGTGACAGCATCATCGCGGTCGCTCGAGCCAGCCATCCGCTGTTTGCAGAATCCAGCATCGAGCTGGACGCGCTTATCCAGTATTCCTGGGCAGCGCCGAAACCGCAGGGCTCAACCCGCATGGAAATAGATCATCCGATCTTCAATCGCATGAAACTGCAATCGGACAACTACGATGTCCTCAAGAAAATCACACTGACTTCAGATCTTATCTGCGCAGGGCCTAAAGCCGTCTTCGCGGAAGAAATCGCCGCCGGGCAGTTGCGGGAAATCAGCGCGCCGCTGAACGTCTCTTGGGAAAGCGCACTGCTGATAAAACCGGAAACCTACGAGACACCGCTGGCCAGGCATCTGGTTTCCCTATTCGAATCCGCAATTTGAAGCTGGGGTACAGGCTTCCACATCGTTAATCGAGTTCGATGCCCCCTCTGCCCTCGGGTGTGAGCACGGCAGAATCGAAAATCACATGCTCCTCCACTGCCATACCGTCGCGGAGGCGAAACCGATCTACACCGAGATAGGTTCTTCGTGCTCCATGGATCACGGCGGACGTCTCCCAGGCAATATATAGCATGTCGCCACTCCCGGCGCAGTCCAGCGGCGTTACAGTCATGTCTTGCATTGCAGACAGGGTCTCGCCCATCCACTTTGCGTATTCAACACCAGACATCGCGCTTGCACCCGTGAAGTGGATAGTCGCATCCGGTGCAATCACCTCAGGCACACGCGCACCGGAGGCGGCGGCCCAGAAAGACTTGAAACGCTCATAGAAATCCAGGTGTTCAGGGCTCAGATTGGCTTCTTGCATAGTGCTCTCCGCAGCAGACGTTGATAGCAGCCATGCACTATATGTGCGCTGCGCACATATAGTCAATTGAAATTTGTGCGCTCCGCACATATGCTCTGGCCATGCTGGAAGATACTGCGAATCTACTCGGGGTGGTCGGGCTCTCTGTTGCCGACCGCATCCAGGCCGTTGCTCTGGACGTGATGAACCGCGCCGGAGAGACGCCTGCGGCTCTCGTGATTATTGGATACGGTTTTGGCCCGTCGAACGATAAGCTCAAGCAGGTACTGGGCCTCTCCCACCCGGGCACGGTGCGGCTTGTCGACCGCCTGGTATCCGATGGCCTTGTCGAACGGCGCAAGGGGCGCGACAAGCGGGAGATTGCCCTCTATCTCACTGAGGAGGGGCACGCCTTACGTGAAGCCCTGCTTGAAGAGCGTGTTGCCAGCATCAAATCGCTGCTGACGCCTTTGACCAAAAAAGAGCAAGC
>JANQIO010000141.1 GCA_028282105.1 Halieaceae bacterium | reverse complement strand
ATGATGATGATGATGATGATCATGTAAGTGTGCACACAGAGATACTATCTCTGGTGTAAAGTTGTCAGTGAGGGTGGTGTCGTTGTAGGAGTCCCCGGAGGCAATGATGCGGTAATTGAGGCTGTGAAAGGCTTTCACCGAGGCCCGCTTGGGATCAGGCTGGCGCAGGCGGTAGTCCACCACCCTGCCCTCAGCGTCGGTCAGCAGGCGGTGGCAAAGCAGGGTTGGCCAGCCTAACTGCGCCATCAGCGGTGCGGAGAATTCGTAAAATGTGTCTGACAGAATCACCACCTGGAAGCGCTCCCGCAGCCAGTCGATGAACTCCCGGGCACCTTCCAGGGGCGCCATATCGGCGATCACCTTATGAATATCACCGATGCGCAGTTGGTGCTGGTCCAACAACGACAGGCGCTGCTTCATCAGCACATCATAGTCGGGTATATCGCGGGTGGTGGCGCGCAGCGCATCAATACCGGTGCGCTCGGCGAACTCGATCCAGATTTCCGGGACGAGAACCCCTTCCAGGTCCAGGCAAACCAGTTCCATAGCATGTAGTCCTGCGGTCAGAGAGTGGGCAATTCCAGGTCGGCAAACAGAGCGTCCAGCTCGGTTTTGCTGTGCGGGGCGAAGGCTTCTTCCACCACGTCACGCGTCAGGTGCGGCGCAAACAGCTCGATAAACTCATACATGTAGCCGCGCAGGAAGGTGCCGCGCCGGCAGCCGATCTTGGTGATGCTGGGCGCAAACAGGTGGCTCGCGTCCAGCGGCACCAGGTCGCTGTCAGTGCTGCTGTCATAGGCCATTTGCGCGACGATACCTATTCCGAGACCGAGCCTGACATAGGTCTTGATCACATCGGCATCGGCGGCGGTAAACACCACTTTGGGTACCAGGCCGCGCTGCATGAACGCCTCGTCGAGGCGCGATCGGCCGGTAAAGCCAAACACGTAAGTAACAATTGGATGCTCGGCAACCGCTTCCAGGGTCAGCTCTGAAAGCTGCGTCAATGGATGGTCGCGAGGCACCAGGATACAGCGGTTCCAGCGGTAGCACGGCATCATGATCAGGTCGCTGAACAGCTCCAGCGCCTCCGTGGCAATGGCAAATTCCACGGTACCGTCGGCGGCCATTTCCGAAATCTGCATCGGCGTCCCCTGGTGCATATGCAGGGACACCTCGGGGTAGCGCTCTATAAAGGTGCTGATCGTTGCGGGAAGCGCGTAGCGAGCCTGGGTATGGGTGGTGGCGAGCGACAGGCTGCCCTTCTTCTCGTTGCTGAATTCCTGGGCGACGGACTTGATGCTGTCCACCTTGCGGAGGATCTCGCCTGCGGTCTTGAGAATGGCCTCACCGGCCGGGGTGACGTGGGTGAGGTGCTTGCCACTGCGGGCGAAAATCTCTACCCCCAGCTCGTCCTCCAGCAGCCGGATCTGCTTGCTGATCCCAGGCTGTGAAGTGTAGAGGCTCTGCGCCGTGGCGGACACATTGAGCTCGTGGTGGGCGACCTCCCAGATGTATCGCAGCTGCTGTAGTTTCATCGCCCGTCCCGCAGAACCCCCGTTCGCTTATGAAGAATAGCGCTTAGGGCGGTTATTGCAAACCGCAAAAAGGAATAACGGCTTATCAGTCAGGCTGGGTCACTGGTTGGCTATGCCATGGGGAACATGGCCAGTAGCAACGTGGCTACCGGCGCTCTCGCAGTGGGCCTGCTGGTCGTCGAAAAACACGTCTGCCTGGTAAGCCTTGAGAAACTCGCCCTTGTCCATCCCACCGAGGAAAATCGACTCGTCGATGCGAATCTCCCAGGCCCTGAGGGTGCGAATAACCCGCTCGTGGGCCGGCGCCGAGCGCGCGGTGACCAGGGCGGTGCGAATCGGGGACTCCGTCGCCGGAAACTCCCGCTGTAAATGCTGCAGGGCCGCGAGGAAAGGCTTGAAGGGGCCGCCGCTCAGTGGACGGTGCGCAGCCGCCTGTTCACTGTCCTGAAAAGCCGCCAGACCCTCGCTCTTGTAGACCCGCTCCGCCTCGTCCGAGAACAGCACCGCGTCACCGTCGAAGGCGAATCTCAGTTGGTCGGCGTCGTTACCCGCCTTGCGCTTTGATACCAGGTTCGCGGCTGCCACACCGTGGTCCAGTGCATGGCGCACGTCCTCGGGCTCGGTCGAGAGAAACAACTGGGCGCCAAAGGCGGCAATATAGCGATACGGGCTTTCACCGCCGCAGAAGGCCGCGCGCAGGATATCGAGCTGATAGTGCTGAATCGAGTTGAAGACGCGCAGGCCGGTATCAGCGCTGTTACGGGATAGCAGCACCACTTCCACCCGGTTGCCGCCGTCCAGAAGTTGGTTGATGCGCAGCAGCTTCTGCACCATCGGAAAGGCTTCACCCGGTTCCAGGGGCTGATCCTCCCGCTCGATCTGGTAGCGGGAGTAGGCCTCCAGACCGTCGCGCTCATACACCTCGTGACTGTCGTCAAGGTTAAACAGCGCGCGCGAGGAAATCGCGATGACCAGCTTGTCGCCGCCTGCTTCAGACACGGGTTTCACACTCGCGTTTCATGCGCAAGAGCTTACCAGAATCACACCGATGGAATGGAAGGAAAACCAATCCAGGGCGCGCTGACTGCTCTTCTGCTTACCTTCAGGAGACGGCAGATCCGTCCTGCTGCGAGAGCTACGCTGGATGCCCGGCAAGAAAGTCGAACTGATCGCGCTGCGGAAACAGGCCAAATATTCCCCCGGTGTGCACAAAAATAATGTCCCGCCGATCGTCGAAGCGCCCGCTGCCTATCTCCTGCAGCATGCCGTGGAAGGCCTTACCCGTGTACACCGGGTCCAGCACCAGGCCCTCCAGGCGCGCCAGCCAGCCGATGGTCTCAAACACGTCCCGGCCTGCGCGCCCGTAACCGGGGCCCACGTAGCCGTCCACCACTCGCGCCTGATAGGCTGGCACAGGCATAGCTTGCGGGAACCGTGCCTGCCAGTCCGCAATGTCCTCGGCCACCTTGTTGAGGAACCAGGCCTCGTCGTCGCAGACATTAAAGCCCCATACATCCACCGGCAGGTCATCGAGCGCAGTGCCCAGGGTAAGCCCCGCCTGGGTGCCACCCGATCCGGTCGCGCAGACCCAGTGGGCGCTTTCCAGCTGCGCCGCTTCCATATCGGCGGCCAATTCCCTGGATGCGGCGAGATAGCCCCATAACCCCAGCCCGTCGCTGGCGCCGGTGGGAACGCACAGGGCCTTTTGGCCCTGTTCGGCATAGTGATCGCACCAGTGCTGAAACAGCGCCGGCAGTTCCGCGACGTACTGCCGATGGCCGTAGTGGCTGACGCTGGCGCCTGCCAGGTGGTCCAGCAGCAGATTGCCATCCAGTTCAGCGGGAGCCTCGCCACGCAAGATAAGGTGCACCTTGAAGCCCAGCCGCGCGCCTACCAGGGCCGTGGCCCGACAGTGATTGGACTGCACACCGCCACAGGTGATGAGAGTATCGCAACCCTGCTCCCGTGCGGCGGCAGTCACAAACTCGAGTTTACGCAGCTTGTTGCCGCTGATTGCCGCATCGGTGAGGTCGTCGCGTTTGACCCACAGCCGGTGCCGGCCACCCAATGCAGCGCTGAGGCGCTCAAGCGGCTGGAGCGGCGTGGGCAGCCGCGCCAGCGGTATTCTCGGGGGAAAGTTCAGCGTGGGCACGCTAGATGGACTTCAGAGTTCCCTTCGGCAGCACGGCGTTGATATAGGAACGCTGGAACTTCAGCTCCACATTATCGGCCACCTGCAGCACTACGAAGTTATCTTCAAGGCGGGTGATTTTGCCTAGGATGCCGCTGGTGGTGATCACTTCATTGCCCTTTTCCAGGGCCGAGACCATGTCGGCGTGCTCTTTTTGGCGCTTGCGCTGCGGGCGGATGGCGATGAAATAGAACAGCACGAACAGGCCGATGAGAAAAACAATCTGGAACATCTCACCGCCGGCCGCCGGCTGGCCCGCTGTCTGAGCGTGGGCATTGGCTACGAAAAAACTCATTGAAAAACCCCTGGTTGAGCGGGCGCTAAATGTATCAGGGCTCTATATCCCAATCAAACACCATGGTGTGTGGCGCATGATCAGAGAAGCGCTCATCCCGATAGATATCGGCGCTCACCACGCGGTGCCGGAGTCCTGGCGTGATCATCTGGTAATCCAGCCGCCAACCCACATTCTTGGCCCAGGCCTGTCCGCGGTTCGACCACCAGGTGTATTCATCCGCGTCCTGGTTCACCAGCCGAAACGAGTCTATATAGCCCAGCTCGTCGTAGACCCGATCCAGCCAGGCCCGCTCGTCGGGCAGAAAGCCCGAGTTTTTCTGGTTGGGCTTCCAGTTCTTGAGGTCGATCTCCTTGTGGCAGATGTTCCAGTCCGCACAGATTACGAATTCCCGCCGTTTGCGGCGCAGCGCCCGG
>JANQIO010000135.1 GCA_028282105.1 Halieaceae bacterium | reverse complement strand
GACTCAATGGCGGCCACCACCTCTGGCAGGAACGTGCGCGAACTGCGCGGCTCGGAAAACAGGCGGCTAGACTGAAAGGTCTGCGGTTTGTCGGGGTCGGTGCCGGAGGTGCCGGCGGGCACCTGCTCCACTTTGCCACCCTTGTTCAGGTAGCGGCGGGTTTCCTGTTCCAGCGCGGCGCGCAGGTCTGCCTTGGTGGGGAGTTTCTTGACCATAATCGGCCGATCATAGCACTGCCGATCAGCGCTTGGGAGCCTTCTTACCGGCGCTGGCCTTACCCGCGGCGGCTTTGGGTTTGGCGGTGGATTTTCTGGCGGTCTTGCGGGCCGGGGCTTTTTTGCGAGCGGGTTTGGCAACCGCCTCCACGGCAACCTTGGGCTCCCTGCGCTTCCTCGGCGGCGGGGCCAGCGCTGCCTGGGCGGCGGCCTTTTCCTTCTGCATCACATCCAGTACCAGGGTGGTGGCGGCATCCACGTATTGCACCAGGCGATCATACTCGTCGTCGCTCAACGCTCGCAGTTCGTCGTGCTTGCGGTACAGGTTTATCCAGCGCCGCTCGCGTTCGAACTGCACTGGCAGCACCATCACGCCCCACTGCTCCAGGGTGTCACCCAGGGCCGGGTTGTAGGTGCGCATGAACTTCACCAGGAAGGGAATGGGGTCGTGGCGGGCAATCAGCGAGGCGGCGCGGAACGCCAGCTCCAGCGGCATGATGCGATCACCGCTCTCGATATCCTCCAGCAGGTTGTCGTCCTTGACCCCCAGCGCCACAGTCAGCTCGCGCAGGCTCATGCCGGCGGTCTCGCGGGCATCGCGCAGGAAGCGACCGGCTTCCGCCATGGCCTCAAGGCGTTCCGGCTCCAGGCTCTTCAGCACCGTAGACTGCAGCCAGTTCTCCCCAAACATCAGGGTCATGGCCGCGGTCGAACGCGCCACGTCCAGCGTCTGTCCCGCGACCTGACCGGTCAGGCGAGTCAGTTGTTCCAGCAGGGAGCGCTCCCGTTCTTCGCTCATGGCAATGCCTCGCGGCAGGATTTAACGCAGTCTAGGGGTTTACGGCAGCGCCGTGAACTCCCAGGTAGTGGGAGCTGAGCGCGGGCGACTCCTCCAACTGGCTGTTGATTTCATAGACCCGCTCGTAGCGCGTCTCACGGATCAGCCAGCGGCCGTCCACTTTCTGGTAACGGTCCCAGTACAGGGCGGTGCCGGTGGTGAAGAAGCGATGGTCGAGAATCCACATATTG
This sequence comes from Halieaceae bacterium, assembly GCA_028282105.1. GTDB lineage: Bacteria > Pseudomonadota > Gammaproteobacteria > Pseudomonadales > Halieaceae > JANQIO01. The sequence goes on along the minus strand of JANQIO010000135.1, from coordinate 6,854 downwards.
TCCGCCAGGTACCAGATACCGGTCGCCTCGGTATCGCTGAGTATCTGGATTTCCGGGTGGTGGCCATTGTGGTGGCCCACGGCCCGGCTGTTAAACGCCTGACCGACGTTACTGACATACTCGTCCTTGCCAGACAGTTGCCACTCGTAGCTGCCGCCCTTGAAGTGCACGTGCACATCATCGTGGAACAGGGTGGCCAGCTCTTCCATATTGGCGGTATCGATGCAGCGAAAATACGCGTACTTGAGCTGCCGAATCGCCTCCATATCCATCAGCCGCTGCACGTCCCGCCGCAGCGCCTCGATATCCCCGTCGCTGGCCTCCAGCGGCAGTCCCTCACCAATCCCCATATGTGCCTTGTTCAGCACCGCCCGTTGCTCGGCCATTGCCTGTCCTCTTGTTTTCGCTGCCCCTATCTTAGCTTTGGGGTCAGTGTTATCAGGTACAGGTATTCAGTCCACTTGTCATTCCCGGGCTAGCTTGGACTTGGGTATGTGCTCTGAAACCGCGCGTGCAGTGCCCGGGGCCTTTCCGGGACACGCTACAAGCATGACGTCCATGTCTCGCTCGGATGCGGCCATCCTTGGCCGCATACGGTCCCGGAAGGGCCCCGAGCACTACACGCGCTCCCGCCGAGCGATTCCGTATACCAAACTCTGCATCCGTTCGATCGAAATCGGCGTCCCCATGAGGCAGCGTCCAATTCTTGCTTCCCGTCGCGTGAGCTGGAATTCACTCGCAAAGAGGGTGTGAGCTGGGTATGTAACTTCACGGACCGTGTGCGGCCAGGCCGGCCGCACCCGAGCGAGACATGGACGTCATGCTTTTAGCGTGTCCGTGAAGTTACATACGCAGTTCGCGCCCGTCCGACGGAGCTCCACACCGGGAGCGGGACAGGGGCGTCATGCTCGTAGCGTGTCCGGGGAGGGGGTACACCCTGCTTGCGCCCGTTCTACGGAGCGTATCCAAGGTCACTGATAGTAGAACAGCCTTAGACGGAGATAATCAGGCGCAGGCCCTGGAGCTGCAGGGATGCGTGGGTGATGTGGGCCGCGCATTCTTCGATGCGATGGGCGATGTGGTCGATTTCCGCCTGGCGGATGGCCGGGTTGATGGCGCGCAGGGCTTCCAGGCGTGATTGCTCGGCGCCCAGTTCCTCGCGCATGCGTGCTTCGGCGGCGGAGAGGATTTCCTCGCGGCGGGTGTCGGCAAGGCCGCCGGCGTGCTGCATCTTGTCTTCCACCTGGCCGTGCACCTGCTTGATGATCTGCAGGGCCACCGGCTTCTTCACCTTCTCGCACAGCTCGTTGAGGCGGGCGTGGGGCATGATCTCGGCGAGGTCCTTGCCGCGGCTGTCCACCAGCAGGCGAATAGGGGAGAGGGGCAGGAAGCGTTCCACCTGCAGGTATTTCGGCGCCACGCAGTTCACGCAGTAGATGCACTCCAGCAGCATGGTGCCGGCGGGGATGCCCTTGAGTGAAAGCGTCGCTATAGCCGCATTCCCCAACTCGGTGGCGGTGACCATGTCCATGGCTTCCACCAGGATCGGGTGCTCCCAGGTCAGAAAGGCCATGTCTTCCCGGGACAGGGCCTGTTCGCGGCTGAAGGTGACGGTGGTGCCGTCTTCCTGGACGCCCGGGAAGTGGCCGGTCAGCATGTGGTCGGTGGGGCGCAGGATGACCGCGTGTTCCGAATGGAACTCCTGGTCTACACCGTAGCTGTCGCACAGCAGCTCGAGGTAGTCGCGCAGGGCATCACTGGCCTCGGCGGCCTCGATGTCGGCGATCATGGCGGCGGCTTCCTCCGGTTTGCAGGAGTTGCGCTCCAGCAATCGGTCGCGGCCCTCGCGCAGCTCGGCACGGGTGCGGGCGGTGAACTCGGCGCTGTCGGCGATCAGCGCGTCGAGCCTGTCGTCCGGGGCCAGCAGTTGCTCCCGCAGCCGGGTTTCAAACTCCTCAAAAATGGCAAAGCCCGCCGAGCAGCTCTCTTCGAACTGGTTGAGCCCCTCGTGGTACCAGCGCAGCAGGGTTTCCTGGGCGGTGCCCTGCAGGTAGGGCACGTGAATATCTACCTGTTGGGTCTGGCCGATGCGGTCCAGTCGGCCGATGCGTTGTTCCAGCAGGTCCGGGTTGAGGGGCAGGTCAAACAGCACCAGGTGGTGGGCAAACTGGAAATTGCGGCCCTCGGAACCGATCTCGGAACATACCAGGGTCTGGGCGCCGCCCTCGGCGTCGGCGAAGTAGGCCGCCGCCCGGTCGCGCTCGAGAATGGTCAGCCCCTCGTAGAACGCCGCGCTGCGGATGCCGGCGCGCAGGTGCAGGTGGTGTTCCAGGGCGATCGCGGTGTCAGCGTGGGCGCAGATCACCAGCACCTTTTCCGGGCGCAGCGCCTTGAGCTTCTGTTCCAGCCAGCTCACCCGCGGGTCGTCGCTGACCCAGGACTCGTCGGCGCTGAGGGTGTCCGGGTAGAGCGCCGCCATCACCGGGTCGTCGCCGTTACCGGGAGCGTCCGGCGACGGCAGCGGGTAGGCGTGCAGTTTGCGCTGCGGGAAGCCGCTGATGCCAGCTCGGGAATTACGAAACAGCACCCGGCCGGTGCCGTGGCGGTCCAGCAGCTCGGCGATAGCCTGCTGGTTCTCGCCGCCCGCCTCGAGTGTTTCAAGCTCCTGGTTCAGTGCCCGGTAGCCCTGCTCCTCGGCCACGAACTGTTCCAGGTCGTGGAAGCGGTCCGGGTCCAGCAGTCGCAGCCGGGCAAAGTGGCTGGCCTGGCCCACCTGCTCCGGGGTGGCGGTCAGCAGCAGCAGGCCGGCGGCCTGCTGCGACAGGGCTTCGATAAAGCGGTAGTCCTCACCGGCGTCTTCAGGTGTCCAGTGGAGGTGGTGGGCTTCATCCAGCACCGCCAGATCCCAGCCGGCGGCAATGGCCTGCTGCTGCAATTCGGGATTGGATTCAAACAGGGCCAGGCTGGTCAGTACCAGTTGCTCCGCCTCGAACGGGTTGCCGGCATCCATTTCTTCCGCGAAGGGGTTGTCTTCATCCAGCTCTGCTATGGCCTCGATGCGCTCGGCATCGAACAGCGCGAAGTGCAGGTTGAAGCGCCGCAGCATCTCCACCAGCCACTGATGCAGCAGCGTCTCCGGTACGATGATCAGCACCCGGGAGGCACGCCCGGTCAGCAACTGTTGCTGGATGATCATGCCGGCTTCGATGGTTTTCCCCAGGCCCACCTCGTCGGCCAGCAGCACCCGCGGTGCGTGGCGGCGGCCCACTTCGGCGGCGATGTAGACCTGGTGGGGCAGCAGACTGGTGCGGGAGCCAATCAGGCCGCGGGCTGGGGACTGCTGCAGCCGGTCGAGCTGCCGCAGGGTCGCCACCCGCAGGGCGAAGTCGCCGTTGCGGTCGAAGTGGCCGTTGAGCAGGCGCTGTTGCGGTGTGGTGAGCTGAACAAAGCAATCCAGCTCCAGTTCGCTAATGGTGACTTCCGTATCGTGGTGGTCGAGGCCGGTGTAGAATAGGATGCCCTGCTGCTCCGTGACCTCGGTCACCACCAGCTCCACATCGTCCAGGGTGGTGACGTGATCGCCCGCCTTGAAGCGCAGCCGGGTGAGCGGTGCGTTCTCGCTGGCATAGGTGCGTTCTTCGGCGACCGCCGGGAAGCTTACGGTGACCCGGCGGCCATCCAGCTCGGCGATAATGCCGAGGCCCAGCTGGGTGTCCGCGTGGCTTACCCAGCGCTGTCCTACGATGTAATCCACAGACTGTTACAGCAGCTTGAAAGTGGCGCGGATTCTAGCACGGTGTTTCGGCGCTATTAAGCGGTAGCGCCGCTTTCCGCAAAGAACAATTGCAGGCTGTTGTGCCAGGCCTGGCGCAGCAGGTGTTCTACCTCATAGCCCTTCACCTGGGCCACCTTCTCGGCCACAAACGGCAGGTAGAAAGGCGCATTGGGTTTGCCGCGGTAGGGCACCGGAGTCAGGTAGGGCGCATCGGTTTCCAGCAGTAGCTGGTCCAGCGGGGTGGCGGCGACCACTTCGCGCACATTGTCGGCGCGATTGAAGGTGGCAATACCGTTGAAGCCCAGGCAGAAGCCTTCACCGAGACAGTACTCGGCCAGGGCCATGCCCGAGGTGAAGCTGTGAATCACGCCTTTGCGCGCCAGCCTGCCGGAGAAGTTGTCGAGAATGGCGCGGGTGTCCTCGTCGGCTTCGCGGGTGTGCACCACGATGGGCATGTCGGTATCTGCGGCAATCTGTAGCTGGGCCTCGAATACCTCGCACTGCACGCTGCGGTCGGCGTGGTCGTAGTAGTAGTCCAGGCCAATCTCGCCGACGGCGAGGATGTGTTCACTGGCCATGCGCTCGCGGATGATGTCGCCTACCGCGGGGCTGTATTTTTCAGCCTCGTGGGGATGAATGCCCTGGGTGCCCCACACCCCGTCGTGCTCGCGGGCCAGGCTGTCCACGGTATCCAGATTGTCGGGCGACACGGCGATGGTCACGATGCGCTCGATGCCTACCTCGCGGGAGCGAGCCAGGGTGTCGTCCAGCTCCGTTGCCTCCAGGTAGTCCAGGTGGCAATGGGTCTCCATGATGGGATGCTGGAAGCGGGGAATCTCGCGGCGGTTTTTCTTGCTCATCGCAGGTGAATACGCTTGGCTGTGGGGTTGGGGTCTGGCGCGCTGCGGGCTTTCACCGGACCTTGGCGGCGGCGTATTATGCCACGGCATGGAAAGCATGAGCGACATTCCGCCGGACGCCGGCAGGCGTTGCAGCAACTGCGGTGCGACCTTGCACGGGGACTACTGCGGGCACTGCGGCCAGCGCGACCGGGACCTGCGTCTTGCCGATATCGCCGGCGAGGCGCTGGAAGAAGTCACCGACCTTGACTCCCGGCTGTGGGTCACGCTGAAGACCCTGGTGCTGCGTCCGGGGCGTATCACTGCTGACTATATCGGCGGGCGCCGGGCCCGTTACCTGCCGCCGGTGCGGCTCTACCTGGTGGTGAGTTTCCTGGTGTTCCTCAGCCTGTCCATGGGCCAGTCGACGGCGGTCAGTACCGTCGGTGTCGACCAGCAGGCGGTCGACAGCCAGGAGTCCGGCATTTACATCCCCCGCACCAACGAGGCCGGCGAGCAGGAGATTCTCTCCATCGGTGAGTTTATCGAAGCCGAGGGCCTGCAGGATGAGATCGAAGCGCTGCCGGACGGGCTGCAGTCAGCGATCGAACGCATGGTCGTCAACGCCGAGATCATCAAGGACAACCCGGATGCCTGGATGGATGATCTGACCCGGCGCCTGCCGCAGATGATGTTCTTCCTGCTGCCGCTGTTTGCCCTCATGCTGTGGCTGTTCTACGCCCGCTCGCCATACCACTACCTGCAGCACCTGGTATTTTCGGTGCACTACCACACGCTGGCCTTCCTGGCCTTCCTGCTGATGCAGCCGCTGAACCTGTTGATGCCGGGCGACTACCTGGGCCTGGTCACCCTGGCCCTGATGATCTACCTGCCGTTCGCTCTGCGGGGCGCCTATGCCAGCTCGAAGCGGGCGGCGGCGGTAAAGGGCATGGTGCTGGCCGTGTCCTACTACTTCGTGGTGGTACTCACCGGGACCCTGGTGGTGCTGCTGACGCTAGCTTTTCTCTGAGCTCCGCCCGTACCTCGAGAACCTGCTGCCACAGCCAGTTGTGCAGCGGTGAATTTTCGGTGCGGCGGTGGCGCACCAGCATGTACTCGATGGAGTAGTCCACGTCCGGCGGCAGTTCCAGGGCCTGGATTTTGTAAGCCAGCGTCGGGTTGCCCATGAGGAAGGGCGGCGCCGGCATCAGGTGGTCAGTATTGCGCAGTACCTCGATGGCGGTCATCAGGTGGCTGGTTTCGAAGCCGCCCTGCATTTCCTGCACGGTCTCCAGGCGGCGGGTGATGCTGTCACGGGTCTGGATGAACTCCAGTTCCTCCATGTCGGCCATGTACAGGCGCATGATCGGGTAGCGGAGAATGTTGTCCCAGCTTGGCGGCTGCCCGCTCAGGGGGTGCGCCTCCCGGGCCAGCAAGACCGGCTTGGCACCGCCCATGGCCTCACAGAGGAACTCGTCGCCGTAGCGGGCGTGCTTGATGTGCACGGCCAGGTCCAGATCGCCGAGGGCGAGCTGGTCCAACTGGTGCTCGACGCGGGTAATGGTGCGCACCGTGAGCCTTGGCGCGAGGAAAGACAGGCGATTGATCAGCGGCGGCAGCAGCCAGACACCGATGTACTCGGAAATCGCGATGGTGACCTCGCCGCGGTAGGCGCCGGGGTCGAAATCGTGGCCGGCCAGCAGGTGCTGGATGCCCTGCAGCACGGTTTCCAATTCGGCGGCCAGGTCCAGGGCCCGCGGCGTGGGGCGCATGCCGTGGGAACTGCGGGTGAACAGGGGGTCGTCGAACACCTCGCGCAGTCGCGACAGGGTCTTGCTCATAGCGGGCTGGGTGATGAACAGCCGTTCGGCGGCCCGGGAGACGTTGCACTCTTCCAGCATTACCTGCAGGGCAATCAGCAGGTTGAGGTCAATTCGTGACAGGTCGCGGGTTTCCATGAGGTGACAGGGCGGTTACTGATATAAACAAAAGTAATGGGATTCATTACGCTAATACATTAGAACTATATCAGGGGCGTCCCCATAATCACACCGTCTGGTAATCGAAAGGAATACCCAAATGTTCATAGCAGCAACGTTTGGCCTGTATTTCGCTCTTCTCGGTTGGATTGCCTGGGACGAGATTCAAAGCGCAAGCTGAGTCCCACATCTTCGAGAGACGACATCCAGGTCCAACACTAGTTAGATTCAAACCCGCCGCAAGGCGGGTTTTTTTTTGTC
>JANQIO010000151.1 GCA_028282105.1 Halieaceae bacterium | reverse complement strand
CCGCGCGGGCAATGAGGGCGATATAGCTGGCGGTCAGCTGCTCGTCGGTAAGCGCCTCCAGCGCTTCGTCCTCGGCTTCCATGGCCAGGGCCAGTTCGTTGCGGGCGGCATCGGCGCGCTGTTCGGCGGTGGGCTGCTGGCGCTCGGGTTTTGGTTCGGGTTTCGGCTCAGCAGGTTTGGGCTTGGGCGCAGGCTTGCTGGTCGATTTGGGCTTCGGTGCGGCCGGCTTCGGTGCGGCCGGCTTGGGCCTGGGGTTCGATTTCGGTTTGGGTTTGGCCCTGGGTTTTGGCGCGGCCTTCCGGGGCGGCTCGATTTCTACCAGCCGCGCCTGGATGTAGCGCGGCTTTTGCACTGGTTTGACAGCGGCATCGGTGGGCGCACTCCAGTTTACGGTCAGGGCATAAAGCAGCAGCCCGTGCAGCAGCAGCGTCAACAGCGCCGGGCGCCAGAAGATCCCCAGCCGCATCAGGGTGGCGGCTCCGTGACCAGGCCAACGCTGGGTGCTCCGGCTTCCTGGAGGGCCGTCATCAGCACTACCACTTCACCGTAGGGTACGTTGCGATCACCCCAGACCATCACCGGCTTGTCCGGGTTGCGGCGCATCACCACCCCAACCCGGTCGCGCACAGTGGCCAGTGACAGGACCTGCTTCTGGTCGGCGCCAAGATTCAGGAACAGTTCACCCTTGTCATTGATCGATACGATCAGCGGCTCCGGGTCCTGGTTTTCCACCGGATCAGAGTTGGCTTCCGGCAGGTCCACTTTCACCCCCTGCATCAGCAGGGGTGCGGTCACCATGAAGATCACCAGTAGCACCAGCATGACATCGATGTAGGGCACCACGTTGATCTCGGCCATGGGCCGGTGCTTCTTCCTGCCCATGTCAGGTCTTCTTGCGGCTGGCCAGGGCGTGGGCCTGGCGCAGCAGGATGCTGGAAAACTCGTCGACGAATGCCTCGTAGCGGCCGGTGTAGGTGTCCAGCTTGGCCGCGAAGCGGTTATAGGCCATCACCGCCGGAATGGCGGCAAACAGCCCCATGGCAGTAGCGATCAACGCCTCGGAAATACCGGGCGCCACCGTGGCCAGGGTGGCCTGGGTAGCGTTGGCCAGGCCGCGAAACGAGTTCATGATGCCCCAGACCGTGCCGAACAGGCCGATGTAGGGACTGGTTGAGCCCACCGTGGCGAGAAAAGGCAGATGCCGTTCCAGCCGCTCTTCCTCCCGGGACAGGGCCACGCGCATGGCGCGCTGGGTACCGTCCATGATGGCGTCGCTTTGCAATCCCTGCTGGGCCAGGCGTGAAAACTCCTTGAAGCCGGCGCGGAAAATACTCTCCATGCCAATAATCTGCCCGGCCTCGGCGCGCTCGTTGCCGTCACGGTAGAGCTGGCTGAGGTCGATGCCCGACCAGAATTGCTCCTCGAAGCCGTACATTTCATCGCGCACCGCGCGGAAATAAATCAGGCGCTGGGAAATCATGAACCAGGACACCACCGATGCCAGCAGCAACAGGGCCATCACCGCCTGCACGGTAATCCCGGCGTTGAGCACCAGGTCCATCAGGCTCATCTGTTCTTCCATTAGTCATTCCCCCGAATGGTCGCGCCGTTTTTCAGCGCCGCCAGCAACGGTGCCGGCATTCTTCTTGGTATCAGCTTGCGCTGGTCTACGCAGACGATTCTCACCTCCCCTTCGGCAAGCACATCGTCGCCCCGCCGCACGCACTGCGCCAGCAGGATATAAGCTGCGCCGCTGTCCACCAGCCGCGCGGTCACCTGCAGCTCGTCATCCAGCCGCGCTGGCTCCAGGTAGTTGACGTTCACATCCCGCACCACAAACATCAGCTCGTTGTTGAAGATCACCTGGCGGTCAAAACCGAGACTGCGCATATACTCGGTGCGGGCACGCTCCATGAACTTCAGGTAGTTCACGTAGTAGACGATGCCGCCGGCATCAGTATCTTCGATGTAGACCCTGACAGGGTGTGAAAATTCCACGCTCACCGGTGCTGTCGCCTGTCAGGCCTTGTCATTGCCTTTATCGCCGAGGTCCAGCGACAGGTTGCTGTTGGCCTGGCCGCCGGGGGGTGCGAGGCCGAAGTGCAGCCAGGCGCTGCGGGTGGCCATGCGCCCGCGGGCGGTGCGCATCAGGTAGCCCTGCTGCAGCAGATAGGGCTCGATCACGTCCTCGATGGTGCCGCGCTCCTCGGACAGAGCCGCCGCCAGGCTCTCCACCCCCGCCGGCCCGCCGTCGAATTTTTCGATCAGCAGTTGCAGCAGTCGGCGGTCGAGGCTGTCAAAGCCCACCTGGTCAACATCCAGCATATCCAGGGCAGCCGCGGCGATCGACCCGTCGATGCGCCCGTCACCTTTGACTTCGGCGTAGTCTCGCACCCGCCGCAGCAGGCGATTGGCAATCCGCGGCGTGCCGCGCGAGCGGCGGGCGATTTCGACGGCGCCCTCGTGCTCCACGGGCACCTCCAGAATAGCGCCGGAGCGCTCGATGATACTGGCGAGATCCGGCACCGAGTAAAACTCCAGGCGCTGCACAATCCCGAAACGGTCCCGCAGTGGCGAGGTCAGCAGGCCAGCGCGGGTGGTGGCGCCTACCAGGGTGAACTGCGGGATATCGAGCTTGATCGAGCGCGCCGCCGGGCCTTCGCCGATCATGATGTCGAGCTGGTAGTCCTCCATCGCCGGGTAGAGTATCTCTTCCACAAAGGGCGACAGGCGATGAATCTCGTCGATAAACAGCACGTCACCGGGCTCCAGGTTGGTCATCAGGGCGGCGATATCGCCGGCCTTTTCCAACACCGGCCCGGAGGTGCTCTTGAGGTCCACCCCCATCTCGTTGGCGATGATGTGAGCCAGGGTGGTCTTGCCCAGCCCGGGCGGCCCGAAAATCAGGGTGTGGTCGAGGGCTTCGGAACGAGCCCGAGCGGCCTCGATAAAGATCTGCATTTGCTCGCGCACACCGGGCTGGCCGACGTACTCTGCCAGCGCCCGCGGGCGGATGGCGCGGTCGATGGCGTCTTCGCGGCCGCTGTCTTGCGGCGCCACCAGGCGATCGGTTTCAATCATTTGCTGCTCACCATGGACTGCAGGGCGCGCCGGATCAGGTCTTCGCTGCGGTCAATGCTGCCGTCGTTGGCGGCGGTCACTGCCTTGCTGGCCTCAGCGGGTTTGTATCCCAGTGCTACCAGCGCCGATTCCGCTTCTGCCTGAATGTCTCGCGTCTCGATCGCGGCGGGGGCTGCCTGCTCCAGCTCCGACAGCCAGTCAGTCAGCTTGTCGCGCATCTCGACCAGCAGGCGCTCCGCGGTTTTCTTGCCCACACCGGGTAGCTGCACCAGGGTGCTGGTGTCGTCGCGCTGCACGGCGCGCACGAAGGACTCCGCGTCCATTCCGGAGAGAATAGCCAGGCCCAACTTCGGGCCGACCCCATTCACCTTGATGAGGTCGCGGAACAGGCTGCGCTCGCGCTCTCGCAGGAAGCCGAACAGGAGTTGGGCGTCCTCGCGCACCACGAAGTGGGTAAACAGGGTGATTTCCGTGCCCGGCTCGGGCAACTCGTAGAGCGTAGTCATGGGAACCTGGACCTCGTAGCCGAGGCCACCCACGTCCAGCAGGATGTCAGGCGGCTGAATGTCCAGCAGCAGTCCGCGAATGCGACCGATCATGCACAGGGTCCCTTGAAGATGCCCAATGGTACTGCAAGCGGGCCGGCCCGCGCCATGTTAGCGCCGCCGGCTGCGGGCCTGGCGCACCAGGTATTGCTGGGTATGGGCGTGACACAGGGCGGCGGCGAGTGCATCGGCGGCATCTTCCGCGGGGGCGGCAGGCAGCCGCAGCAGGCTCTTCACCATGTGTTGCACCTGGCCCTTTTCGGCACTGCCGGTTCCCACTACCGCCTGCTTGATGGACTTGGCCGCGTACTCGTGCACCGGCATACCCTGGTTGACACAGGCGACAATGGCGGCGCCGCGGGCCTGGCCCAGCTTGATGGCCGCCTTGGCGTCTCTGGCCAGGAACACTTCCTCGATGGCCAGCTCCTGGGGGCAGTGCTCGGAGACGATCTCGCCCACGCTGTCGTAGATAATCTTGAGGCGTTCCGGAAGGCTCACGCGGGGCAGGCGGATCACGCCGCTGGTGACGTATTCGCTGCGACCGGACTGGTGGACGATAATGCCAAAGCCGGTTTTCTGGGAGCCGGGGTCTATCCCCAGTATCAGCGCCATAGTGAATCCGCGACCGAGTTTCTCATAACAGAGTCTGCGGCCATTATTGCCAAGCGCGCCCGCGCTGTCAGCCCAGGCTGGCAAGAACCTCGTCGGGAATATCGGCGTTGGTGTAGACGTTCTGCACGTCGTCGAGGTCTTCCAGGGCATCGACCAGCCCCATGATGCTCTCCGCGCTGCCGGCGTCCAGCTCCACGGTGGTAGAGGCCACCATGGTAACTTCGCCCTCTTCCGGCGCGAGACCGGCCTCTTCCAGAACCTGCTTGATGGCGCCAAACTCTTCCCAGGGGGTTATCACCTCCAGGCTGCCGTCATCTGCCGTTTTGATGTCCTCGGCGCCCGCTTCCAGGGCCACGTCCATCAGCTGTTCTTCATCCACACCCGCTGCGTAATAGAGCTGCCCCTTGCGCTCGAACAGATAGGCCACGGACCCATCAGTACCGAGGTTGCCACCGCGCTTGGAAAACGCGTGGCGCACTTCCGCCACGGTGCGGTTGCGATTGTCAGTCATGGCTTCGATTAGCACCGCTACACCGCCCGGGGCATAACCCTCGTAGGTGAGCTCCTCCATGTTATCGGCATCGTTGGTACCGGCGCCGCGGGCAATGGCGCGGTCGATGGTATCGCGGGTCATATTCGAGCCCAGCGCCTTCTCCACCGCAGCCCGCAGTCGCGGGTTGTCGGCGGGCTCAGGGCCGCCCTGCTTGGCGGCCACCACCAGTTCGCGGATCAGCTTGGTGAACATCTTGCCGCGCTTGGCGTCCTGGGCCGCCTTGCGGTGCTTGATGTTGGCCCATTTACTGTGTCCTGCCATGATCAGGCCTCCTTCTTGGTCTCCCGCAGGCGCAGATTGAGCTCGCGCAGTTGCTGGGCATCGACGGCGCCCGGCGCGTCGGTCATGACACAGTGTGCGGTCTGCGTTTTCGGGAACGCTATCACGTCGCGAATCGAGCTGGCGCCGGTCATCAGCATCACCAGGCGATCCAGGCCGAAGGCGATACCGCCGTGGGGCGGCGCGCCGTACTTGAGCGCGTCCAGCAGGAAGCCGAATTTCTCTTGTGCCTCCTCCGGCCCGATACCGAGGATCTCCAGCACCGAAGCCTGCATCTCGCGGTCGTGGATACGAATCGAGCCGCCGCCGAGCTCGGTGCCGTTGAGCACCAGATCGTAGGCGCGCGACAGGGCCGCCGCCGGGTCCATGCGCAGGCTGTCGACATCACAGCTAGGCGCCGTGAAGGGGTGATGCAGTGGCGTCAGGCGGTCGTCGACTTTCTCAAACATCGGGAAATCCACCACCCACAGAGGCGCCCAGCCCGGCTCCACCATGTCCAGGTCGTGGCCCAGCTTCACCCGCAGTGCGCCCAGGGATTCGTTGACCACCATCGTCTTGTCAGCGCCGAAGAAGACGATGTCGCCGTTACCGGCACCGAGACGCTGCATCAGCTGGGCAACAATCTCGTCGGGCATGAACTTGAGGATCGGTGACTGCAGCCCCTCCACCCCCGCGTCGATATCGTTGACCTTGATCCAGGCCAGGCCACGGGCACCATAGTTGGCGATGTAGCTGGTGTAGTCGTCGATCTCCTTGCGGCTGATGGTGGCGCCGCCCGGCACCCGCAGGGCCACGACACGCCCTTCCGGGTCTACCGCCGGGCCGTGGAATACCTTGAACTCCACCTGCTGCATCAGGTCATCGATGCCCACCAGTTCCAGCGGAATGCGCAGGTCCGGCTTATCCGAGCCGAAGCGCTCCATGGCCTCATGCCAGCTCATATGCGGGAAGGTCGGTAGCTCGATATCCAGCACCGACTGGAACACCTCACGCACCATGCGCTCGGCCACGTCCATGATCGTGGCCTCGTCGATAAAGGAGGCCTCGATGTCGATCTGCGTGAACTCTGGCTGGCGGTCCGCGCGCAGGTCTTCATCGCGGAAGCACTTGGCGATCTGGTAGTAACGGTCAAAGCCGGAAATCATCAACAGCTGCTTGAATAGCTGCGGTGACTGGGGCAGCGCAAAAAACTGCCCGGGATGGGTGCGGCTGGGTACCAGATAATCGCGAGCGCCCTCGGGAGTGGCGCGGGTGAGAATCGGCGTTTCCATATCGAGGAAACCTTCCCTGTCCAGGAAGCTGCGCACCGCCAGAGTGATGCGCGAGCGCGCGATGAAGCGGTCCTGCATCTCCTGGCGACGCAGGTCCATGTAACGGAACTTCAAGCGCACGTCCTCGCCGACATCGGTGTACTCGTCCATCTGGAAGGGCGGCGTTTCCGCGCTGCTCAGCAGCTCAAGTTCCTTGCCGAGCACCTCGATCTCACCGGTCTTCATATTGGGGTTCACGGTACCCTCACCGCGGGCACGCACCCGGCCAGTCACTCGCAGCACGTACTCGCTGCGCACCCGATCAGCCATTTCAAAGTGCTCTCTCGTGTCGGGGTCGAACACCACCTGTACGATGCCCTCGCGGTCGCGCAGGTCGAGGAAGATCACGCCCCCGTGGTCACGACGACGGTCAACCCAACCGCATAGCGTCACGGTCTGGTCGATGTTGTCCGTGGTCAAGTCACCACAATAATGAGTGCGCATGTAGGCGTTCCTGTGAGTAGATTCTGAAACAAGGATTCTGTTGGAGCCGGCCGGCGAATCAGCCGGTGGCGGATGTGTTCTTGCCGCTGTCCTTCGAGCTGTTGCTGGCGCTGTCCGGCTTGCTATCCGACTTGCTGTCCGCAGGTTTTGCCTCCGCCGGCTTGCCGTCCCCGGCGAGATTTTTCTGGCCGCTGGACTTGAAATCGGTTTCGTACCAGCCGCCGCCCTTGAGGCGGAAAGCCGCCGCAGAGACCTTCTTGCGCAGCGCTGCCGCGCCGCACTCGGGGCAATCGACCAGGGGGTCGTCGCTCATTTTCTGCAACGCCTCCAACTGATGGTGGCAGGCCTGGCACTGGTATTCGTAAATCGGCATGGTTGGCTGACCGTTATCCATTGACGCTGTGAACAAAGCCCTGACATGCGACGGGTCCATCAGCTTGGCGTCACATCTACAGTTGGGCTCAGAACGGGCGCGGATTTTAGCGCAAATCCAGCCGGGCAGGTAGCACCCAGGGTGTTTTGCAAGGTGGGCTAAATATTCAGGGGAGGCTTGTCTTTGCCCCCGCGGCGAGCCGGGGCGGGAGGAATCTGCCGCCCCGCAGGGCGGCAGCCAGAATCACGCGATCAGGAGTCCGCGAATTCCTTCATTTTCTTCAGGGGACGAACCTTCACAGCAACGCTGGCAGGCTTCGCCTTGAAGGTCGTCTCTTCCCCGGTGAAGGGGTTGATGCCCTTGCGCGCCTTGCGAGCGGGCTTCTTGACGGTGGTGATCTTCATCAGGCCGGGCAGCGTGAATTCGCCAACGCTGCGCTTCTTGATGCTGCGCTCGATGAGCGTTTCCAGTTCATCCATCACCGCGCCCACCTGCTTCTTGTTGAGACCGGTGGTGTCCGCGATGGAGCCGACGATCTGGCTCTTGGTCATCTTGGCCTTGAGAGCCGGAGCAGCTTTCTTGGCCGGAGCCTTAGCTGCTGCCTTCTTCTTGGCCGGTGCCTTCTTGGCCGCTACCTTTTTCTTGGCAGGTGCCTTCTTGGCCGGAGCTTTTTTCTTCGCCGCCGCTTTTCTAGTAGCCATGTTATTTTCGTCCTTCCTGTATCGTGCAGAACATTCGAATTGATTCGATTGATATCGATTAGAGAGTAAAGCGAAACTCGTGGGAGACGCCTGAGCAATGTATAAAGCAAGGCCCCAGCTAATACAAGGCTTGTGCCTTAAAATCCCTTATTTATTTGTGTTTTGACGCACTCCCGTCGGAATGCGACCCTGATCTCGACAGCATTTTTCCAACAATCGTAAAATTGCGGCCCCGACACTTTCTGGACACATCACATCATGCGCGCAAGCAGCTACCTACTGGCGACAGTAAAGGAAACCCCCTCTGACGCCGAAGTCATAAGCCACCAGTTAATGCTGCGCGCTGGCTTGATCCGCAAACTTGCCTCGGGGCTCTATACCTGGCTTCCCTCCGGGCTGCGCGTATTGCGCAAGGTGGAGGCTATCGTCCGCGAAGAAATGAACCGTTCTGGTGCACAGGAAGTCAGTATGCCGGTGGTGCAGCCAGCGGAGCTGTGGCAGGAGTCAGGTCGCTGGGAGCAATACGGCCCTGAGCTGCTGCGCCTCAAGGACCGGCACGAACGCGACTTTTGCCTGGGCCCGACCCACGAAGAAGTCATCACCGACCTGTTGCGAAATGAAATAAAGAGTTACAAGCAGCTGCCTGCCAACTTCTACCAGATTCAAACCAAGTTTCGTGATGAGATCCGCCCACGCTTCGGCATTATGCGGGCGCGGGAGTTCCTGATGAAGGACGCGTACTCCTTCCACCTCGACCAGGACTCATTGCAGCAGACCTACGACGTCATGCATGCCACCTACACGGCAATCTTCACACGCCTGGGCCTGGATTTCCGACCGGTGATTGCCGACACCGGTTCTATCGGCGGCAGCACCTCGCATGAGTTCCACGTGTTGGCCAATTCCGGCGAAGACGATATCGCCTTCAGTGACAGCAGCGACTATGCGGCCAATGTGGAAATGGCCGAGGCGCTGGCACCGGCGGGTAAGCGCCCCGCACCCTCGCAGGCAATGTCGGAGGTTGAAACCCCGGGGCAACACACTATCGAGGACGTCTGTGCCTTCCTGGAACTGCCTGCGGAACGCGCGCTCAAGACCCTGCTGGTCAACGGAGACTGCGAGGAGGCGCCGCTGGTGGCACTGGTGCTGCGCGGCGACCACCAGCTCAACAGTATCAAGGCGGAAAAACTCGACGGTATCGCCAGCCCGCTGGCCTTTGCCGATGAAGCTGCCATCACCGCGGCGGTGGGCTGTGGTATCGGTTCGCTGGGTCCTGTGGGGCTGGATATTCCGGTGCTGGTCGATCGCGCCGCCGCCCAGGTGGCGGATTTCTGCTGCGGCGCCAACCGCGACGGTGCGCACCTGACCGGCGTGAACTGGGAACGCGACGTGGCAGTCACACGGGTAGAAGACCTGCGCAACGTGGTAGCCGGTGACCCCTCCCCCGACGGTCAGGGCAGCCTGGAAATCAAGCGCGGCATTGAGGTGGGCCACATCTTCCAGCTGGGCGACAAATACAGCGATGCCATGAGCGCCCAGGTGCTAGACGAGCAGGGCAAGAACCGGGTGATGACCATGGGCTGCTACGGCATTGGCGTCAGCCGGATCGTGGCGGCGGCCATCGAGCAGAACCACGATGAGCAGGGCATTATCTGGCCCACGGCCATGGCGCCTTTTCAGGTGGCTATCGTGCCGCTCAATATGCAGAAGTCTGAGGCCGTCACGGAATGCGCTCTCGGGCTGTACGAGGCCCTGTCCGCCCGCGGCGTAGAAGTGCTGCTGGATGATCGCAACGAGCGGCCGGGGGTTAAGTTTGCCGACATGGAGTTGATCGGCATCCCCCACCGGGTGGTGGTCGGCGATCGTGCGCTGGCCGAGGGCAAGCTGGAATACAAGCACCGCGCCGCCGAGGATTCGCAATTGGTGGCCCAGGATGCCTGCCTGGACTTCCTGCTGGAGACCCTGGGGCAGTAGCATGCCGGTGCGCCCCGCCTGCCTGCGGATTCTGCTGAGTGCATGCCTGGCGCTGTGCGCTCACAGCGCCGGTGTCACAGCCAATACGGCGCAACCGGCGGAGCGCGAGGCGCTGCGGCAGTTCCTCAACGACACCATCAATCGCTCCAGCAGCTTCGAGGATCGCTTCGACGCCGAGGTATGGTTGCTGGATATGTCTTCCCGGCTGGAACCTTTTGTCGCCGACACCGATGCCAGGCTCTCGCTGTTGGAAACGGTGCACTTCTATGCCCGCCAGAGCGGGCTGCCTCCGGAGCTGGTGCTGGCGGTGATCCAGGTGGAGAGCCATTTCGATCGTTTCGCGATCTCGCGAGTCGGCGCCCAGGGGCTGATGCAGGTCATGCCCTTCTGGAAGAATGAGATTGGCCGGCCGGACGACAACCTCACCGATATTCACACCAACCTGTCTTATGGCTGCCGCATACTGGAGTTTTACCTGCGCCAGGAAAACGGTCGCCTCGCCACCGCGCTGGCACGCTATAACGGCAGCGCCGGCAGCCGGGTCTACACAGACAAAGTGGAAGATGCCTGGCGTCGGCACTGGCGCACCTCGCCCCTGGATTGGAATTAAACGCACTGGAACTGAGCACAAGGGAATCATGGGCGCTGGCAAAAAGCACCAACAGGGCTGCTATGATGAAAAGCGGCGATTTTAATAATTCTGGATCGGGGAGAACGCCATGGACTTCAATAGCCTGCTGCTACTGCTGATTGCCTGGTTGCTGTGGACCATTCACCAGGACCTGACCGAGAGCAATGACCGGGCCCGCAGTCTCAAGACCACCCTCAACCAGCTGGTATCCCGGATAGAGCAGGCCATGGGCAGCCGCGATGTGCTCGGCACTTCGGCCGCCGAGCAGGCATCTACCGTCAATTTGAACAGCGCCAGCAAGGCGCGACTGCAGTCCCTGCCGCGTATTGGCGCTGTCACGGCGGAACATATTATTGCCGCGCGTCCCTTTAATGCGGTGGAAGAGCTGCGCGAGGTACAGGGTGTCACCAACGCGATCTTCAGCGCTATCAAGGACAAGGTCAGCGTTTAGATTGAAGCCAGGCGCGCTTCACCGGTAGCGACTAAACGGCCGTGCCTGACCGGCCGTGCCTGGCCGGCAGCGCCTGACCGGCCGTGTCTAGACGCCCATACTCCCCAGCGTGTTCATGATGCGCCGCAGAATTCCGGTGAAGGCCGGGTGGTCCGCTTCCAGCCGGGTCACCATTTCCTCTACCGTGTCGGCCATATCCTGCCCGTCTGGTGCGCTATCGGCCTCCGGGTCCGCGTCCAGGTGCTGCTCGATATCACTGACCAGCCCATGCAGGCGACGGCGCTCCGCATCTTCCAGCGGCAGGCTGTCGATTTCATTCAGAAGGCTCGATAAATCCTGGTATACCTGTTCCTTGCTCACACCCTACCCCGGCATCGGTGGTTTTTGGATACCTTACTCCGCTGCCGGCGCACCATCAAACAGGTCTTTAAAACCAGAGGGATCGTGCCGCCCGATGGCGATGTTCTCCAGCGTGCCGATACCCCGTCGCTCACCCATGCGCGCATGCACCACATGGTGCACATGCAGAAACTCAAAGCCCAGCGGGTCCAGCTCGTCCAGCACCCAGTCTTCGCGGGCAATCTCCAGCTCGCCCTGCCAGACAGCGTGGCCCCAGGTGGGATGGTTGTAACCGAGCCCCAGCACCTGGAAACGCAGACCCACATTCATCTCGATGTCGTAGCGCTGCCCCTGCCGGTCCGCCAGCAGCAGCTCGGCGGAGCGCGGGCGGCGAGTGCCGGGCTGCCATTGAATGCGGTGTGACACCTCCACCATGGGAATGTGGCCAGGGTCATCACCACCGGGAATCTCCGCCGGATCGTCATAGAGCGGCAGCAGGTCGGCACTGACCTGGGTGGGCTGCCCGTCGCGATCCTCGAAGGTGCCCATCTGCGTACAGACATCGCCGAAGTTGATGGGGTTCCAGCACCAGTAAACGCCGGGCTCCTTGTTGAGCAGACCCGGTGCGCCACCCTGGGGTTCACCCACGGGGCGTACACCCCAGGACTTGTCGCGGGTGCCGACGGCGCGATTTACCGCCACCCGCTGGCCGTCCACGCTGAAAAAGCCCTGCCAGTAGCCCAACTGGGTAAAGCGCGAGCTGTGCAGGATCAGGTGCCCGTCGTCGTACATCACGCTCTCGGGCTCCTCATGGGGAACGCTGGCGGCGGTGAACACCAGATCGCACTCAATGCCGGTGTCGTTGGGCGCCAGCAGCAGACGCAGCTTTCGCATGGGCTCCAGAATCTCGATGGCCAGCGGGCCCACCACTGTCTCGCCACGCTCCCGCGGCGCCCGGCGCGAGCCATGAAAGGCGTACTGGTGGCTGCCGTTGGCGATGCTGAAGTGAGCACCCATGACGTGGCGGTTCGGGTACAGGCCCAGGCCCGCCTCGAAGATGTAGCCGCCTTCCGGGTCGATGCCGTTCATCCAATAGCGATCGTAGAAGTTGCGGTCACTGTGGGCCGGCCGGGCTACCGGCGCCGTGGTCTGGTGGATGCAGTAGTCGTCGAAGCTAGTGATCATGGCCTACCCCCGCAGTGTGGACCGTCACTATAGGAAAGGGTCCTGGGCCCCTCAAGCGAGGACGCCAGAGAGCCGGAGCTGGGCTGGATTAGTGCACCACCGGGGTGCTGGGGGCAGGCGAGGTTTCAAACCAGGCGGCGCGCTCTACCGCGCGCCGAAACAGCTCGTACACCTGGTGACGCAGGTTCTTGTCGAGATTGAGGGTCAGGCCCTGGCCCTCCGTACCGCTGAGGTTGAGCGACGCCACACCGCTTTCCAGAGTCTTGTAACGCATCTGCGTCAGCAGGATGCCGTCTTCTCCAAGCGGGAAAGAATCCGGCTCTGCCTCATAGGGCTGCTGGAAAGAATCTTCGGTGACCTTGCTACCGTGCTGCATACGTGCCACTTCCTTGCGGGCTGCTTCCGGCACCACCTGCTGCTCGTCGACCTCATCTTCAAACATCGACTCCAGGTGGTCCATCAACAGCCGGGTAAAGTGGCGGGTGCACCAGGCCCGATACTCCTTGCTGTCGGAGGTCGACACCTTGAGCAGCAGCCGGTCTTCGGTCCTCACATAGGTCACATTGACCTGCCGCAGCTTGGCAGCGTCAGACAACTCAGCGCCCCAGCGCCGCCTGGGTCTTGTCCAGAGCCATGCTGGCGCGTTCGATCAACTGGTCGATCTGTGCGTGGCTGACGGTCAACGGTGGCGCGATAATCATGGTGTCACCTACCGCGCGCATGACCAGGCCGCACTCCACCGACAGGTTGCGGCACAGGGAGCCGGTGCTGCCGTCATCGTCAAAACGGGCCCGGGTCTGCTTGTCGGCGACCAGTTCCATGGCTGCGACAAAGCCCGCACCCCGCGCCTCGCCCACCAGCGGGTGGTCAGCCAGTTCGGCCCAGCGTTGCTGCAGATAGGGCGCCTTGTCTTCTCGCACCGTGCGCACGATGTCCTGCTCCTGCATGATATCCAGGGTCGCCAGAGCGGCCGCACAGGCGGCAGGATGCCCGGAATAGGTATAGCCGTGCGCGAACTCGCCACCGTCGGCCTTGATCACCTCGGCCACCTTGTCACCGACCATAACGCCGCCCAGGGGCTGGTAACCGTTGGTGACCGCCTTGGCAAAGGTCATCAGGTCGGCGGGAATATCGTAGTAATCGGCGCCGAACCACTCGCCCAGGCGCCCGAAGCCACAGATCACCTCATCGGTAATCAGCAGGATATCGTGCTCCTGGCAGATGCGGCGTACTTCCGGCCAATAGCTCTCCGGCGGCACGATGACACCGCCGGCGCCCTGTACCGGCTCGGCGATAAAGGCCGCCACGTTATCAGCACCCAATTCCTGGATGCGCTGCTCCAGGCTGGCCGCGGCCTGCCGGCCAAACTCGGCGGGATCCAGGTCGCCGCCCTCACCGAACCAGTAGGGCTGATCCACGTGGGTGACGTAGCCCAGGGTTTCAAACTGCTTGTGCATAAAGCCCATGCCGCCGAGGCTGGCGCCGGCGATGGTGGAGCCGTGGTAACCGTTCTTGCGGCTGATTACGAAGCGCTTGCCGGGCTTTTTCAGCAGGTCCCAGTAGCGGCGCACGATACGCAGGTTGGTATCGTTGGCTTCGGACCCGCTGGCGGTAAAAAAGAAGTTGTTGATGTGCGCCGGGGTGACCTCGCTCAGCCGCCGCGCCAGTTCAATGACTGGCGGGTGGGCGCACTGGAAAAAGCTGTTGTAGTAAGGCAGTTCCTTGAGCTGCTGGTGGACGGCATCGGCGATGCGGTCCTGACCGTAGCCCAGACTTACACACCAGAGGCCGGACATGCCATCTAGAATCTCGCGACCGTCGGCGTCATAGATGTAGGGGCCCTCCGCACGGGCAATGATACGACTGCCCTGGGCGGCCAACTCTTTAAAGTCGGTGAAAGGGTGCAGGTAATGACTGCTATCGAGGGCCTGCCAGTCCTGGCGAGCCCGCTGCGGGATGATGCTGCTCATGGGATGCCTCACAAAATTGACAAGCCGTTACCGGCTCTCACATGATTGTGCCATAGGCGTCCCTGGCCAGCCATTAACGCATTTCAGGTAGCTGTTTATAAAACCGCTCTTGGTTGGAGCCACTTAGGACGGGGAGAGGTGCACCACCACCTTCTTCGTGTTGGAGCAACCCAGGACGGGGAGAGGTGCATCACTTTTGTCTGGAGACCGCTTGGGCTGTCAGCCTGTGGCTACTGCGGAGGTGCATCCCCGCTCCCGGGCCTTGAATAATCAGGCGCTACTAGTGATACAGGCGGTGCGGCGACTCTTGCTTTGAGTTGTGCTGGTCGACGTAGAGGTCGAGTGGAGTAGGACCTGTTGTGATTTCTGCTTTCAGGAGTGTTGGTTCAGGTTTATGCCGTTAAACGATGCGTTGTCGAGGTGGAACCGGGATTTGTCCGTGGCGATTGCCGAGTTGGGGACGGAGCGGTTTTTCCCGTCGATTATCAAGGCGATCTGCCGGGATGTGAGCGCCGATTATCCGCAGATCTGGCTGTACCACACCGAGTTGCCACCCCAGTGCATCTACCATGAGATTCCCGACAATGCGGTGCCCTCCCAGGTAACCCTGTACCTGGATGGGCCCTACCAGGACGACCCCTTCTACCAACTGTCCATGGGGCAGCCTCGAGGCCGCTTCTATCGCTTGCACGAACTGTACGAGGGCGACCTGGAGACCAGCAACTACTACCGGCAGTACTACCGCGAGACCGCCACCGAAGACGAAGTGATTTTCCTGGCGCGGCTGGTGAACGGCGGCGTTATCAATATCAGCCTGATGCGCAAGAATGGCCACGGCCGCTTCAGCGATGAGGAGCACGACTACCTCAAGGCCCTGTCGGCGCCGGTGTCAGCCCTGCTGCGCAGCCACAGCCAGCTGTCAGACTTCAGCCAGCGCTACATGCTGGGGCCGGATATCGCCGAGGCCATCGACCACGCCTTCCGCATGTTTGGTTCTTCAGTGCTGTCACCCCGGGAAAAAAGCGTGCTGGAACTGATGCTGCGAGGCTACTCCAGCCAGGCCTCTGCCGACAAGCTGGGCATCGCCCTGGAAACCCTGCGGCGCCATCGCAAAAGCATCTACCGCAAGCTGGATGTCAGCTCCCAGGCCGACCTGTTTTCCCTGTTCATATCCACACTGCCCTACCTGGGCGAAGCAGGGGTTGGCGACCCCCTGGAGGTGGTCATGACACCCGCCAGCCGCAGCAAGAGGCGCGCCTGACCCGTGTGGGGTATTGCCAGTATCTTGCGCCGAGCCAATGATCGGATTTTGCTGGTAAAGGTACGTGCGCTAAATGTCTGTTGAAGCAGACTGGTTCCTTCGCACCTACCCCGATATCACCACCATCGAAGCACTGCTGCCGGATTGCAATGGTGTGATGCGCGGGAAGTGGCTGCCACGCCACAAGCTCGAGAAGGTTTTTCAGGGAGAGTTCAAGCTGCCACTCACCGCCCTGAGCCTTGATATCTGGGGGCGGGACGTCGAGGAACTGGTATTCGAATCCGGGGATGCCGACGGCGTTTGCCGCCCCATCGAAGGCAGCCTGCTGCCCACCCCCTGGACCAGTGACGACGGCTATGGCCAGGTCATGGTGTCTCTCTACAACGCCGATGGCGACCCCTACCTCGGCGACCCACGCAATGTGCTCAAGCAGGTGCTGGGGCGTTTTCACAACGCCGGCTGGCGGCCGGTGGTGGCCGCGGAGCTGGAATTCAGCCTGGTACACTACGACCGCCGGGGCATCCGCCACAGCTGCCCGGTGCCCGCCGGCCACGAGCCCATCGGCGGCAACACCTACGGTGTGGACGTGCTGCAGAACAACGCCGCCATGCTGCGGGAGATCCGCGAGGCCTGCGAGATCCAGCACATACCCTTCGACGGTATCGTCAAGGAATCCGCCCCCTCCCAGTACGAAATCAATATGCAGCACATAGATAACCCGGTGCTGGCGGCAGATCAGATTCTTATGATCAAGCGGCTGGTGAAGGGCGTCGCGGCGCGCCATGGGCTGATTGCCAGCTTTATGGCCAAGCCCTTCGAGAACGAGGCGGGCAATGGCATGCACGTGCACTGCAGCGTGCTGGACGAGCAGGATCGCAATATTTTCGACGACGGCACCGACCGCGGCACGGAACTGATGCGACACGCCGTGGCGGGCTGCATGCAGTACATGGGCGAATCCATGGCGGTCTACGCGCCCAACTACAACTCTTACCGACGCTTTCAGCCCGGCGCCCACGCACCCACATCGCCCTGCTGGGGATATGACAATCGCACCGTGTCGGTACGCATCCCGGCGGGCAAGTCCAGCGCCCGACGCCTGGAGCTGCGGGTAGCGGGCGCGGATGCCAACCCCTACCTGGTCTACGCCGCCCTGCTGTCGGGCATCATTGAAGGCATCGCCCAGCAATCCGACCCGGGCGAACCGATTCAGGGCGATGGCTATGAGCAGGCGCGGGAACTGCTACCACTTTACCTGCCCGAGGCCATAAACCTGTTCCAGGGCTCGGACTTTGTGGCTCGCAACCTCGGCAAGGAGTTGCAGCGCATCTACTCCATGAGCAAGGCCCAGGAAAACGCCGAGTTCCGCTCCCGCATCAGCGAGCTGGAATACAGCTCCTATCTGGAAAAGCTTTAGGCAGCTCAGAAAAGCTCCAGGCAGGATGGAAAAGCGCCGGGCAGCACGGGAAAGTTTTACCGCGCTGCCGGCGGCTGCGCCTCAGTAGCCCCGCTCGATATTGACCACCGACAGCATCGGCTCACCTGCCACATAGCGCCGCAGATTTTCCGCGACCAGCGCCTGGATACGGCCCAGCCCCTCCCGTGAACGCCCCGCCACGTGGGGGGTAATAATGAGGTTGGGCGCTTTCCACAGCGGATGCCCTTCCGGCAGCGGCTCCGGGTCAGTGACATCCAGCGCGGCGCCGGCAATCTGGCCACTCTCCAGGGCCTTAATCAGGTCACCCGTGACGGTGCTCTTGCCGCGCCCCACGCTGATGAAATAAGCGCTCGGCTTCATGGCCTTGAAGAACTTCTCGTCAAACAGGCCGCGGGTGCTGTCTGTCAGCGGTGCCGCGTTCACCACCACGTCCGCCTGCGCAGCCAGCGTCCAGACCTCGTCGGCCAGGCCCACGTAGTCAACATAGTCCGGACCTTCGCGGCGGCTGTTGCGGGTTGCAATCACCCGCATGCCCAGGCCATGGGCGCGCTTTGCCACCTGGGTGCCAATACCGCCGAGACCCACCACCAGCATGGTGTGGTTTGCTACCTCACCGAAGGCGGGCGGTGGCCGGTTCCAATCGGGTTCCCAGCGGCCACGCTGCTGGGAGGCCATGTACGTTGCCAGGCCGCGGGTCTGCGCCATCATCAGGGCAATGGTGTGATCGGCCAGGGTCGGGCTGCCGAGGCGCTGACCATTGGTCAGCAGCAGTTTGTCGCCCTCGAAGGCGGGCAGGCCGACGCAGTTCTCGACTCCGGCAAAGAACACCTGCACCCAGCGCAGGCGGTCGGCGGCGTCGAACACATCCTGGCTGCAGTAACCGATCAACACCTGGGCCCCCGGCACGGCCTCGCGGGCTTCCTCCAGGGTGGTCACGGCAATCACCTCGACGCCGGGCGCTACCGCCTGCAGCGCGGCGGTGGTGTCTTCGCCAAAGATACTGCGCACCACCACGCGCTGCGGCTTCTGCCAGCCCGGTAGGTCGCGGCTCGCTACCCGCTGCTCGCGCAAGCCAAGGCCCTGAAGGGCTTCAGGCAGGCCGGCGGGCTCACCGCTTGCAGAAAAGGGCAGCAGGGCCAATGCCAGCAGCATGCAGATTCGGTTCATGGGGTTTCTCCTGAAGGGCGGCTCAGTTTACCAGTTCGGCAGGGGCGGCGGAGGCGGACTCTGCATGTCGGTGGCGCAGCTCCCGCACCTGCCACAGCACGGCGATGAAGGCCAGGCTACCGAACACCACGGCACCCACCGCCTCCCCGGCCATCACACCGGGGGCCCCGAACCACGCAGATCCGAAGTAGACGCAGGGAATAGTGCCCAGCAGCGCGCGGCTGAAGTTGAACAGCGTCGCCAAATGGGCGCGATGTAAGTTATTGAAACTGGCATTGGCGACGAACAGCATGCCGCTGAAGATGTAAGCCCCCACCAGCCAGGTCACCGCGAAACGGATCAGGCGCTCGGCGTCGCCGCTGGCGGAAAAGGTCGAGACGATCAGGTCCTGGCTGGCCCAGAGAATCAGCCACACCGTCAACACATAGACCAGGTTGCACAGCAGGGCGTCGAGCAGGGCCCGGCGCACCCGGTCGTACTGCAGAGCGCCGGCATTCTGGCCGATGATGGGACCTATCGCACCGGACAGCGCAAACACCGCGGCAAAGGCCACTGGCCAGATACGCCCCATAATGGCCGCCCCTGCCACCGCGCTGTCGCCGTACTGGGACATGGTGCGCAGCACGAAGCTTGCTCCGATGGGCGTGGCAAGATTGGTCAGCATGGCCGGACCCGCCACGCGGATGATCGCCCCCATGTCTTCCCGCAGCCAGGCAAAGCGTGTCGGGCTGGGCAGCCTGTGGACCTGGAAGATGGCGTTGAAGGCGATGAACATCATCACCCAGCGCGATACCACCGACGCCACGGCGGCCCCTTCGATACCCCAGCCCAGCCCGAAGATCAGAATCGGATCGAGAATCGCATTGACCGCCGAGCCGCCCAGGGTGGCGTACATGGAGCGGCGCGCATCCCCCAGCGCGCGGGCGGCGTTGGCGGCACACATCCCCAGCGCCAGCACCACGGTATTGGGGATGATGATACTACTGTAGGCCAGGGCATACTCGTGGGTCTTGCCGGTGGCCCCCAGTAGCGACAGCAATTCCGACAGGTACAGATAGCCGAGGCCGCTGATCGCCGCCGCCGCGGTGCCGCTGAATATCAGGATGTTACTGCAGTAGCGACCGGCGAGGTCGCGCCGGAAGGCGCCTTCGGCTCGTGATACCAGCGCCCCCATGCTGATCTGCAGACCGATACTAACGGCAGTGAGGAAGAACAGCAGGGTACCGCCGTAGCCGACGGCGGCGGCCAGCTCCTGCTCGCCGAGCAGGCTCAGGAAATACATATCCACCAGGTCCACAGTGAACATGGCCACCAGGCCAACGGCGCCGGCCGAGGTCATCTTGACCACGTGACGAAGTGTAGAGCCCTGCAGGAATACGGCCTGTGTCATATGGGGAGTACAATCATATGGGGAGTACAAATTGATGCGCATTACACCTTGTGCGGGCCGGTGGCGACGGCCAGTGCATACGCGGTATTATCCGTTGACGCGTTTATACCACTTTCCCAGACTCATTAGATCAATCTTCACCCTCAGGTTCCGACATTGGTTCGGGCTACGGCTTGGAACAAGGTTCAAACCGGGAGTGAGGTACCGCTGAGACAAGCACAAGGATGCCCGGTCCATGGCCCAGACACCCCTGACACAAACACCAGCCACCAACACCGCCAGTCTCCCGTCTGGCAAGCCACCGCTCAATCCGGTGAACATTGCGATTTTTGTCGGCCTGCCACTGGCAGCGCTGGTACTGGTGCCTCTGTGGGGGGTATATCACGGCTATAGCGCCACCCTGTGGTGGACGGCACTGCTGTTCCTGTACCTGAACGGCCTGTCTATTACCGGCGGATACCACCGTCTGTGGTCGCACAACGCTTACCAGGCACACCCTCTACTGCGGATATTCTTCGCCCTGTGGGGCGCGGGCGCATTGCAGAACAGCATTCTGGTCTGGGGCTCCGACCACCGCCGTCACCACCGCCACGTGGACGACAATGAGCAGGACCCTTACTCCGCCGGTCGCGGCCTGTGGTTTTCCCACATGGGCTGGATGCTGCGGAAGTACAACACCAACGAGGAAGATTTCAGCAACTCACCGGACCTGCAGCGCGACCCCATTGTCATGTGGCAGCACCGCCACTATGTGCTGCTCACCGTCATCATGAACGTGGGCCTGCCGCTGCTGGTCGGCTGGTGGGCCGGCGACGTGATCGGCGGACTGCTGCTGGTGGGGCTGCTGCGGCTGATCGTGAACCACCACGTCACCTTCTTCATTAACTCGCTGGCGCACTTCTGGGGCAATCAGCCCTACACCGATGAGAACAGCGCCCGCGACAACGGTTTCCTGGCGTTTCTCACCTACGGTGAGGGCTACCACAACTTTCACCACATCTTTCAGTCCGACTACCGCAACGGCGTGCGCTGGTACCAGTGGGACCCGACCAAGTGGCTGATCAATCTGTGCGCCTGGCTCGGGCTGGCCAGCAAGCTGAACCGGGTGCCGAACTTCAAGATTCAACAATCCATCCTCGCCATGCGCTTCAAGCAGGCCCGCGACCAGGTCGAACAGGCGGACACACCGCAGCCCCTGCGCGAAACCCTGGAAGCCGAGTACCAACTGTTTATGGATGCCCTCAACCGCTGGAAGGACCTACAGGCCCAGCGCTACGAGCGTCGCGTTGGCGAACTGGGTGACGCGCTGGCAGAAAAGCGCAGCCGGTTGCTGGAAAAGTGGGAGCGCGCGACCGTGCGCACACGCCTGCGGGAACTCGAGTACTCTCTGAAAATGCAGCGCAAGCGGGTAGAAATTCTCATGCTGCAGATGCAGGCGGTCTGACATGGGTTCGGTCTTCGATTTCAGCGCCACCTCCCGGGGCGGCGACGACCTGCCGCTGGAGCAATACCGCGGCAAGGTGCTGCTGATTGTAAACACCGCCTCCAAATGCGGCTTCACCCCGCAGTTTGCCGGCCTGGAAGAACTCTACGAAAAGTACCGCGACAGCGGCCTGGAAGTGCTGGGCTTCCCCTGCAATCAGTTCGGGGCACAGGACCCCGGCAGCAACGAGGAAATCCAGGAGTTCTGCCAGCTCAACTACGGCGTCAGCTTCCCGATGATGGGCAAGATCGAGGTCAACGGCTCGGGGACCACGCCCCTGTACAAACACCTCAAGAAATCCGCCAAAGGCCTCGCCGGCAGCGAGCGCATCAAGTGGAACTTCACCAAGTTCCTGGTCAACCGCGAGGGCGAAGTCGTCAAGCGCTACGCCCCGCAGACCAAACCCTCCCAACTTGAAGCCGACATAGAAGCGCTTCTCTAATCCAGACTTCTCTGACGTAGCTCGATAAGGCGGCAGGCGGGTGTGCCTGGCGCCGAAACCATCAGGGCGCGCTTATCCCGGCAGTCCCAAGTGGAAGCAGCGCGAGCACTGTCCGAGTCCCAAAAATCGCGCAGCGATTTTGGTCGAGTTGCGCAGCGCCCACTTGGGGCTGCCGGGATGCGACCGTTTCGGCGCCAGGCACACCCGCCTGCCGCCTGGCTCCGGATTACGACCGGTCAATGCTCGCG
>JANQIO010000047.1 GCA_028282105.1 Halieaceae bacterium | reverse complement strand
ATGGTGATGGCCTGGAAGGTGATGATCATACCGGTCACCGTACCCAGCAGACCCATCAGCGGGGCGACCGCGGAGATGATCTTGAGCAGCGTCAGGCTGATGGGTCTGCTGGGTACGGTGACCGGTATGATCATCACCTTCCAGGCCATCACCATCTTTGGTGCTGGTGACCCGAAAGCCATGGCCGGCGGTATCTCCGGCGCCCTGGTGACTACGGTACTGGGCCTGCTGGTGGCAATCCCGACGGTACTGCTGCACACGATCGTGAATGGCCGCGCCCAGCGCATCATCCACATCCTTAACGAGCAGTCCACCGGCATCATCGCAGAGCACACCGAAGCGAACCTGGGACAGCAGTAATATGTACTGGTTCGACAACGCCTACGAGGCCGTTAGCCGCTTCATGGATATGGGCGGCAACGTTCTCTGGTTGATTGCGATCCTGCTGTTCGTGATGTGGGCACTGATCTTCGAGCGGGCCTGGTATTTCTATGCAGGCTGGAAGAAGGATGCCGCCGAGGCTATCGCCATCTGGGAGGGCCGCCCGGAACGCAAGTCCTGGGCCGCCCACCAGGTACGCCGCAAGCTCATCTCCGAAGCAGAGATCAACATCAATACCTTCCTCCCGGTCATCAAGACACTGGTCGCCCTCTGTCCCCTGTTGGGGCTGCTGGGTACCGTGACGGGTATGATCGAGGTGTTCAATATCATGGCGGTCACCGGTGGTGGTGACGCGAAGTCCATGGCAGGCGGTGTGTCGCGCGCGACCATCCCCACCATGGCAGGCATGGTGGCCGCGCTGTCCGGCGTGTTCGCCAATACCTATGTCACGCGCACGGCGGCTCGGGAAAGCCAGTTCCTCGCGGACAACCTAACTACAGATCACTAAGAGGCCCAGAATGCGATCCAAGAAAAACCAGGCCGCCGAGGACGAAGCAGCAATTGACCTGACGCCGATGCTGGACGTGGTGTTCATCATGCTGATCTTCTTCATCGTCACGGCGTCCTTCATTAAGGAAGCGGGCGTTGAAGTGAACCGACCGGAAGCTTCGACGTCTAACCCCAAAGACAATGTGAACATCCTGATCGCCATTACCGGCAACGATGAGGTGTGGATGGATGGCCGCCGTATTGACGTACGCGCAGTGCGCGCCAACGTAGAACGGCTGCACGCGGAGAATCCCAAGGGTGCCGTGGTCATCCAGGCCGACAACACGTCCACCACCGAAACGGTTGTAAAGGTGTTGGACGCCTCTCGTGAGGCAGGTGTACTGGACGTATCACTGGCCACCGAAGACGACGGATAGAGGCAGGGACCATGGCACGTAACTCAACTGTGAGACTTGCCGTTGGCGCGGCTCTGGCTGTACCGGTCGCCGGCGGCCTGTTCTTTATCATGCAGTACCTCATCGCCACCGCTAACCCGGATATCGATGAGGAGAAGACTCGCAAGCTGCCGGATATCTTCATGCCAGAGCGGGATATCGAGACCAACCTTGCCGAGGTCAAACCCGATAAGCCTGATGATCCGGAAGAGCCGCCGCCTGAGCTGGATACTCCGGACCTGGATATGGATATGAACCTGGAAGCGGTGAATATGGCGCCGTCCTCCGGCGTTGACGTGGCTATCGCCGGCGGTGGCGGACTGGGTGCATCGGACGGCGAGTACCTGCCTATTGTGAAGGTGGCGCCGATCTATCCTCGCCGTGCCCAGACCCGAGGCATTACCGGCTACTGCATCGTTGAGTACACCGTGACCAAGAGCGGTTCGATCCGCGACCCGCAGCCCGTTGACTGTCTGCCCGCGGGTATTTTTGAGCGTGCCTCCGTCAAGGCGGCGCTCAAGTTCAAGTACAAGCCGCGGGTGGTGGACGGCGAGCCTATCGAGGTGGCCGGCGTACAGAACAAATTCACCTATGAGCTGGAACAGTAGCGTCAGAGACTGATTATGCCGCCGGCTGACGGCCGATCGGCAACGAGGTACACCCTATGAAGATGACTGACTCAACGATTCTCAAGCATCAGAGCCGTTTGCTTGCCCGCTGGTGCCGCGGCGCCCTGCTGGCCCTGCCGGTGTTGGCGGTCCAGGTGGCCCTGACCCAGGTGGCCAGCGATGCCGGCTACCAGGCTGCCGGCGTGGCTCAGGCGCAGGAAGAGAAGAAGGCAGCGGAGCGTGAAACCCGGCGTACCCCGGCGCTGCGCAACAAGGTCTATGAACAGCTGTCGGAAGCGCAGACCTTCATCGAGGCCAAGCAGTACGAAGAGGCCATCAAGGTGTTGCGGCGCATGGAAGAGGCCGGTGGCAAGAAGGCCCTGAACTCCTATGAGCTTGCCAACCTGTATAACCTTTACGCTTTTGTGTACTACTCGCAGGAAGACTATCCCAACGCACTGCGGGCCTACGAAAACGTTATCAAGCAGCCCGATATCCCGCTGGCCATGGAAATCAACACGCGCTACACCGTGGCGCAGCTGTATTTCGTGATGGAAGACTGGCAGCGCGGTATCGATGCGCTGCAGGACTGGTTCAAGGTGGCTGACAGCCCCTCTGCGCAGGCGTATGTGCTGCTGGGCCAGGGCTACTACCAGCTCAAGGATTACGACAAGTCCCTGGAGAACACCCTGATTGCGGTGAATCTTTACCGCGACAAGGGCAAGGTGCCCAAGGAGCAGTGGTACAGCCTGCTGCGCTTCCTGTATTTCGAAAAGAACCAGATCGACAAGACTATCGAAACCCTGGAAGAGATGATCGTCTACTACCCGAAGAAGCAGTACTGGGTGCAGCTGTCGCACATGTACGGCGAAGCGCGGGAAGAGGGTAAGCAACTGGCCGCCATGGACACCGCCTATGTGCAGGACTTCCTGGACAAAGACCGCGAGCAGATCACCATGGCCTACCTGTATCTGAATGCCGAAGTGCCTTACAAGGCAGCCAAGGTGTTGGATAGTGGTCTGAAGAACGAGTCTGTCGAGGCCTCCTCCAAGACACTGGAGATCCTCGGCAACGCCTGGCGCCAGGCCCAGGAACTCGATAAATCCATCCCGGTGATGGAAGAGGCCGCCGCCAAGGCGGAGACGGGTGAGCTCTACTGCCGCCTGGGCAGCGTCTACCTGGACAAGGAAGAGTTCCGCAAGTCGGTAGATGCCAACCGCAAGGGCCTGGAGCGCGGCAAGGTGAAGCGGCCTGACCAGTGCCAACTGGTCAAGGGCATGGCGCACTTCAACCTGAGCCAGTACGACAGCGCGCGCAAAGCTTTCCGCGCCGCCGCCAAGGACAAGCGCTCCAAGGAGTACGCGGACCAATGGCTCAAGTACATGGCCAACGAGATCAAGCGCCAGCAGGAACTTGAGAAGGACATCGACGTCGCGTCGCTCGATCTGCGCGGTTGAATGCTTATTATTAGACCGCTAGAGGCTTGAGCCTCAGGGTTTGTCGAGGCGCTACGTCACCATTGAGCGGCAGAGCCTCAGGGTTTATCGAGGCGCTACGTCACCATTGAGCGGTAGAGCCTGAGGGATTTCCGAAGCGCTAAACTACCTACGAAGAGCCCCGCTGATCAGCGGGGCTTTTTTTTGCCCTGAGATTACTTCCTATGCTGCTTGGTAGCTTCGGAGTTCGTGCCCTTGTCTGTGGAGTCGTCCATGTTTCGTTGCTTCGGAGGGCGATATTCTGTCAGCCATCGATAGAGCGCGTGTGGTGCCCGTGAGTTCAGAAGCAATGAAAGCAAGGTCGCAATGCTCCCGCGAACAGCGAGACAGGAATGTCATGCTTGTAGCGTGTCCCGGGAGGGCCACGGGCGCCGCGCGCGGCTTCAGCGCAATGAAGTCGTATTCAAATTGCGCAGCTAGCCGCTTTAGGAGTTGGCGGCGACGGTCTTGCTGGTCTGCGGGTAGGGGGCCGCTTCCTCGATAAACTCGTCTTCGATGTCGTCCAGCTCGATCGACAGCGGCTCCGGGGTGAATGGCGCCGGGCGCATTAAGCAATCCAGCACCATCTGGCGGCGCTGTGCGTAGCTCATCGCGGGTTCCTGGTCGGATACCTGTACCTTGGCCGCGCGCTGCGGACCTTGCTGCTGGTCTTCCACGGCGCAGTCAGCCAGCGCCTGTGAGGACAGTGCAATGCTCAAAATGGTGATTGCCAGCTTCATGGTGGTCTCCCATTAGACTCAGAATGCTAGTGCCAGTTACTGTAGCCGGCATTGCTCTGCGCTTGTGTGAAGCGGTTGGCAGTTTGGAGGGAATCCAGGCCCTGTATCCCGGCTGGAAAGCGCATTTTGTGACACGTGACACAGGTTGCCGTTAAGCGGCTAGCTGCGACCGGTGGAGGCGGGTGTACCCCAGGCTAGATGCCGGCGAGCGCTGTCGCTCAGGTCACCGGCAGGATTTTCATCATATTGGTAGCGCCCTTCTCGCCCAGCACTTCACCCTTGGTGAGCAGAATGGCGTCACCCTTGTGCAGGTAGCCGCAGCTCTTGATGTACTCAATCGAGCGTGCATCCAGTTCACCCTGTTGGAAGGACTCAGCGTCGAAGTACAGCGGGATCACGCCGCGGCACAGGCACAGACGCTTGAGGGTATTGATGTTGCTGCTGAGAGCAAAGATCGGGCGCCCGGAGCTTAGTCGCGACATCAGCAGTGGGGTGGTACCGGACTCAGTCAGGCAGGCGATACCGCGCACCGCTGAGTAGTGGTTGGCGGCGTAGATGGACGCCATGGCCACAGTTTCCTGGGCGCTGTTGAACTCCCGGTCGATGCGGTAGCGCGAGCGACGGGTGTTGGGGTGCTCTTCGGCGCCCAGGCAGGTATCAGACATGGCGCGCACGACGTCTACCGGGAACTTGCCCACGGCGGTCTCGGCGGACAGCATCACCGCATCGGTGCCGTCGAGTACGGCATTGGCCACGTCGAAGACCTCTGCGCGTGTGGGCATCGGGCTGTTAATCATCGACTCCATCATCTGGGTGGCGGTAATCACTACACGGTCCATGCGCCGGGCGCGGCTGATCAGGTCTTTCTGGATGCCGATCAGTGAGGCGTCCCCGACTTCGACACCCAGGTCACCCCGTGCCACCATAATGCCGTGGGAGGCGGAGAGAATGCCTTTCAGCGTGATCTCGTCCTCCACCACTTCGGCGCGCTCTATCTTGGCGATGATGGCGGGCTCCAGCCCCTGGGCCAGCAGCAAATCCCGGGTCTCGAAGATGTCGCCTGCCGCGGAGACAAAAGACACCGCAACGAAGTCGGGCCGTAGTTCCTCCATGCGGGCGATATCGGCGCGGTCCTTGTCGGTCAGCGCAGGTGCGGCCAGGCCTCCGCCCAGCATGTTGATACCCTTGCGGGAGCCCAGTTCACCACCGACAAGCACCTGGGTCTCAACCACCCCGCCGTCCACGGCGGTCACCTGCAGGCGTATACGCCCGTCGTCCAGCAGCAGTATGTCGTCGCGGCTGGCCTGCTCGCACAGGGCCCGGTACTCGAGCCCGACACTGCGAACCGTGCCGGTGTCGCCGATCAGTGCGGTGTCCAGTGAGAACAGCGCGCCCTCCTCCAGCGTTACCTTGCCGTCAGCGAATCCGCCGATGCGAATCTTCGGCCCCTGCAGGTCGGCGAGAATGCCGACATAGGTTTCCTGTGCCATTGCCTGCCGGCGGATGCGGTGCGCCACCTCGAGGTGGTCTTCCATGGTGCCGTGGCTGAAATTCAGGCGAAAGACGTTAACGCCCGCTTCGATCAGTTCAGCAATACGCTGCTCTGACTGCGAGGCGGGACCGACAGTGGCGACAATCTTGGTGCGACGTGGCATGCGTTACGCTACGGCGTGGCGTAGAACTTCTCCATAACCCTGGAAGATCGGGGTATCAGTGTACGCGCCCCGCTGTTTCAGTAATTCGTGCAGGGGCTTGAGCCGGTAGCAGGGAACACCCGCCATGAAGTGGTGTTCCATGTGGTAGTTGACGTAGTTGGGAGCAAACACCAGACGCTCCCACCAGCGCGGAATGGTCGTACGCGTGTTGTTGCGCGGGTCGGGGTCGTACAAATTCGGCACCGCAGCGTGCTCGGCCACCTGGCGAATGCGGACTACCAGCATGTAGGTGGTCATGTAGGCGCCGAGCCACAGCAGGTATACCCAGGGGCTGAACAGCACGCCGAGCAGGATCGCCAGCGCGGCGTTCACCCAAAGCTGCTGCACAAAGGGCTGTGCGCGTTCGCGTTGCTCCGCTTCGCCGGAAAACGCCAGTCGCGCCTGGCTGAAAATGTAGTGCATGAGTTTGTAGCCGGTTTGACCGGTCAGGTCGCGCTTCACCTTGCGGCGGAAACTGTCGCGGCTGACGGGGTAGGCCTGGTAGTTTGGCAGGTCGGGGTCGTCGTGGGTGCCGGCCAGCTGGTGGTGCCGGGTATGGCCGCGCGCGTAATTGTTGAGGTCGGTAAACACCGGGTTGGCGGCGAAGTACTGGCCGATGAACTGATTTAGCTGGCGCGAGTTAAAGAAGGTGCCGTGGCCGCACTCGTGGGTGACCACCGCCAGCGCCAGCTGGCGCCCGGGCAGCAGTATCAGCGCCGCCAATACGGTAAACAGGTTGGTCCAGGTGGAGACCAGCCAGAAGATAGCGAAAATGCCCGCCCAGCTCAGCAGCAGGGTGCGCCAGGCCAGGGCGTCATCCTTGCTGGTGAAGTAGCGGATTTCTTCGTTACTTAAATATTGCTTCCTGTCCATGGGCCAGCAGCAGTGCCTCTCTCTCCACCTTTTTCAGGCTTTTCACAACGAGTCCGTAGGAGCGATCCATCATACGCTCTATTTCCCCCTCAGGCACATCGGCGTCGAGAATGACCGTATTCCAGTGGCGCTTGTTCATGTGGTAGCCGGGGATGACGCCGTCGAATATATCGCGCAACATCAGCGCCTCGTTCGGGTCACACTTCAGGTTACAGCGTGGGGAGTCATCACTGGTGGCCAGGGTGGCAAACATCTTGTCCTTGATCTTCATGACCGCCACGTCCGGCCCGAAGGGAAAGTCCTCCCAGGCTTCCGGCCTGCTGAGCAGGTAAGTTCGCGCTTGTTCGTAGTCCATCAGACAGGGTAATTTAGCAGCCCCCGCAAAAAGTGCGAGCCCGTGAAACGGACCTTCTACAAACCACTTGGCTTTCTGTTCCTCGGGCTCGCGGTGCTTGGGGTCCTGCTGCCGTTGCTGCCCGGCACTCCCTTCCTGCTACTGTCGGCCTGGTTTTTTGCGCGCTCCTCGGAGAAATGGCACCGCCGCCTGCTGGAGCACGACATGACCGGCCCGATGATTCGCAACTGGGAGGAGAACCGCTGTATGTCGCGCCGGGCCAAGACGGTTGCCATCTGCAGCATGCTGGTGGCAGGGGGAATCTCGGTGGTGTTCGGGGTACAGCAAACCTGGCTAAGGATTACCGGGATCGTCTTGCTGGCCATTGGCACTACGGTGGTGCTTAACATTCCCAGTTGTGAGGATTGTGTAGAAAAATAGACGGACATCTATAAATAGACTATCGTCTAAATATGGGTAGGCGAGAACAACGGCGCCAGGCAACGTCCAGGGCTATTCAGACAGCGGCGCGACAGCTTTTTCTGGAGAGGGGCCTTGAGCAGACCAGCATGGACCAGGTGGCGCAGGCGGCCGACGTGTCTCGCGCCACCCTCTTTAACTACTACCCGGGCAAAGCCGCCCTGCTGGGCGCTATGGCCGGGTCACTGGAAGATCGCCTGGTCTCCGCGGTCACCCACTATCGCAGCAAGCATGCCGACGCCCGCGACGCGCTACGCCAGCTTTTCGCTCACGCCGGGCGAGTTCTCGACCAGACCGCCGACCTCACTCGCCTGTTGATGCTCACTAGCGCTCGCCCGGGTGGCTTTCCGCAACTGCAGGCGGCACTTGCTGAGCTGGCCCGCGAAGGCCAGAGGCAGGGTCATTGGCGGGCTGATTTGTCGGCGGATAGCATCGGCGAGTGTCTGTATCTCGCCTTCCTTGCCGGGCTATTGGGGTGGGCAGGCAATGCGGCAACCCACCCTGCGGACAGCCCGGCGGCGGTGTTTAGCCGCCGGGCCGACGATCTTCTACAGCTACTCGCAGCGCCCTAGCGCAGTGGCCGGTGGTTGTGTATCCGGCCATGCATGCCGCCGGTCACGAGATCGCGCACCATTTCCTGGTCGGTAAAGTTGTAGGGATGGCCGAGGTTGATGGCGCTGACCGCGTCGAGCCGCTCCATGTGAGCGTCAGACAGCTGCAGCTCGACGCTGGCGAGATTGTCTTCCAGCTGTTGCAGGGTACGGGCGCCAATGATGGGGATGGTGCCCCGCTGTCGCACCCAGGCCAGCGCCACCTGCGCTGAGCTGATGCCGATTTCATCGGCTACCGCGTCGACTTCCCGGGCGATCGCCAGCTTGTTGTCATCGAGGGTCTTGAAGGGCAGCACATCGAGGCGCTTGGCCTCGTCGCCGCCGCGGGTGTACTTACCCGACAGGGCGCCGGAGGCCAGCGGTGACCAGGAGGTAATGGCGATATCCGCCGCGCGGCACAGGGAGAAGTGCTCGCGTTCAATACCACGCTCCAGCAGGCTGTACTCCAACTGCATGGTGACAAAGGGCGTCCAGCCCCGGAGTTCTGCCAGGGTGTTGGCGCGACTGGCGACCCAGGCGGGCGCGTCGGAAAGCCCGACGTAGAGAATCTTGCCCGCCTGCACCGCGTCGTCCAGGGCGCGGATGACCTCGTCCACCGGGGTGGTGTAGTCCCAAACGTGCACCCAGTACAGGTCGATATAGTCCAGCTTGAGGCGTTTCAGGCTGGCGTCCAGGGATTGCCGCAGGTTCTTGCGGTGGTTGCCGGCGGCGTTCGGGTCCTCGGCGCCGGGGAAGGCGTTGGTATATTTGGTGGCCACTACGAAGCGTTCGCGATCGTCGGCGACGAATTCACCGACCAGTTTTTCGCTCTCGCCGCCGGTATAGATATCAGCGGTGTCGATAAAGTTGCCGCCGGCGGCGACAAAGGCGTCGAACATGGCGCGGCTCTCGGCCTTGTCGGCACACCAGGGCTCATCCGAGCCAAAGGTCATGGCGCCGAGGCACAATTGCGATACACGCAGCCCGCTGCTGCCCAAAAGCTGGTATTCCATGGGTCATCCTCCTGTTCAGCCCAACTGAGCATAGACCAGCGCGCCGGGTTTGCAGGAATCAGAGTCCGAGATCGACGCGGAAACCCTCCAGGCACTCGGCCAGGAAGCGATCGGTTTCGAGGTCCGGGCTCTCGAGCAGAGGCGCCAGGTCCATGGCCAGCAGGCAGGCCGTCACCGTATCCACGCCATGGCTCTCGGCGAGGGTGGCATTGGCCTGCTGGCGCGCGAGGATAGCGGTGTCGTAGCGCTTGCCGCCGCTGATCTGGCTATCGTGACAACGCAGCAGCCGGGCCTGCAGGCCATCGGGATCATCGATAGGCAGCGTCACCCGGAAGCGCTCCGGCAGCCAGTCCAGGCTGCGCCAGACCTCGACGCCGTAAACCGCCTCCGGCCGCACTTCCGCGGGTAGCTGGCGCAGGGCAGACAGGGTACTGCGAGCGAGAGCGCGATGGGTGGCGTGGGCGTCGGCGAGGTTGTGCAGGAACAGGGTGGTAGGGCGGCAGGCCAGTACAATAGCCTCCAGGCAGTCGACCAGGTCTGCGCTGCGAGCCTCAGCGCTACTGAATCCCAGCTGAAGCTGCAGGCTGTAGCAGCCTAGCGCCGCGGCCTGGCGCTGCTCATCACGTCGGGTGGCTGCCATCGCCGTGTCGCTTAACTCGGCGTAGCGACCTGCGCGCGGGCTGCCGGCACCGTTGCAGGCCACGACACCGGTAAACCAGGTGTCCTCGGAGCCGTAGGCGGCGAGGATACCGGGTATAGCGATGATCTCGAGATCGTCGGGGTGGGCACCGATGCCCAGGTGTGTTGTGCGAGCCGCGGCGGCGTTGAGGTCAACGCCGTCGGGAACGAACTGGTCCAGGGCAGGGCAGTGAAGTTGCATGCCAGCAGGTTACTGAGAATTGACGCGGGCGACCAGCGCGGCGAGGGTGACCGCCGTTGGCGTGCAGAGGGTCTTGGCAGCGCTGTGCGCTGGCACTATGCTCGAAGCAAACGTCGAGGGCCTGTGCATGCTCCATCCGCAACTGCTTGAGGACTGTATCGTGCTGGGCGCGATGAGCTGCGGACCCCTGCTGCTGCATCGCAATGCCGGGGTGCCCTGGTTTATCCTGGTGCCGGACACTGAACTTGCCGACGTGCTGGACCTGCCACCCGCCGAACTGGCCACGGTGACCGCCGACAGCGCCCAGGTGTCCGCGTTTATCAAGGCGGAACTCGGTTACCCCAAGGTCAACTTCGCCGGACTCGGCAACGTGGTGCCGCAAATGCACCTGCACATTGTCGGGCGGCGCGAGGATGATCCCTGCTGGCCGCAGCCGGTGTGGGGCAACCTCGTTTTCATGTCCACTTACGAGAGTGAAGAAGTGCAAACCTGGCAGGACACCCTCGCGCGGGATTATGGTCTTGTGCCGGAATAATCAGAGGCACGGGTACACAGCCGAGATGAAAAGCGGCAAGCCACACCAGCAGCACACTGCCGACTAAGGGCCCAGGTTTCCAGGGATGAGCGATATTCTCGACGGCGTCATTATCGTTCTACAGCGGGGCGAGCGTTTCCTGGTGGGCCGGCGGGCGGCCCATAAACCGGCCGCCGGCTACTGGACCCAGGTCTCCGGCAAGGTCGAGCCCGGTGAAGCCCAGGCCGACACGGTCAGCCGGGAGGCGCGGGAAGAACTGGGGTGTGAGGTGCGCGCCCTGGAGAAGCTGCAGCAACTGCCGTCCCATAATGGCCGCTATCGCCTGCACTACTGGCGCGCTGAAATCGTCACGGGCGAGCCCGCCATCTGCAATGACGAGCTCACTGAGCTGCGCTGGGTCACTGTGCAGGAATTACGTGGCATGGCGCCGGTTTTCGAGGAAGATATAGCCCTGTTTGAAGGCCTGCTTGAAGGGAGACAAGTCCGTGGATGATTCGCTCAACGTATTCGGTGAAGAGCTGGAGACCTGTGGGGAAGATCCGATGACCGGTTTTTTCCGCGACGGCTGCTGCAATACCAGCGACCAGGACCTGGGGTCGCATACCGTCTGTGTGGAAGTGACCGATGATTTTCTCAGCTACTCCAGCTCGCGCGGTAACGACCTGGTCACGCCGATGCCGGCCTACGGTTTCCCGGGCCTGAAGGCGGGGGACCGCTGGTGCCTGTGCGCCGCCCGCTGGCTCGAGGCCCAGCAGGCGGACATGGCGCCGCGGGTGTTCCTGCGCCGCACGCATCTGCGCGCGCTGGAGGTTGTGCCCATGGAGCTGCTACGGCAGTACGCCGCCGATCTGAACTAGCGGGCCAGGGCCAGAGCTGTCCAATAAAAAACCGGATGAACTGATTGTTAGCGGTATCGCACTCTGCTAAGTTGATCGACTTTTCACCGGTCGGAGGCCTTCATGCATCTTTCCCTTAGCGAAGAACAGCAGCTGTTGAAAGACGGTGTGGCCCGCTTTGTCGAGGAAAACTACAGCATCGACCGCCTGCGGGAGCTGCGCGATACCGAACAGCCCCTGGACCGGGAGCGCTGGCAGCAGCTGGCAGAACTGGGCTGGCTGGCGCTGCCCTTCGACGAGGCCGATGGCGGTTTCGGCGGCAGCGCCCTCGACCTGATGGTGCTCATGGAGCAGTTCGGCCGTGGCCTGGTGACTGACCCCTATCTCGTCAATGTGGTGATCTGCGGCGCCTTCCTGCGTTCCGCCAGCGAGGCTGTCCGCAGTGAGTTTCTGCCGCCGATGATCGCCGGCGAGAGCCAGTGGGGTTTTGCTTTTGCGGAGCCGGAAAGTCGATTCCGCCTGCACGATGTCAGTGTGTCGGCCAGCGCCTCTGGCGACGGCTATCGCCTGCAGGGCGAGAAAATTGCCGTGCTCAACGGCGAGGCCGCTGACTACCTGCTGGTCACCGCCAGAACCGGCGGCGAGCGCCGCGACCAGGACGGGATCTCCCTGTTCCTGGTACCCGCTGATACCGCGGGTATCACCCGCCGCAGCTACCCGCTGGTGGATGGCTCGCGCGGTGCCAGCGTGGTGTTCGACGGTGTTGAGCTGCCGGCCTCGGCCTTGCTGGGTGATGCGGGCAAGGCCTTACCCTGGGTGGAGGATGTGATCGATCAGGCCATTGTCGCCATGGGCGCGGAGGCGCTGGGCGCCATGGATGCCCTGCTGGAACAAACCGTGGAGTACACCAAGACCCGCGAGCAGTTCGGCCAACCTATCTCCCGCTTCCAGGCCCTGCAACACCGGATGGCGGACATGTACCTGGAGTGTCAGTCCCTGCGCTCGCTGCTGTACTACGCGGCTATTCTGCGCAACGAGGGTCGGGAAGATGCGGGCAAGGCGGCTGCGGCACTGAAAGTAAAGCTGGAAGAGGCGGGGCGCTTTGTATCCCAACAGGCGGTGCAGCTACACGGCGGCATTGGCATGACCGATGAACTGGGCATCAGCCACTACTTCAAACGCCTGCTATTGCTGAACACTCTGTTTGGCGACGGTGAGCACCACCTGCGTCGCTATCTGGCCGCCTGACCGACGGGGTTGTTACTTTCTCAGCGAGTGCCGGTGGATGGCTGCGCCCATCTCGTCGCCGGCATGGAAAATCTCCTCCAGCCGGTCGCCCAGGTAGTCGATCATGCGGTTCACACGCTTTTCACGCTGGCTAACAATCTGTGACACCGCCATGCCTTCCATAAGGAACTTGGTGATGTCCATGGCCAGTTCGTAGAGCTCGCCCCGCTCCGACCACTCCGGGAACAGGCGGCGGTTGGACTCAACAATGGCATCGTCGAAGCGGGCGATGGAATCCTCCAGGATATCCTGCAATTCCGGGTCGGTGCGGCCGGCGACGCAGAGTTCGTGATAGGCCACATAGAGATCGGAGCGAAGATAGTTCCAGTAGCCCTTGATGCCCGCCCGATTGCGTTCGTCTACCGGCAGGTCCAGCGCAATCTTCTCGATTTGCGCGGCGTACAACTCCACCAGCTTGCCGTGCAGGTATTCCACGGCGGCCTGCATCAGCTCAGATTTGGATGGGAAATGGTGCAGCATGGCGCCGCGGGACACGCCGGCGCGCTCGGCGATGCGGGCGGTCGTGGTATTGGCATAGCCAATAGTCACGAAA
This sequence comes from Halieaceae bacterium, assembly GCA_028282105.1. GTDB lineage: Bacteria > Pseudomonadota > Gammaproteobacteria > Pseudomonadales > Halieaceae > JANQIO01. The sequence continues at coordinate 26,274 of JANQIO010000047.1, read as the reverse complement.
CACTCCAGCGCCGCGTCGAGAATGGTGTCGCGCATCATTGCGCTCTTCTGGGCCTGCCAGCCCGATTTGTCGCGCTCCTTGCGACTGCTGTCCTTTGCTGCTTTAACCATGTGTTCCCCCGTCAGGCGCCGGCGAGTTTAGCAACAACCGGGGCAAACTGCTCCACCATATTGTTTTCGCCATCGTCCAGCACTGTTATATAGGAAATGCCGTAGGTTTCACGGCGTCGCTGCAACTCCTCACAAATGTAATCCACGCTGCCAATCAGGTTGTGCGGCCCCGCCAACAAGTCATCCACCGACAGGCCCATGGGCCCGGCAATGGCTTCCGCCGTGGGCTGCTGATGATCGGTGACCACGGTCAGGTAGGCGCCGATCTCCAGTTCCAGCGCCTCGAAGCGAACGCCCGCACCATCCTTGATCCAGCCAATCTTTTTGGCGGTTTGCTCAGCGAGGCCGGACATCATGCCATCCGGCCCCAGCACCCCGGCCCGGTTGTTGAAGTTGAGGCTGACGATATCCGCCTCGCGGCCAGCAATACCAAGGATACGCTTACTGCCGCCGCCAATCATCAACGGCGGCGGGGTGGGCCGCGCCGGCAGGCCTGCAAAGCCCTGCCAGTGTATATGCGCATTGTCTATGGAAAGCGGCTCGCCGGTCATGAAGGCCTTGACGGCGCTGACCACGTTCTCAAACTTGTCCAGCCGCTCGCCGATGGGCTTGAAGTCCATGCCGGCGGCCTGGTACTCAGCCTCGATCCAGCCTGCGCCCAGCCCCAGTTCCAGCCGGCCGTCGGACAGGTAGTCCATAGTGGCGGCTTCCTTGGCGAGTATTACCGGGTCCCGGTAGTCCATACAGAACACCCGCGCCCCGACCTTGATGCGGTCGGTGTACTCCAGCGCCATGGCCATGGCAGGCACGGCGGCGAGGATTTGCGGCGGATGGGCGGTGCTTTCCTGGGCCGGGCCCGGGCCCATGAAGTGATCGGCCAGGTGGTAGGTGGAATAGCCCAGGTCTTCCACCTTGCGCAGCATCTCGCGCCAGGCCTGGGGGGATTTGGGGTTAAAGGCCTGCAGGCCGAAACGGAAGGGCTTCATGCGGCCTGCTCCTTGCGGGTCACATACACCGGAATGGCGCTTTGCCGGGTCATGCCGGTATAGCGCTGGGTGTGGGCCCGGTTGTCGATCAGGCGGTTGGTGTTGACCCCCTGCTCGCGCACCAGGTCATCGGCGTCGGGCCCGGGCAGTGGACCCCAGCTATGGTGCATGGTAATCACACCGGGCTTGATGCGGTCGTAGGCCCGCGCCACTCCGGTGACGGTGCCGTGCTCGGAATGCACCTGTACCAGGCAATCCTCTTCCAGGCCCAGGGAGCTCATATCATCCGGGTGCAACAGCACCGGGTTGGTGTCGCCCTGCTTCTTGCGCAGCAGGCTGAGATTGCGCCCGGAGGAGTTGAGCACGTATTTGCTGCGGGAACAGATCAGCCGCAGGTTGTAGTCCGCAGCGTCCGCTGCCGGCGCCAGTGCCGCCTCGAAGTCTTCCGCCACCCCTTCCGGGAAGAACTGCAGCTTGCCGGCGGACTCATCGGGACCTGCCACCGTGACCTTCTGCTCCGGGAAACTGTGGCCGCCCGGGTTGTCGCGCAGCCAGGCCAGGTCCGCCCGGGCGCCGGCGGTGATGGCGCTGAGCACCTCGAACTTGCTGGGCCGCTGTGGCCCCGGGAAGTGGGTGCCGTTGACGGCCAGGTCCAGCCCCAGCCGGTGCGCTAGCTCCCAGAACACCTCCCATTCTTCAAGCACGTCATGGGAGGTGGCCACCACTGCCTGGGCGTACTGGCTGTAGGGTTCCTCATACCAGGGATCCGCCAGCAGGGTAACGTCGTCGCGCTCCAGGGTCAGCTTGGGGGCGAACACGTAATCCGCGATCTGTGCCGTGCCAGAGTGCAGATAGGCATCGATGCACACCAGCAGGTCGAGACTGCTGAGCGCCTCGAAGGTCTTTTCCTGATTCGGGAAGGCCATCAGCGGATTGCCGCCCACCACGATCAAGGCCCTTACCTGGCCGTCGCCGGGGGTGAGAATCTCATCGCTGAGCAGGTTGGTGGGCATTTCCCGCACCGGGCCCATCATGCCCATGGCGGTGAGTTCGCCCAGGCTCTCATCGATGCGTGAGCGGGCGCCGTTGCCCCAGGCCAGGGGTACGTTGATCGCCTGCGCCCGCCGCGCCGAGGGAGGCGCCAGCATGCCCGGGTTCGGCAGGGTCTCGCCTTCCCGGTAGTAGCGCCCGCACAGGCTGTTGAGACTGGCGACCAGGTGCTGGGTCAGGTTCGGGTGTTCAGACATTTCCGGGCCGGTGCCGGTGATGGCCACACCGCGCGGGCCGGCCGCGAACCGGCGTGCCGCCTCGGCGATCTGCTCTGTCGGTACCCGCGTGCGGGTGGCGGCGTAATCCAGGGTGTAGGGTTCGACCGCCGCTCGCAGCGCCTCCAGGCCCTCGGTGTGTTCCGCGCAGAACGCCTGGTCATGCAGCCCCTCGTCGATGATCAGGCGGATCATCGCCGCCAGCAGGGTGCTGTCCTCGCCCGGCTGGATCTGCAGGTGCATCTCGGCGCGACGGGTGAGTTCGGTACTGCGCGGGTCCACGGCAATCAGATGATGGCCGCGTTTCTTGGCGTCGCGCAGCCGCTCGAAGGGGCTGACCGAGGGCACACCGCCGGGTGGCGCATACTGCGACACCATCGGGTTGTTGCCCAGAATCAGGGTGACGTCGGAGTCTTCGAAGAAATGACCGCCAGCGCCCCAGTAGCCGTGGCGCGTGCCTACGAACACCTTGGCGGGCTGGTCGATGGTGACGCTGGTGTAGTAGGACGGAGAGCCGAGCGCATCGTGGAAGGCCCGGCTCACTGCCAGTTGGGCGGAGTTCTGGAAAGCGTAGGTGCCGTTATAGGTGGCCACCGCCCTGGGCCCATGTTCATCGATGATGGCGCGCAATTTGTCGGCGACCTCGTCCAGTGCCTGCTGGCTGTTGATCGCGGTAAAGCCGCCGTTCGTCTTTTTCTGGCACTCGGTGAGCCGCTCCGGCTGGTACATTTGCTCGACCAGCTGGCGGCCTTTAATGCAGGTGTAACCGCCGTAGTGCTCGTTGGAGATGTCGGGGCGCACCGCTGTCACGGTGCCACCGTCATCGACATCGACGTCCATGGGGCAGTAAGCGTGGCAATAGCGGCAGAAAGTCTTGTGGGTTGTTATTGTCATAGGGCTACTCATGGGCTACTCATGGGCTACTCGTGGGCTACTCGTGGGCTAGTCATGGGCCACTAACGGGCTGGTCATGGGCTGCAGTCGCGGCAGCTTTGAATGGGAATTTTTGTCAATCGCCAGCTTGCAAATCGCCCGCAAAGCGATCAATACTTAAAAAAACAGACAGTACTGATTGTATTTTCCGCCGGTGATGCAGTCCAGCTAAATCCGCAATATCCAAAACGGGCTGCTGCACCACTAACTATAAGAACCGGGTACCCGCACCCGGGAAACGCCGCTATAGCGGCTGGCAGGAGTCTCCAATGAAAGTATGTACCCCCGGTTTTACCCGTACGCCACTTGCGCTCGCCCTGGCCTTCTCGGCCAGCGCCATGGTCGCCCCGGCGACTATGGCGCAGGACGGCGCAACTCTTGAAGAAATTGTGGTCACCGCCCGTAAGGTGCTGGAATCCGGTCAGGATGTGCCGGTCGCCATCACCGCCTTCTCGGGCGACAACATCGATGCCCTGATCATGCGTGACATTCGCCAGTTGGAGGGTTTCATCCCCAATGTGGTGATTGACGCGGTGAGCGTGGCGCCCGGCGCTGCCTCGCTGTACTTCCGCGGTGTCGGCACCCAGGAAGTGGAGCGTAGCTTTGACCCCGCTGTAGGCGTGGTGATTGACGGCGTGCCGCTGTCCTTCGTCAACGGCTCCATGGTCAACACCTTCGACTTCGGTAGCCTGGAAGTGCTGCGCGGCCCCCAGGGCACGCTGTTCGGACGGAATACCACCGGTGGCGTGATCAACATCCAGCGCACCCGGCCCACCGGCGAACTCGGCCTGAAGTACGAGGCCACGGTGGGCAACGATGACCGGATGGATGCCAAGGCGGTCATCAACTTCCCGATTGTCGAAGGCAAACTGGCCGGTAAGATCGGCGCCTTCACCCAGCAAGACGGCGCGATGCTGGAGAATTTTGACGGCAAGGAAGCGATCGAGCGCGACGATACCGAATTCACCGGTACCCTGCTGTGGACGCCCACCGATAACTTCGAAGCGCTGTTTACCTACGTACATTTCGAGGACCAGAACAACGGTGTCGCCCTGGTCAACCGTGCTCAGTTGCCGGAACTGTCCTGTGTGCTGGGCTTCTGTGACAACGGTAGCCTCGATAACCTGACCCAGGACTACCTGCGCGGCCTCGAGTTCGAGCAGGATACCTACACGCTGCAGCTCGATTACGAGATCGACGCAGGTACCTTTACCAGCATCATTGGCTACCGCGACACCGATGAAGACGTGCCCACCGACTTTGATGCGGCCCCGGTACCGATTTTCCACACCGACCGTGCTCAGACCTCGGAGCAGACCTCCTTCGAACTGCGCTTCGCCTCCAGCGACGCGATCAGTGAGAACTGGAATTTCGTGGCCGGTGTCTACCTGCTGGACGACAACTATGAACTGGAGCAGTTCACCGCCATTCTCGAACTGCTCGGCACCGCCCCGGACGGCACGGGCGCGGTCTACCAGAACCCGACCTACGAGCAGGATCGAGAGGCCTGGGCGCTGTTCGGCGAGGTGCATATCAACCTGGCCGAGGACTGGACCCTGACCCTGGGTGGTCGCTACACCGAGGAAGAGAAGGAGTTCGACGCCTTTAACCAGCTGTCCCTGGGCACGCCGGACAACTTCAACCCGATCGGCTCTGCCAACGCAGATGAGAGCTGGGACGAGTTTACCGGCAAGGTCGGCCTGGACTACCGTTTCTCTGACGACGTGATGTTTTACGCCAGCTTCTCCCAGGGCTTCCGCTCCGGGGGCTTCAACGGCCGGAACTTCACCCCGGATTCCATCGGACCCTACGACCCGGAATACGTGGACCAGTACGAGATTGGTATGAAGGGTGAGTTCTTTGATCGCACCCTGCGCTGGAACGCCAACATCTTCTACACCGACTACGACGACAAGCAGGAAGAGGTGATCATCCCGGATGGCTTCGGCGGCACCTTTACCGTGGTGCGCAACGCGGCTACCGTGGAAATCTCCGGCTTTGAAAGTGAGTGGACCTGGGTCGCCAACGAGTACCTGACCTTTACCGCCAACGTCGGCTACCTGGACGCCGAGTACGACGACTATGTCGCCGACCTCAACGGCGACGGCATCGAAACCGACAACTCCGACCTGGAACTGCGCCGCGTGCCTGAGTGGACAGGCGGTGTGACGGGTACCTTTGCCTACCCGATCGGTCCGGGCGTACTGTCACTGTTCGCGGCCGCTCGCTATACGGACGAGTACTGGGTGGAAGTCAGCAACGATCCGCGCGGCCTGATTCAGGACCGCACCCTGATCGACGCCACCCTGTCTTACGAGTGGGACTGGACCGAAGGCAAGAGCGTACGCATCTCAGCCTTTGGCCGCGACATTACCGACGAGATGGACTACGGCTCACTGGTCGTGGTGCCTGGCCTGTTCGCCTTCTCCTCCATCACTGGGGGTACCCAGTACGGCATGCAGATCTCCGGTAACTTCTAGGGCTTACCCCTGCAAACTAAAAACGGCCTTCTCAGCAGAGAAGGCCGTTTTTGTGCGGGACGAAGCGCCCCGGTCTGGCAGCGGCTTGCTGCGCTTCAGGCGTCGACGGTGGCGAAGAAGTCCGCCCGTGGGGTGCCGGTTTCGTCGTAAATCGGACCGGCGGCGTCGATGCGGTACTTGAGAGTTTCCGAGGCCTTGATGCCGAATCCGCTCAGCAGCCCCAGCATCTCCCGGTAGTAGCGCCCCGCCAGGTGGTCGGCCAGGGCCTGCTCGCTCTCCCAGTTTTCGTAGACGTAAACCCGGCCGGGTACGGCGGGGTCGAGGCTCCAGACATAGTGCCGGCAGCCGGCCTGGGTGCGGGTCTCGGCCATCAGGTCGGCGGCGGCCGCCACGGCTTTTTCGGCGTCGGCGGGCTCGAAGTCCACGGTGCCGTTGATCAGTATGGTCATGCTTGTCTCCCGGTGTTTGCTGTCGATACCGCTCGAGGACAGCAACGCTAACAGAGCCTGCCGTAAAAACAAACAAAGTTGACTGCTTTTTTGTCGGCGACTAACCTGATCGTTTACTTTTCCTCAGGAAGCAAAGCCATGGATCCCGCCGTCAACCGTCAGTTCATCCTCAAGTCTCGTCCTGTCGCCCTGCCCACTCCGGAGGAGGTGCCGATGATCGAGTCACCGGTACCGGAAGCTGGCGACGGCGAGATTGTGATTCGCAATCTCTACATTTCCCTGGATCCGGCGATCCGCGGCTGGATGTCGGATGAGCCCAACTACATCGAACCCATCCCGGTGGGCACCAAGGTCTGGGCCACCGGCATCGGCCGCGTGGTGCAAAGCAACAGCCCCGACTTTGAGGTGGGAGATATCGCCCTCGGTATGAATGCCTGGGAGGACTACACGCTGTGCCCGGCAGAGGCCGCCAGCAAGGTCGACCCGATGGGTATGCCGCTGACGACTTACCTCAGCATTCTCGGCGCCACTGGCCTTACCGCCTATTTTGGCTTGTTGGACGTGGGCGAGCCGAAGGAAGGTGAGACCCTGCTGGTGAGCGGGGCCGCGGGTGCCGTCGGCTCCATTGTTGGGCAGATCGGCAAGATCAAGGGCTGTCGAGTGATCGGCATGGCCGGTGGCGAGGACAAGTGCCGCTGGCTGATCGACGAGTGCGGCTTCGACGACGTGATTGACTACAAGGCCTGTGACGACCTGGCCGCTGCCATCGCGGATAAGTGCCCCGACGGGGTAGACATCTATTGGGAGAATGTCGGCGGCGATATGCTCGACGCGGTGCTGCTGAACCTGGCCGAGCGCGCCCGCATCGTCTTTTGCGGCTGGATTGCCACCTACAACGACGAGGAGAAACGGCCCGGGCCGAAAAACCTGTGGCAGTTGCTGGCCAAGAGTGCCCGCATGGAAGGCTTCGTGGTGAAGAGCTACGTGCCCCAGTTCCCGGAGGGGATCGCCGCCATGGCCGACTGGCTGCAGCAGGGCAAACTGCAGTACAAGGAGCACGTGGTGGAGGGCCTGGAGAATGCGCTGGACGCGTTCCACATGCTGTTTGACGGCCGCAACACCGGCAAGCTGATTATCAAGATTGCAGACGAGTAGGGCGGCCTACCGGGAGTACGCGCCATGCGCATCGACTACGATTATTCCGATTACCGGGTACTGGTGACCGGCGCCGGCGACGGCATCGGCCGCGCCACTGCACAGGCTTTCCACGAGGCCGGTGCAGCCGTGCTGGCCGTGGACCTCAACCCGGACGGACTCGAAAGCCTGGCTGCCCACGGCATCAAGACCCTGGTGCAGGATGTCGCAGCGGACGACGCCCCGGCCAACATGATCTCGGAAGCCGAGGGGGTGCTTGGAGGCCTGAATGTACTGGTGAATAACGCCGGCATCTGCCCGGTGGCCAGCCTGGCTGAGACTGAGGACGCCATGTGGGATGCCGCGCTCAACGTCAACCTGCGCGCCATGTTCCGCCTCAGCCGCGAGGCGTTGCCGCTACTGGCGGCCACGCCGGCAGGGCGTATCGTCAATATCGCCTCGGTGTCGGCGTTGTTGGCCAACGAGGGCATGGGCGCCTACACCGCTTCGAAGCACGGGGTAGCGGGATTCAGCAAGAACCTGGCGGTCGAGGTAGGCAAACAGGGCATTACCGTGAACTACATCCTGCCCGGGGCCATCGTTACCGGCATTACCCGGGACCTGGTGGAGAACGATGCCGAGTTCAGGGATTTTTGGGTCGAGAAGAGTGCCGCCGGCCGCTGGGGCCAGCCCGAGGATATCGCCCGGGCGATTCTGTTCCTGGCCTCCCGTGACGCGGATTTTATCAGCGGCCACGGGCTGGCGGTGGATGGCGGCGCGCTGGTGCGCGCCTAGCGGCGGCTTTGCCGTTCAGGGCCGGTAGGGGGTGTAGTTACCGGACAGGTCCGGGTGGCCCTGGTAGATGATCTTGTAGCTGCGGCGGGTGAATACCCAGTGGCCATTTTCCAGGGCATATTCGTCGTTGTAGACTCCGAGCACCATGCTGGCGTCGCCCTCGCCTGGCACCAGGTGCTCGGTGACGTACCAGCGACCAGTGGCCTGCTCGCCGTTCACGTCGATGGTGCCGGAATTCAGCATCATTACCGCCATGTCGAAGCCGCCCATGGCGCCCTGCCAGGTGGCGAGAATCGCCTCACTGCCCTCCACCACGTGGCCCATCAGGTCCCAGGTGGCTGAGGCCGACCAGGTGGCGATCCAGTCCTCGGCGTTATAGCGGTTTACCGCATCGATGTAGCGGGCGTTCAGGTCGCGGATGGCAAGTTCGTCCAGGGTCGACATAGGCGTCTCCAGTCAGGTCCGTTGGGCTTGTGTCAGCGTAGCAAAAAAGAAACAAGCCATACTGTTTTTTAGCAAAATGGGCTGCTACTATGAATGATCACCACACACTTAACAACAACAGGTGATGGGCTGCCACGGCAGCTCGCCCATGGAAACGCTCATGTCCTCAAACGCACCGTCCGCTGCCTACGACGGCGGCTTCGATTCAGCCACGGCCAAGCCCATCGGCGAAGGCCTGTTCACCTGGCCATCCGATAATCCGGCGCTGCTGTGCGCGCGCTGCCAGAACTGTGGCAGGGCCGCCTTCCCGCCCCAGGATAGCTGTGCCGCCTGTTGTTCCACCGACATGGTGCTGGAGGAGCTGCCGCGTCGCGGCACGCTTTGGACTTACACCGTGCAGCGCTTCATGCCCAAGTCGCCCTACAACAGCGGCGAGACCCAGGAGACCTTTCAGCCCTATGGCGTCGGCTACGTCGAACTGCCGGGCGGGGTGCGGGTCGAGGGCCGGCTCACCGAGAATGACCCGGACAAGCTGGAAATCGGTATGGAGATGGAGGTGGTGTTCTACCCCTACCGCCAGGCTGAGGACGGCAGCGATCTCATCAGCTTCGCCTTCCGCCCGCTGAGCGCTGACCCTAGCGAGGATCAATAAGCATGGATGTAGCAATTGTCGGGGCTGGCATACACCCCTTTGGCCGCACACCCGAACGCACGGGTATGCAGCAGGGCGCCTACGCGGCCCGTGCTGCCATGCAAGACGCCGGTGTGGAATTCAAGGACATGCAGTTCGCCTATGGCGGCAGTCACAGCGCCGGCAGCGCGGATTCCCTGGTTAACGAGCTGGGTCTGACCGGCTTGCCGTTCACCAACGTGGCCAACGGCTGCGCCACTGGTGGCAGCTCGCTGATGTCGGCGTACAACGCCATTAAGTCGGGCGAGTTTGATATCGGCCTGGTGGTGGGTTTCGACAAGCACGAGCGCGGTGCCTTTAATGCCGACCCCAAGAGCCTGGGGATCGGCGCCTGGTACGGCGAGACCGGCCTGATGCTGACCACCCAGTTCTTCGCCATGAAGATCACCAAGTACATGCACGACTATGGCATCACCAACCGAGCGCTGGCCAAGGTGGCGGAAAAGGCCTTCGAAAACGGCGCCCGCAACCCCAATGCCTGGCGCCAGTCGCCGATCGGCGAAGAAGAAATCCTCAACTCGATGATGGTCAACGACCCGCTCACCAAGTTCATGTTTTGTTCGCCCTCTGAAGGCGGGGTAGCGCTGGTGGTGTGCCGCGCCGACAAGGCAAAGCAGTACACTGATAAACCGGTGTTGATCCGTGGCGCAGCCCTGCGCTCGCGTCGCTATGGTTCTTTCGAGGTGTTCGCACCGTCCCAGGCGCTCGAGCATATCGCCGGGCCCACGGTGGATGCCTCGAAGGCCGTGTTCGAAATGGCGGGCGTCGGCCCGCAAGATATCGACGTGGCGCAGCTGCAGGATACCGAGTCCGGCGCGGAAATCATGCACATGTCAGAGAACGGGTTCTGCGAGGACGGCGAGCAGGAGTACATGCTGCTCAACGGCGAGACCAAAATCGACGGTCGACTGCCGGTGAACACCGACGGGGGCTGCCTGGCAAACGGCGAACCCATCGGCGCATCCGGACTGCGGCAAATACATGAGAACGTGGTGCAGCTCCGCGGTGAAGGCGGCGCGCGCCAGGTACCTGGTGACCCCAAACTGGCCTATAGCCACGTGTACGGAGCACCCGGTATCAGTGCAGTAACCATACTTCAGCGCTAGGCAAGCGATGAGCTAGCAGGAGAGCAGCGATGAACGAAAAAGTGAAATTGACGAAAGAGCAGATCAAGGCCCGCAACCCGTCCTACAACTTCCAGGACCTGCTGGACCTGGAAGAAGTGGATGTGCCACCGGCCCTGCGCGAGAGCACCGATACCTACCTGGGCAGCGAAGACCTGCCGCTGGATCGCTGGACCTCGCGGGAGTTTTTTGACCTGGAGGTCCAGAAACTGTGGACCCGGACCTGGCAGATGGCTTGCCGGGAAAGCCAGGTAGCCAAGCCCGGCGACTACTTTGTCTACGATATCGCCAACTTCTCGATTCTCATCACCCGCACCGAGGACGGTGAGCTCAAGGCCTACCATAACTCCTGTCTGCACCGTGGCCGCGCGCTCAAGCGCGGCGCCGGCAGCAGCCCGGAGCTGCGCTGCCCCTACCACGGTTTCACCTGGGCCCTGTCCGGTGAATTCAAGGGCGCCCCCTGTGAGTGGGACTTCCCCCACATCGACAAGGGCGAGTTCTCCCTGCCCGAAGTGAAGGTCGATACCTGGGCGGGCTGGGTACTGATCAATATGGATGAGAACGCCCAGCCGCTGGAGGAGTACATGGGCATCCTGCCCGAGCACTTCGAGCGCTGGAACCACGAGCAGCGCTATATCTCCATGCACGTGCAGAAAGTGATCGGCGCCAACTGGAAGGCGGTGCTGGAGGCCTTCATCGAGTCCTACCACGCCATTGCCACTCACCCGCAGATCATGTCTTACCAGGGCATCGACAATTCCCAGTACGATGTCTGGGGCGACAATGTCAGCCGCACTATTACGCCGTCCGCCATCGTCAATCCCAGCCATGAAGACCAGTACGACGAGCAGGACAGCGTCAACACCATGCTCGGCACTTCGGTGCTGGTGGGCGAGACCGACGACGGTTCCGAGACCGCGGTGAAGTCCCGCGCCCGCGATACCATCGCCGGCATCAACAGCGAGGCTTTCCAGCCGATGCACAGCGAAACCCTGGAAGGCTATGCCACCAAGTCGGAGCTGATGGACTCGACGCTGTACCTGCTGTTCCCGAACTTTGCCCCGTGGGCAGGTTTTGGCCCTGTGCTGACCTATCGCCACCGTCCCAACGGTGACGATCACAATAGCTGCATTATGGATATTTTCTTCCTGAACCCGTTCCCCGAAGGTGAAGAGCGCCCCGACGACGCACCCACCGTACGGCTGGAAATCGACGAGCCCTTCTCCAAGGCATCGGACGTGATGGGCGAAGGTCTGGCGCGTATTTTCGACCAGGATGCATCCAACCTGCCCCAGGTACAAAAAGGCATGAAGGCGTCCAAGAAAGGCACCGTGACCCTGGCCAACTACCAGGAAGTCCGCATCCGCCATTTCCATCAGACGCTCGACAAATACCTGAACGCGTGAGCGCTTCACCCGGCCCGGCGGGAACGCCGGGCGCCGCCCCGCCGGGTGACTGGCAGGCGGGCCTGTCGGCACGGATTGCCCGTGATGGCGAGAAGTGGGCCAATACCACCATCGCCCGCGAGGCCTGGCGCAAGGCCCGCGAGCAGGGTGACCGGGTGGCCATTTTCCTGGAAGACGAGCCCGACGCTACCTACGCGGAGCTGGCGCTGGAAGCGCGGCGGCTGATCGCTGCCTTTCTCGAGCTGGGCCTGCAGCAGGGTGACGTGGTCAGCTTCCAGTTGCCCAACTGGCGTGAGGCGGTGCCGGTGGATATTGCCGCTGCCGCCCTGGGCCTGGTGGTGAACCCCATCGTACCGATCTATCGCGGCGCCGAATTGCGCTACATCCTCGACGATGCCGCTACCCGCATCATGTTTGTGCCGGAGCAGTTCCGCTCCATTCACTACGTGAATACGCTGCTGGAGTTGGCGCCGGAGTTGCCCGCCCTGGAGCACATTGTCAGCGTGCGCGCCGAGGCGGATTACCCGGGCGTGACCCGCTTTGAGCAGCTCGTCGACCGCGAGCCGGTGGAGCTGGACAGCCTGCCAGAGATTGACCCCAACCTGCCCAAGTGTCGCCTCTACACCTCTGGCACCACCGGCTTCCCCAAGGCGGTTTTACATAGCCACAACACTCTCAACTACGTGCAGCAGTGCTCCATCCGCCACTCTGGCATCAGCGCCGACGATGTCATGGTGATGCCGTCCCCGGTGACCCATATCACCGGCTACTCCAGCGGCATCAATATGAGTTTCATGAGCGAGGCCCGCTCGGCGCTGATGGCCCGCTGGGACGCCGACGCTGCCATCGACTACATCCATCGGGTGGGTGGCACCATGACAGTGGGCGCCACGCCGTTCCTGGTCGAGTTGCTCAACGCCGCAGAACGCCGCGGTGACGGCCTGCCCAGCATGCGCCAGTTCAGTTGCGGCGGCGCCGGTGTGCCCCCGGACCTGGTGCGCCGCGCCTACCGCGTGCTCGACAACTGCATCACCGTGCGGGTTTACGGCAGCACCGAGGTGCCGCTGGTCAGTTACGGCTGGCGCGACAACCCGGAGCTGGCGGCCACCACCGATGGCCAGCTCTATGCCTTTGAAGTCAAGATCCTCGATGACGACGGCAAGCCGGTAGCGACCGGTGAAGATGGCGAGATCGCCGCCCGCGGGCCCGGCATGATGTTGGGTTATGCCGACCCGGAGCAAAATGCCGCCGCCCACACCGAGGACGGCTTCTTCCTGACCGGCGATATCGGTCGCATCACCGAGGACGGCGCGGTACTGATTACCGACCGCAAGAAGGACATCATCATTCGCGGCGGCGAGAACCTTTCCGCCAAGGAAATCGAAGATGTATTGCACCGCTTCGAGGACATCGCCGAGGCCGCGGTGGTAGCCATGCCGCACCCACGCCTCGGAGAAGGTGTCTGTGCCATCGTCATTCCCCGGGCCGGCCAATCGCCCAGCCTGGAAGCTATCGCCGAATTCACCGACCGCTGTGGACTGGCCAAGCAGAAAATCCCCGAAAAACTGGTCCTGGTAGAGGACCTGCCGCGTACCCCCAGTGGCAAGGTGCGCAAAGACATTCTTCGCAAACAGTTAAAAGAAGGTGAACTATGAACAGGCAGTTCCTGCTGGACAAACGCCCCCTGGGCCGCGATCTCGAGTACACGGATTTCAAGCTGGTGGACGGCGAAAGGCCCAGCCCCGGTGACGGTGAGGTGTTGGTGCAGGTGATGTACCTGGGCGTGGACCCGGCCATGAAAGGCTGGATGGAAAACCGCGCCGACTATGTGGCGCCGCTGGAGATCGGCGACCTGATGCGCGGCAACGGTATTGGCCGGGTGATCGAGTCCAATCACGAAAAATTCCCGGTCGGCACGGTGGTGTCCGGCGGCTTTGGCTGGCAGGAATACGCCGTCAGTGACGGCAAGAACATCCCTCTCAACCCGGTGCCTGAAGGCGTGCCCCCCACGGCGCCGCTGTCGGTGCTGGGCATCACCGGCCTGACGGCCTACTTTGGCTTTCTGGAAGTCGGTCTGCCCAAGGAGGGCGACGTGGTGCTGATTTCCGGCGCCGCCGGCGCCACCGGCTCCGTGGTGGGACAGCTGGCGAAACTGAAGGGCTGTAGCAAGGTGGTGGGTATTGCCGGCAGCAAGGAAAAGTGCGACTTCCTGGTAAACGAACTCGGCTTTGATGCGGCCATCAACTACCGCGAGGAAGACCAGGCCGCCCGCGTCAAGGAGCTGTGTCCTGATGGCATCGATGTGTTCTTCGACAATGTGGGCGGCGAGATTCTCGACATTGCCCTGGAGAACATCTCCGACAATGCCCGGGTGGTGATCTGTGGCGGTATCTCCCGCTATAACCTGGCCGGCGATATCCCTGGCCCCAAGAACTACTTCAACCTGGTGTTCCGCCGGGCGCGCATGGAAGGCTTTATCGTGCTCGACTACGCGCCGCGCTTCGGCGAGGCCATTGCCTACCTGGCAAAGCACGTCGCCGCTGGCGACCTTATTGCCAAGGAAACGGTAATGGAAGGCTTCGAGCAGATGCCCAACGCGTTGATGGCGCTGTTTGCGGGTGAGAATATCGGCAAGCAGCTGGTGCACGTCGCCGACTGACCAAATCCCAGTTTTCGAGATAATAAAGAACCTCGCTGCACCATCGGGGCAGCGATCGCTTTTTTGTAGCCAAACGACAGTGGCACGCCCCCTGCGGGGCGTGTCCGACTGTTAGCTCGGTATTCCGCAGCCAATCAGGCTACGGAGCGCACCAGTTACTTGGTTTGCGCTACCTGGGCGTCGGCACCGGTGCCAACCTGCACCAGTTCCAGCTCTTTCACCTTGCCGCTGCCGCTAGCCTTGCAGCTGGCGGAGTACTCGGTGACAGCGCCGTCGGCGGTCTTGGCATTCACGTCGATAACAAAAGACGTGTAACGACCGCGGGTGCGGATTTTGTCGGTGCTCTGCTGAACCTTCTCGTACTGGCTCATGCGTGAGTCGTCGGCAATGGCAGCCTTGCAGCCGGCCAGGGCGTCACTGGCACCGGCCAGCGCAGAAGTAGAAATCGTGGAAAGCAGCGCAGCAGCGCCAGCAACACGTACAAGTGAAGAAATAGACATAACGTTTACCTAACTATGGAAATGGACCGTTGTCTTACTAAGCCCCTGCCTGGTACCGCTGGACAAAGACCTTGTTGCGAGTCGACCCACAGTAGGTGCCGAACTCGCATATGCAGTATACTGTGCGAATTATGACAAGGATTAATACAAACCGCACAATAAATCGGAATTTTTGCACAGATGCTGAACTGGGATGACCTTCGTTTTCTCCTCGCCGTTGCCCGCAGCGGCTCCATGAGCGGTGCTGCGCGCGAGCTCGACGTCAATCACGCCACAGTTATTCGCCGTATTCGCAGCCTCGAGGATCAGCTCGGCACAGTGCTGTTCGAGCGCCACGGTCACAGCTATGTGATCACACCGGCGGGCCAGGTGGCCTTCGATGCCGCCGAGCGTATGGAAGCCCAGTCGGTGGGGGTGGAGCGCCAGGTGATTGGCCAGGCCACCGCGCTGTCAGGGCGCATCCGGGTCACGGCGCCGGAGCCCATGGGCCGCACTTTCCTGCTGCCGGCGATTCGCGACTTCAACGCGGCCTATCCGGATATCCTCATCGACCTCAGCCTCAGTATGCGTTCCTACGACCTGGGTATGCGCGAGGCGGACGTGGCCTTCCGTGTCACCAACGACCCGCCCCAGGATCTGGTGGGCAACAAGCTGGCGACTATCGAAATCGCGGTCTACGGCCGCAAGGGTGACGACCTCAAGCCAGAAAATGTGACCGGTGTGATTTCCGTGGACCATCTGCTGAAGGAAAACGTCGGCTGGGAGGAAGCCTGGTTCCCCGAGGCGCGCACCACGCTGATCACCGACTCTCCGGCGGTCGCCGCGGATGCCATCAAGGAAGGCTTCGGCGTATCCATGATCCCGGTGGCCATCGGCGAACCCGACCCGGAGCTGGAGCGCATGGCCGATATCCCGTCGACCACCAGCGGTGAAATCTGGCTGCTGACCCACCTCGATATCCGCAGCAACGCCCGCATGCGGGTGTTCCGCGACTTCGTCCAGGAACACTTCAGCCGCCGCGTCCCCCAACTCAAAGGCACCGAACCCGTCGAAGACACCCCGCGCCTGAAGAGCGCCTGAATTCCGGTCTCGCACTGCTGGATCTTTGCTCCGTAGGTCGGGCGAGAACTCGGTAGACGCCTTTCCGGACACGCTACAAGCATGACATCCCTGTCTCGCTCGGGAACGGCCGTCCTGGCCGTTCACGGTCCGGAAAGGCGTCTACCCAGCTCCCGCCCTTGTTGCGTGCATAACTCAAGCTTGTTCGCGGCGAAGCTGGATTTCTGACTTGAGACGGACGGAGCACGTGCGGTGCCCGGGGCTCTTCCGGGACCGTATGCGGCCAGGGACGGCCGCATCCGAGCGAGACAGGGATGTCATGCTTGTAGCGTGTCCCGGAAGGGCTCCTGGTATCGCGCGTGCGGCCTCAGTGCTCCACAGCCTCGGCGTGAGGTCTCTCAGAGAAACGAGATAGGGATGTCATGCTCGTAGCGTGTCCCGGAACGAACCCGGGTGCCGTACGCGCGACCTCAGCGCTCAAACAGGCCAGCCAATCAGCACATCCGCGGTATTAAAAGGCACAAAAAAGCCGGCATCTGCCGGCTTCTTTGTGGTGTTGAGCGAGGTCTGATCAGGGCAGGGCCGCGATCCAGGACTTGTCTTCGAACCACTTCTTGCGCAGTTGGTTGAGCATGCCCATTTTGCCGAAGGTATCCAGGTAGTTGTCTACCAGCTCGGCGAACTGCTGGTCGTCCTTGCGCACCGCGATGCCGAAGGGCTCGATGGATAGCGGTGACTGCAGGGTAGCGAGGCCGGCGTTGGGGTAGCGCAGTACCGAGAGGATGCAGATCGGCATATCGGCGACCAGGGCATCCACCTCACCGGCGATGACCATGTCCACGGCGGCGTCGTAGTCCTTGACGCGAATCAGGGTGGCTTCCGGGGCGGCAGACTGCACGAACACCTCGCTGGTGGAGTTCTCCAGCGCCGCCAGCTTGAGGTCGCCGCGGTTGAAGTCGGCGGACTTGGTGGCGCGCGACAGCAGGCTGTCCTTGGTGAGGATGGACTTGCCGGACATCATGTAGGGGCCGACGAAGCTGACGTCACGGCTGCGGCCGGCGGTAATCGCCATGCCCGACATCACCATGTCTACTTTTTCCTTGTTGAGCGCCTCCAGCAGGTCGCCAAACGGCATGGTGACAATTTCCAGCCGCGCCCCCATGGAGGAGGCCAGCGCCCGCGCCAGGTCTACCTCGTAGCCGATCAGCTGGCCGCTGCGGCTGTTGGAGTTCATCGGCGGCTGGTTACCGGACATGCCGACCTTCAATACCTTGAAGTCGACCACCCGGTCCAGCACCGGGGTCGAGGATTCGGCGAGGGCGCCGGGCGCGACCATCGACATGGCGAGCAGGCCCAGCAGGGAGAATTTTTTCAGCAGTTTCAGCATGGTATGTTCCTGTAATTACGGGCGCCTTTAATAAGGGTTATGCGAGTGTAGCGACCCGGCGCGATAAATCAATCGAAGCCATGTTTCAGTTTTTCGCAGGATTTACTGCTCTATTCCGGGTGACGCTTACGGCGCATTCAGATCCCAGTCGTACTCGAATCGAACCCGGCCCTGCCAGCCGCGCAGCGCCATCGCCAGTTCCCCATCGGCAAACTGTGCCAGCCAGTTCAAGCGCTCCGAGCGGCTGCCGCCGAAGTCATTCTTGAACCACTTGAAGATCGAGCTGAGAGTCAGGTTCTCGCCGTCGATAGCCGCACCGCGGGGGTGATTGACGAAGGACCGGGCGCCGGCCTCGTAGAGCTGCTCCAGGTTGTCGGCGGTAAAGGGCACCGGCTGCAGGTTGGGGCAGCCGAGGCTGGCGCAGTTGACGGCAAAGTGTACGCGGGCATCGGCATAGAGCGGCCGCAGGATGCGGTGCTCGATGTCATTCAGCGTCAAGGCCACGCCTTCAATCTCGATAATCTCCCGGCCCCAGGGGCCGATACTGAAAAAGCCGTCCTTGATCTGGCGGATGCTGGTGGCCTGCGGGTTATCGAGGATGAGCTGCACGGTGAGGGCGTTGTACAGATTGACCCAGTAGGCCTGCTGCTGGGCCGGCGTGAGTTCGCTGATAGTGAGTGAAGCCAATCTGTCGATATAGCCATCCAGCAGCTCCCGGTCTCCGGCGCTGACGGCCGCGTAGTCGAAGCGGTTGATGCCGGAAGGGTGATCACTGACCAGGTAGCGGGCCAGTAGCTGGCCCCAGGGGCTGTGGTCTACCTCGACGGCGCGTGTGTCAGCGGCCGGGCGCCAGCGCTCCCAGGCTTCGCTGTCGGGAATAATGCCGGCGGCTGACGGCAGGCTCCATAACAGGCAAAACCCCATCAAGAGCCTGATGAGCGCTCGGGGGGGCAAGAGTGGGGCAGGGAATAGGTGCTGCGACATGACGGTGTCTCGATGAATCAGTCATGCCTTCGATGGCAACACCGCGCGGGAGTTCCCGCGCGGTGCCGGAGTGTGGCTGGGTTAGTGCTGCGGTATCAGGCAGCGCGCTTGCCGCAGAAGCGCTCCTGGGGAGCCTCGCTGCAGCCACAGCTGGTGATTTCCAGCATATGCCACAGGTAACAGCGTCCGAAAATGCCGTTCAGGATCAGGAACAGGGCAATGACCGAAGTCAGCCCCTCAAAAGCGCCAAACTGAGGCTGCATTGCCGTGATTACAGCAACCAGCACACCCAGCAGCAGCCGCACGATGCGCTCTGCATTGCCAAGGTTCTTTGCAATCATGGTGGTACACCTGGTTAAAAAACGTCCTAGGTACGACCCGCTTTCGGGTTTGGATTACAAAGGTCAACAAAACCTAGACATAGATCAATAAAGTTGTACCAGCAGCGCGTCAGGCGGGCGCCTGGGCCCGCCCTGTCTATGCCTGCTAATCCGCGCTACAGCTGCGCTCCGCAGGGGGCTGGTCCAGCAGGGACTGCAGCAACACCGGCCGGTCGGTCATGATGGCATCGACCCCGAGATCGATCATCGCCAGCATTTCCTCACAGCTATTGATGGTCCACACCTGTACCGCCAGGTTGGCGTTGTGGGCGTCCTGCACGAAATCCTCGGTGACCACCTGAATGAGCAGGTCGATCTGGCCGATCTGGCTGGTATCCGGCGGTACCTGGAAGGCCACGTGTTCCGGTACCGGCGGCAGCGGCAGGTCGCCCTGGGATGCCAGCACCAGGAAGGTGCCCTGGCCCAGGGGGACCGAAGTATGCACACAGGGCGCCACCGCCTTGAAGTTGTTGGCGGCTTCATCTACGAAGGAGGCAGCGATGACGTCATCGAAGCGGCCGTAAGCCTTCAACAGGGCGGCCATCTGGGTCTCGTACATGCCCTCGCCGTCGAGGTCCGGCTTCAGCTCCAGGTTGATAAGCCGGTCCGGGTAGCGCGCCAGGGCCTCTTCCAGGGTCGGAATGCGGAAGTCGTCGGCGGTATAGCCCGGCGGCGGCGGGCGGTCACCCGTGGCGATACCGCGGAATACGTAGTCGGCCTCCGGGCGATCCCGCGGCGTGCCCACCCCCGGTACGAACCAGTACGCGGCGTCCAGTTGCCTCAGCTCTGCCAGGGTCAGGTCAGCGATCAGCCCGGTACCGTTGGTGGTGCGGTCCACGTCCAGGTCGTGGATGATCACCAGCTCGTTGTCCAGGGTCTGGTAGACGTCCATCTCCAGCACGATGGCCTCGTCGAGCTTCGCCACT
This sequence comes from Halieaceae bacterium, assembly GCA_028282105.1. GTDB lineage: Bacteria > Pseudomonadota > Gammaproteobacteria > Pseudomonadales > Halieaceae > JANQIO01. The sequence goes on along the minus strand of JANQIO010000047.1, from coordinate 6,562 downwards.
TCGCTATAGGCGTACAGCGTGTTTTCGGGGAAGTCGATCACGCCGCCCCGGTGCGCGTAGTTGAGCGGGTCGCCCTCGGTGATGCGCCAGCGGTTGGGGTCAGCCTTCTGGTAGGGTGCGGTGCAGGCGCTGTCGTCGTTTGCGATGTAACCCAACACATTGCTGGCGGCCTGGGTGGGGCCACCGTCTACCCGGTAGTTCAGCACCAGGGTTTCTGCCGGTTCCTCATCGGCATCCCCCAGCACCTCGATCTCAATCTCTGCCGCCAGTTGGCCTGCGGCAATGACGACGCTGCCCTCGGTGTCCAGGTAGTCCACGCCCGCTGTGGCCGTGCCCGCTGCGGTGTCGTAGAGAATCGTCGTATCGCTGGAATTGGGTAGGTCCAGTGTTGCCCGGAACACCAGCCGGGTCATTTCACCCGCCATGCCCTCGGGGGATGCCGTCGTGTTGATGGTGAGCGCTGGCGCTACCACCGGGTTGGGGTCGAAGGTGTTGTCGCTGTCTGAACAGCCACTGAGCAACAGGGCCGCTGCGCACAGGGCGCGTACCGGGTGGAACGAGTACATCGCAAAAACTCCGGATAATGGGACGGGCATGCTAGCGGCCTGTCGTGACAATGCAAGCCTCAGCGGGCTTGTTCTCGTGTTTTTGCTGGCTAAACTTGCGCGATGCCAACCTTGACTGAAATATCGGCGTTTCTCGCCGAAGTATTCCCCCAGAGCCGCGGGATTATAGAGGCGGTAGACGAGCGCTCCTGCCGCCTGCGCTACCGGGTAGGCGAGGCTGACCTGCGGCCCGGCGGCACAGTGTCCGGCCCGACTACCATGGCGCTGGCGGATGAGGCGCTGTACGTCGCCACACTGGCCGCCGTGGGCCTGGTGCCGCTGGCGGTAACCACCAGCCTGAATATCAACTTCCTGCGCAAGCCGGCGGCGGGCCAGGACCTGGTGGCGCACTGCCGCCTGGTCAAGGTTGGCCGCGTGTTGGTGGTAGGGGATGTGCTGGTGTACTCGGAAGGTATCGAAGCGCCCGTGGCCCAGGCCAGCGGCACTTACTCGATTCCGCCGGGATCAACGGCGGCCTGAAACAGCACCGGGAGGGCCGTGGCCCTCCCGGTGTCTTTACTCAACAGCGAGTCAGGCTGCGCTGACGTTAGGCAGGGCGCCCGGTGTGCTGTCGCCATTGGCTCGCTGGCGTTTTACCTCTTCTACCGCAGCACGTAGGGCATCGATGCGATGCTCGTAGCTGGTATCAACCGGCAGGCAGTGGGTAGCATCCAGGGCCGCCAGAGTGGCAGCGACTTCATCATCCAGGCCCGCCATGTAGACGGTTTTCCCCGCCTGCCTGGCATCGCAGATAATGGTTTCTACCGCGCGCGCGGCCGATACATCGACGAACGGTACGCCGCTGAAGTCGAGGATCAGCGCCGCGGCCTTGCGGCGGGTTCGCTCGCGCACCGTGTGGCCAACATCGGCAGCGGCGCCGAAGCTGAGCGGGCCGCCGAACTCGAAAATGGTCACCGCGCGGCCCGCTTCTTCCAGCAGGCTGCGTTCTTCCGGCGTGACCACGATGGCATCGTCCTCGTCGCCAAACTTCTTGAGCTGCTCGTCGGCGAGCTGCTTCACAAAGGCCAGCGAGGCAACGACCACGCCAGCGGCAACCGCCGTGATGAGGTCGACGAACACCGTCAGCAGCAGCACCAGGGCCATCAGCGCCAGGTCCAGGCGCGGGCCGCGGTGGGCGCGCTTGAGGTAGGCGATATCAATAATGTCGTAACCGACCTTGATGAGGATGCCGGCCAGGGCCGCGTGGGGAATCAGCTCCGCCAGCGGCGCCAGGCTGATAACGATAGCCAGCAGCAGCAGCGAGTGCAGCATGCCGGAGATGCGCGTTTTGCCGCCGGTGCGGATATTGATCACCGTGCGCATGGTAGCGCCGGCGCCAGGGATGGCGCCGAACAGCCCGGCCACGGTGTTGCCAATGCCCTGGCCGATCAACTCCTTGTCTGAGTCGTGCCGGGTGCGGGTCATATTGTCTGCCACCAGCGAGGTGAGCAGTGAATCGATAGCGCCGAGGGCTGCAAGAATGACAGCCGCTTCCAGCACAATGGCGAAGGTGGCGGTGGAGAAGGCCGGGACCACGAAGTCCGGGAAGCCGGTGGGAATGTCACCGAGAATCGGGGAACCGGGAATCGCCAGGCTCAGCAAGGTGCCGATGATCAGCGCTGCCAGGGGTGCCGGCAGATAGGTACCGAGGCGTTTGGGCCAGGTAAAAATGATACCCAGGGTGGTGGCGCCCACCAGCAGGGCCGGCCACACCGGCGCCATGATGGCTTCGGGAATTTCCAGCAGCGCCGGAACGGTGCCCGCCGCCTCCGGCTCGTGGCCGAACAGTCGCGACACCTGCAGGGCGATGATGATACAGCCGATACCGCTCATGAAGCCCGATACCACCGGGTAGGGCACCAGGCGAATGTACTGCCCCATCTTCATAACGCCCAGGCCGACCTGGATCAGGCCCGCCAGGACCACGGCGGCGAATACCAGCGCCGGATCACCGCTCAGTGAGGCGAACACACCGGCAAACACCACCACCATCGGGCCGGTGGGGCCGGACACCTGTGAGCCGGTGCCGCCGAACAGTGCGGCAAAGAAGCCGACAAAAATTGCGCCCCACATGCCGGCAATCGGCCCGGCGCCGGAAGCCTCGCCGAAGGCCAGGGCCAGCGGCAGGGCGACGATGCCGGCGGTGATACCGCCGAAGATGTCGCCGCGCAGGTTGCTCGTATCAAAGTACTTCATAGCGATACTCCTGAACTGATCGCCTCTCAGGCGGCACAGCCCTTATGGTGTGCCATCTTGGCGGCTTCTTCGGCGTAACGGTTGTCCACCGAGACGAAACTGTTGCTCGCTTCATCGTAGGCAGCCACGCCACCGGTTTTGATGTCGTAGACCCAGCCGTGCAACTGCAGGTCACCCTTGGCGAGGCGGGCTGCAACGGCGGGATGGGTTTTCAGATGGTTGAGCTGCAGGATGACGTTCTGCTCCAGCAGCATGTTCATTTTTTCCTCATCGCTGAGATCAGTGCCCAGCTGCTCCACCACTGAGACCGCCGCGCGCGAGTAGCTCAGCCACTCCTTGACGTGGGGCAGAGCGTCCAGGCCCTCCGGGTTCATGGCGCCCTTCATGGCGCCGCACTCGGTGTGACCGCAAATGACGATATGCGGTACGTTGAGGGCCGCCACCGCAAACTCGATGGACGCCGTCATGCCGCCGGTGTGGGTGGTATGGGGCGGCACGATGTTGCCGGCATTGCGGCAGATAAACAGCTCACCCGGGTCGGTCTGCGTGATCATCGCGGTTTCGATCCGCGAGTCAGAACAGGTGATGAACAGGGCTTCCGGGGATTGGCCCTTGCTGAGTTTCTCGAACAGCTCTTTCTTCTCCGGGTAGACGGAGTTCTGGAACTTGATGACTCCTTCGGCGAACTTTGGCATGGGTGTCTTCCTCTCTTCTCTTCGCTGTCTGTTAGTTCTGCTGTGCCTTCCACAGCTTGCGGGCGCTATCGATGGCGGATTTGTCCACGCCGGTCATCCGGCCTTCGACAAAGGCGAGCCCCTCGATAATCCATTCGGCGATTTCCGGCTGCAGCAGCCGGTAGACGTGGCGGCGGCCCTCGCGGCGCTCATCCACCAGGCGGTGGGCGCGCATCAGGGACAGGTGTTGGGAAACACGGGTGCCCGCCAGTTCGAGCTGTTCGGCGAGGCTGTTGACGTCGCGTTCGTCGATGCCCAGCTCTTCGATAATTCGAATACGGTCCGGGTGGGCGAGAATCTTGAAGATCTCGGACAGTTCCTTGGCGACCAGCGTGCGACTCGGCATCGGTGCTCTACCCCCCGGTAGTGCGAGGCTTTGCGCCTCTTACTTGTTTCTAATAGCTACTGATTACTGGATAACCGCTATGCTTGCTTATCTGCAAATACTTGAAGATATTAAGGTTTGAATATGGACCGAAAATCTCGATTCGTCAAATCGATAAATTCGAATCGACTTCGCGCACTATTCCAGCGGAGTTGTGAATTTGTGGTGAGACGCCGGGGCCAGTGACCCCGACGTTGAGGAGGGGCTTAGGGCTGGGAGCTGGGCGCCGTGTACTCTCCGGGGGTGCCGTCGTAGCCGTCGCCAAAACAGGCGGTCTCACCACAGACATTGATCACCTCACCGCTGCGCCAGAAGGCGGCTTTCTGGTCGCGGGCAGCGCGCTGGCCAAAGGTCATGCCGTGGGTGTTGTAGCCGGCCGGCTCGAAGTTGTTAACGGTGGCCTGCAGGGGGGTGCCGTCGTGGTCGGCGATAGGGAAAGGCCCGGAGTCCCACAGCATCAGGCCACTTCCGGCCCAGGGATAGGCGGGGATGCCCTCGATATTGAGGTAGGGCTCCACGGCGACATGGCGGCCATCGACCACGCTGGGCAGGTGGCGTGGCACGTCCATGCTGCGGGCGAGAATCTCGCCGGCGGTTTCGCTCACGGTCTTGTCGCCGATTGCCAGGTGAATAAGCACCCGGGAGGTGGTAGAGCCGGGCAGCGGATCGCGGGTGACGTGATTCACATAGCCATTGTTCTCACCGCGGTCATACAGCATCTGGATGACTGACCACACCAGCGGCTTGTCCAGCGGGTCGGGGTAGGCCGGGTCAAAGGCAAAGGCAAAGGCGCCCCAGGCATTGGAGCGGCGCGCCAGCAGGCTGAAACGCATGCCCGCCACGTTGAGTGCCGAGCGCTCGAAGTTGGGATTGATGGCGCTCAGCGCGGCACCCAGCACCCCGCCCTGGGACACGCCCTCATAGTGCACGGCACCGGTCTGGAACAGGCTGCGGTCACCGACTCGGAAGGCATCGAGAGCGGCAAAGCCGTCCGGGTGGCGCATGGCCTCGGACAGCAGGGTGATGTTGAGGAAGCCCTGCTGGATGCGGTCTGCCTGTTGCGGGAAGTTATTGATGTTGCTGAGGCTGGCAAAAGCCACGCCCAGGTCGGAGTCGGACATGCCCCAGGAATCCATGCCGCAGAACATGATGTTTTGCTCCTCGGCGACCGGCGCGAAATCGTCAACACTCTCGCGGCTGCCATAGAGGCCGTGACCGATCACTACGGCAATGGTGTCGCTGGAGTCGGACAGCGCCTGGCGCGGGATCACGCAGGTGAAGTCCACCTCGACGCTGCCGCTGCCGGCAAAGCGCGCGGGCAGCGCATCCGGGTCGGCGCTGTCGTAGCCGAAGCGCGAGCCCGGTCGGCCGTCGGCGCTGTCGAGGAAATTGGGCACAGACAGGGTGCCGGTGATGCGCCGCCCCAGGTCGGCGTTCTCGGATTCGTCCGGGGACTCGACGCTGAGAACAGTGGCTACCGGTGCCTCGCCGCCCAGGGCGGCAAAGGCCTGGTCGCGAATATGCAGCATGCGTCCAGTGATATTGCCGGTGGAGGCCACGGTGAAATCCCAGACCAGGTAAAGCGTCTCGCGCTGGATGCCATTGGCTTCCAGGGTGGTAAAAATGTCTTCAAACCCGGCGCGGCGATCCTCGAAGGCCGGGATATCGGAGGGAATGCCTTCCTTGAACACGGTAAACGCGTCGCTGGATGGAATCGGGCTGCCATCTTCCGCCACCAGGTTCTGCAGGGCGACGATGTAGCGCTCGCCGTCTTCCAGGTTTTTGGCCACGCGGATCATCAGCGCCTGGGGTTCGCCCTCCGCGGGGCGGCTGTCCAGCTCTGCCCAGATCAGCTGGCGCTCACCGGTGGCGGCATGAATCAACTGGATCGGCGCATCCGCCTCCAGCGAGCTGCCCATAGCGGTAAAGCTGGCAGCGCCGGTCTGCGCCAGGTCGATGCCCGCTACCTCCAGCAGGATCAGCGGCCCCGGCGAGAAGCCGTCGTTACGGTTGTACTCGGTGGGGTCGAAAGCCACACCCTCACTGGTCCCCGGGATTGCCGTCGGGTTGAGATTGACCCGGCGTCCGGTGCCAGAGCTGGCGTCCTCCACCGTGTAGAAATTGCTGGGAAAGGGGAATGCACACTTACCCGGCTGGAGGATATCGCAGACGTCTGCCTGGCTGACGTCCACGCTGTTGGGATCGACGCTGAATTCCGGGGCCGGCTGGAAGGTGTTATTGCTGTCGGAACAAGCAGCGACAAAGGTGCTTGCGAGGGCGAAGGCGAGGCCCCGCACAGTGTTTGGTTTTGCTTCAATCATGGTCGATGTTGCCAGTTATTGTTGTGATTCACCGCGAAAAGGGCGGCCTGGCAGTGTAACCCGCGCAAAAAAAGCAGGCCAACCCGCTCGCTGCGAAGTTGGCCTGTGTGTCACGGTTTTGTTCGGGCGGATCACCCCGAGCAGGTGCTCAGGCCAGTGCGGCGATCTCCGCGCCCAGTACCTGCAGGAAAGTCGCGCCCACCGCCCCGTCGATGACCCGGTGGTCACAGGACAAGGTCGCGCTGATCACCGTGGCAATGGCCTGCTCACCGTCTTTCACCACCACCTTCTGCTCACCCTTGCCCAGCGCCAGGATGGCGC
>JANQIO010000046.1 GCA_028282105.1 Halieaceae bacterium | reverse complement strand
TATCGACGCGGCACTCTTCGATCAGCTCGGCGTGGAAGTCGGTGATGAACTCTGGGTAAAAATCAGCGATGGCGCGACGGTGCTGTTCAAGGAAAAAGTACGCTTTGTCAGCTCGTTCGGTGGCGTCGACCTGGGCGAACCGGCCTTGTACGTGAACGATATCCTCAACATCGGGCTGGCGATCAACCAGGGCAACTTCGCAGCACAGCATGGCATTCAACCAGGGCCGGAGCGCAACATAGAAATCTGGAAGTAGCACTTTGGGCCAGCGCTCTGCTGCCCGCCAGGGCACCGCGACCAAAGTTGTTTCCCGTTAGAATCCAGCCATGAACCTTACAGCCTTTCGCAGAGCCGTCGCCAGGCTGCTCGCAGCTATCGCCACGCTGTTCACCCTGTTCTACCTGGTGGGTGTGTACTTCAACCTGCAGCCACTGCAGCCGCTCGAGGACGCTCCCCTGGATGTCAGCGCCCTGCGCACCGTCGCCATTTTCGGCGCCAGCGGCACCGCAGGCGATGGCATCCTCGAGGCGGCGCTGGCAGACCCCAACGTCGAGACCATCCACGTCATCACACGCCGGGCGACGCCGCGTATCGAGGCAGGCGTTGCAGCCGGCAAAGTGGTGATGACCGTGCACACCGACTACCTCGACTACACCGCCCTCCGCGATCTGCTGGCTCAGGTGAACACCGTCTACTGGGCTATCGGCATCAGCGCGGTGGGCGCTGACCAGCAAACCTATGGGATGATTCACGTCGACTTCCCGGCGCAGTTTTTGGAGGCGTGGTTGTCCGTCGCCCGCGCCGAGGCACTGAGCTTTCAATTCATCAGCAGTAGCGATATTTCCGAGGATTCCGACACCATGTGGGTGCGGGAGAAGATACGCGCCGAAAAAACCCTGTTTGCGCTGGCGCAGGGAACACACCTTCGCGTCATCGCCTATCGCCCCGACTATATCCGACCCGCCCGGGGAGAGGCCCACCTGGGGCAGAAGCTGATGTACGGGTTCTTCCGGCCTGTCGGTGCAGCGGTACGTTCAACCGAAATCGGACAGGCCATGCTGGAAGTGAGCGAACGCGCCGGCCATTTGGACAACGGCGCGAAACTGAGCAGTCGTGCTATTCGGCGTTACAGCGCCGCCTATCTGGCGCGAGCCGGACAACTATCGGGAAAGGAGTGAACAGATGAGCGGGATAATCGTATTCGACAGCAATGAGCCAGATTTCGAGGAGTACCTGACGCCGGAAGACCGGTGCGTGCGAGGTCAGGCCATGCAGCGCACCTGGAATCACTACGAGAGCAGCGATGGCAAGTTCTTCTCGGGCATCTGGGAGGGCGAGCCGGGCTGCTGGAAAACTCACTACACCGAGCATGAGTTTTGCCAATTGCTGGCGGGGCGGGTCATCCTGCGCAGCAAAGACGGCACCGAAGTGGAGCTAAAGGCCGGGGACAATTTTGTGATTCCCGCCGGTTTCGAAGGTGAGTGGGAAGTGCTGGAAACGGCAAAGAAAATCTACGCCATCTACGAAGCCTGAGCCCCTAGCCTTCCCCGTACAGTATGTCTGTGCGAATGATGTACTTGGTACCCTGCGTGACTTCCTCACTGGCATGGACGCAGTGCTGGGGATGCGCACCGTGTGGAAAGCACAGCGCCGCGCCCTTCGGGGTGCGGACACTCACCAGATTCACATCGTCGGGGTCCCTGGCCGGCTTGCCCGGGTCGCTGCGGCTTACCAGGAACTGAGTACGGCCACCCTGGTAACCATCGTTGAGAAACAGCAGGTAAGAGTACTGGCTGTATCGATCCCCGTAGGCGTCGGCGACCAGCACGCCATCAACCACCCGGCTACCGGGCCAGGCGCCGTCGGTATGTGGGCTGAAGTAGTCGCCTGGTCCGTAGCGGTAGAACCTGAAACGTGCGTTGATGCCTACTGCACACTGCTCACCCACCCTGTCAGTCAGCAAATCCCTACACCTGCTCCAGAGCGCGCCATCGATGGCCTCGCTGACTACCCAGTTAAGGTTGTCGTTGTGCCGCACATCATGCGGCAGTGACACCGGTGCATCAGGGTGGAAGCCCAACGACTCGGCAATCTCCACGATATGGTCGGCTTCCGGGTCACTGAGTACGTTCATGAGCTGGAACGCGCCTGGCACTTCGGGAATATCGACCCTGTAAGCCGCGGACTCAGGTTCAGTCCCGAAGACCCGGACAGCACCGGTCCGGTCGGTCCAGGTAGGCAAGGGTTCCGGCCCGAAGCCCGGCTCTCGCGTCACCACGTAGAAATCATCGCTCATGATACAGCCCTACTCTGCCGCGCCGGTCTGGCTCAGGTAAGCGTCGAGAATCCGCCGTGCAACAAAGAGGTCCTGCAGCGCCACACCGGAGCTGTCAAACACGGTGATCTCCTCACGCGCCTTGCGGCCGGCGGCTTTGCCGGCCAGTACATCACCCAGCAGGGTGATCTCCATGCGACCCTCACTCCCCTCATCCGCCACATGCTGGAACTCACCCACGCGCAGCGATTGCTCCGGCAGGTCGGCGAACAAGCTGGCACGGTTCAGTAGCTCGACGGGCAGCTCCTGCTTGCCGACCTGGTCGGCACCCATGGCAGACACATGGGTACCGGATTGCACCAGTTCGGCCGGGAACAGGGGCTCACGCGCCGTGGTGACTGTGACCAGCAGGTCGGCCAGAGGGATCGCTTCCTCCGCCGCAAGCAACATCACTGCAACATCTCCCGGTTCTTGATTTAAGCTGTCCGCCAGCGCCTGAGCCCGGCTCGCGTTGCGTGAGACGATATTGATCTGTTCCAGCTCAAACTGTGCTGCCAGAGCGTTGATTTCGTACCAGGCCTGGTGACCCGCGCCGACAACGGTGAGCCTGCTGGCATCTTCCCGCGCCAGGGTTTTCGCAGCCACCGCGTTGGCGGCTGCCGTGCGATAACAGTTCACTTCAGAGGCGCCGACAATGGCCTGTAGCCGCCCGGAAACGGGATCGAGCAACAGCGTATTGGAGCTGTGGCGCGGCAGGTCCAGAGCATCGGCGCCGGTGAAATAGGCTCCGCACTTGAATCCCAGCAGCCCGGCCGCTGATGCGGAGCCGGACTTGAGACTGAAGGTATCGCCTGCGGTAATACCGGGCGCCATAACTACCGGGTTCAACTGCCCGCTGCCATCGCTCAAACACAGGAAGGCATCGCGTACCGCCTCAAACGCCAGTTCCCTGTTCACCAGGGCCGCCGAGTCGGCCTCGCTTACAACAATTGCACCTGGTTCCGTCATAAACCCCTGTCTCCGCTCGGACTCCGGCTTTGCTATCCTTCGCCCACACCGCGTCGATGACCGGCGGGGACAGACGACACGCTACACCAGGGAGCAAGCTTGAACCAGCCACCACCGAACGAGGAACGCGAAGCCCGCCCACCGCTGTCCGAAACCAATACCATTGCCGGCATACAGAAGGCGTTTCTGCGCCTCACCTTCTGGCAGACGCTGCTGTCATTGGCCGGCGTTTTCACCGGCGCGGTAGCACTGTACGCCGCGCTCAATGAGTCGCAGGCGGTGCGGCAGCAAACGGCCGCCTCTGTGTGGCCCTATGTCCAGTTCATGATCAATGACACCAGCGATGACGCCTCCGCGTCCTTTGCCCTGTCCCTGAACAACGTAGGGGTCGGACCCGCGCGGATGCGTAGCGTGCAACTCACGCTGGCCGGCGAACCGGTGCGCGACTGGCAGTCGATGACGGCAGCCCTGATGGGCACAAGCCCAAGGCTAGGCACCGAGTATGGCAAGGCCAGCATCAGTAGGCGTGTCCTGGCACCCGGTGAATCGGTGGTCGCATTCCAGACGGCGGAACGGGAACTGGCACTGAGCATGCAGGAGGCGGTCTACAGCGGCACCGCCAGACTCACCTATTGCTACTGCTCCATTTTCGACGAATGCTGGAGCACATCCAGCAGCCTGCCCGCGGACGCTGAACCGATACAGCGCGTGGAGCAGTGCCAGGACTATGGCGAAGCGAGCTTCATCGATTGAGAGACAACATCAGCTAGCAGACTCCGCGCCGGATATGCCAGGCAAATAGCAGCGCCCGCCGATTTGAGGGAATGGAAAGCCTCACTCCGGTGGCCCCACCGGCCGCACCCCACCTGGTTCTTCCAGCGGGGCGCAAGATATCACTTCCAGCAGCGGTGTAGACTCAATTCACAGGTTCATAGAGAACGAAGCGGCTGCGGCCATCAACACTGTGTAGCGCACCGCGTTCGCTGCGGTAAACGTGACGCTTGTCGTTGCTGAGCACGTCGATGAAGCGCATCTCCAGCACAGTGCCCGGCAAGGTCCGATCGGCCAGCACGCTCTCATCCTGGTCTGCATTTAAGTCGTAGACCACAAGGCGCACAATTTCCCGCAAGCCTTCCTCCAATGCTGCAAACATCGCTTGCCCGCCATCCTGTAGCCACAGCTGGCCATCGGGATCGTGTTTGTCGACGCGTGTGTAGTTACGCTCCAGCACATAGCGTTTCTGCCGAAGCTGGTGGTCTATTTGAAGCTTCTGATGACCGGAGAGCTTGTCATGGCCTCCCCGGGATTCGCGCCAGGCGACTTTCTGCCGATACTGCTCAATAAACTCGTCGACTACCTCGCGCGTATCCGGCAGGTATTGCCCCCCGTGCAGGGCTGACTGGTAAAAGACTGCATTGCTGTAAATGGGATCAGCCTGGGCCTCTGCATTGCGGTCGTAGACACTGACCAGTGCGTGCACTTCCAGCACTTCAAAATTGGGGGAAAACTGCGGAAAGTATGTGAGCGTGACGACAAAATCACTGTCGATCTGGCTCAACACGGCTTCAAAGCCATCCTGCGCGGCGTCGCTTTCAGTGCCCAGTGACTGCTTTAAACCGCGGACCAGACTTTGATAGTTGTTTTCTGCGGATGCCTGGGATGCCGCTGGAAACAAGGCATCGACGTCTGTTACGGCAGCGACTTCAAGGTGGGAAAACTCTGACACCGACGTTTCGACCACCGTTTTCGCAAGCTCATCGATTTCGAGTTCCTGCAATAGCTCGCTGTGCTCTGCCACGCTGGCCTCCGCACGTTCAAAGCGGTAGCTGTCCACGACCGTTCCCATGCCGCCGGAAATCGCGGCTATACCCAGACCGAGTCCGGGTATCACTACAGCGCTGCTGGTAGCAACAGCACTGCTGCTCCAGAAAAGTATGCCGTAACTGGCCGCCAGTTGGCCCGAGGCGAGCATCCCTTCCTGAAACGCGCTGAATTCGATTTCAGCCACCCGCCTTCCATCATCGTCGATTTGTCGATAGATCGGTTTCTCCGATGGCGACAGGACGATGGTGGCCGATTTCTGGGAGCCAATATAGCTATTGTCGACGGGTTCGTAGGTGCTGGCGCAGCCAGCGGTGACGGCGGCGAGCAGAACGCAGGCCACCCGATGAAGTGTGACTCTCATGCGATACCCCTTGCACAAAAACTTCAGTTCTTTTTATACCCCATTATCAAGCCTGTGGGCATGACCATGTTCTGGTTTAGAGACACGCGTCATGCCCACAAGTTCCGGGGGAGTGCAGCCTGCTTTCAGGTCTCGCGAGGTCTGCCGTGAGGCCCGGCGTTAGCTCTCGACAGCGAAGGTGAGCCCGGCATTGGCCTGCAGGCGCTCAATCAGTGGCGTGCCAAGGGCCGCACCCGGCGTCCAGATACCGCCGCTGGCCTGCTCCGGGTTCAGCAACAACACCACGGCACTCTCGGCGATCATCTTGCTGGTAGAACCGTAGCCCGGGTCCTTGTCACCTTTCACCGAGACCGACAGAGTGTCGCCCGCAGTATTGCTGCCAAGGAACAATACGTCGTAGAAGCCGTTGTCGCGTTCCTCCTTGGAGGGGCCTTCGCCCGGCTTGATGGGATTCTCCGCCATGGACTTGTCCTCGGCCACGGCCGTGGCAATCGCTTCGCCCTGCTCACCCGGGCCAGTCAGCATCATCTCGTCATAAACGAAGTTGTCGCCGTAGCCGTGATTCAGCAGCAGGTTGCTGCGATGAATATTCTTGGTGTTGATGGTGGCCATGATGAAGGGCGCGGACCAGCTATCGAGATCCTCTTCAAAGATCGGCGCCATGCCGTGGGGCTGCTCAGGCCCCTGGAAACCCTCAGACAGCGCGAAGGGGTTCATGAGCACGGAGACCAGCTCGGGATTTTCCGCTGCGGCCGCCATGGTCGCCTTGAAGCTGGCCAGGGTGCCGCCGGAAAAGGTGCCCTGCATGGCGCGCACACGGCCCTTGACGCGGCTTACCGGCGCGCCGAGTTTTTCCTTTGCCGTCTCCTGCAGGAAAAGCACGCCGAGATCGAAGGGAATTGAGTCAAAGCCGCAGGAGAACACAATGCGTGCGCCACTGGCTTTGGCGGCCGCCCCATGGGCCTCGATCATCTCGTGCATCCAGCCGGGCTCACCACAGAGGTCGACATAGTCGGTGCCGGCTTCGGCACAGGCGCGCACCAGGTCCGAGCCGTACAGCTGATAGGGCCCCACGGTGGTAACAATCACCTGGGCGCGCTTGACCATGGCATCGACCGAGGCCGGGTCGCCGGCATCTGCCACCACCAGCGGTACATCCGCGGAGATGCCCATTTCATCGCGCACCTGTTCCAGCTTGTCCTGGCTGCGTCCGGCCATGGCCCAGCTGATCTCGCCGGCCACGCCATACTGTTCGTTAAGGTATTCACACACCAGCCGGCCGGTATAGCCGGTGGCGCCGTAAACGATAATTCCAAGTTCTCTATCAGTGGCCATGCGGAGCTTCTCCATCTATGCGGGGGGTTGTAAGTCTAGTCAGGGATCGCATCAGCCTGCAAAGGGCAAATCCGGGACAACGGCATCCGTCAGCAACGGACTCTGTGCAGCACGTTCAAACGCCGCGTCCACCGCCTGCCAGCGCGCTTTCACGCTGGCGCGGTAGTTCGGGTGGGTAAAAATGTAGGTTTCATCCGCGAGCAGCGCTTCCACCACGCGCTCGCCTACCACCGCCACATCCATGCCGGTGGTCACGACAGCTTCCAGGAAGGCTTTCATATCTTCAGCGTTATCCGCCGTGGCGGGCGCCACACCATCCGGCTTGTTGCGACCGGAGTCGTAGATGCGGGTGTTGACAAAACCGGGGCACAGCACAGAGACCTTGATATTCTCCGGCGCCAACTCCATGCGCCAACCTTCCGACATGCCTACCACGGCGGCCTTGGTCCCCGTGTAGGGCGCTGCGTTGGGCAGCGGCCCGAAGCCCGCCATGGAGGCGACATTGACTAACCAGCCTCCCTCGCCGTGTGACTTCATCAGCGGCACCATCACCTGGGCGCCGAACGCCACGCCCATCAGGTTGACGTCCACCACCCAGCGCCATTCCCGCTCGTCGGTATTGTCTATGCCGCCGGCCGTACCGCCGACGCCGGCATTGTTGACCAGCATATGCACCTTGCCGAAGCGCGCGATCGCCTGCTCAGCGACCGCCTGCCACTGCTCGAGCCTGGCCACATCCAGCGGCAACGCCAGCACCGGGACGCCCTCGGTTTCCAGCGCCTGCCGGGCCACCTCGAGCTGGCCGGCGTCGATATCGGTCAGCACCACGTTCATACCGCGGCGACCCATGGCCTGGGCGATGCTCAATCCAATACCTTCTGCACCGCCGCTGACGACAACGGTTTTTCCTTCAAACGGTTGCATACAAAGCGTCTCGACTCACCACCCAATTTACGAAGCGCGCAGTATCCTCGGAATCATCTGGCTGCTCAATGCGCTGGCAAAAAAAGACGCGCAGAAAAGCCGGACGGGAGTGTTGCCGACAGCGCCGCGGCTGCAGCGGTCGTCAGCCGTATCAGGCGGCTGCGGGCAGCAGGTGATGTGCGAGCTGCCCGAGTACGCGGATACCTTCCAGAAGCTCCGCAGAGGGCTGGGCATAGTTCAAGCGGATGCAATGCCCATAGTCACCCGCCGCCGAGAACATCGGTCCCGGCGCAATGCTGATGTTGTGATCCAGGGCCTGCCGGTATAGCTGCATGGCGTCCAGGGCAAGGGGAAACTCGACCCACAGGAAGTAGCCGCCCTGCGGCCGCGACACCCGGGTGCCGGCGGGAAACTGCTCGGCGATGGCGCTCAGGGCCAGCGCCTGCAGGTCTTCGAGCTGGTGGCGCAGGCTGCGCAGGTGGCGGTCATAGGCGGCGGTTTCCAGGTAGTCTGCCAACGCCAGTTGGGTCGGCACGCAGGCGGACAAGGTGGTCATCAACTTGGCGCGTCGTACCGCCTCGAAATACTTGCCGGGAATCGCCCAGCCAATGCGATAGCCCGGCGCCAGCGCTTTGGAAAACGAACCGCAGTGCAACACCATGCCCTCACTATCGAAGCACTTAGCCGGCTGCAGCGATGCTGAACCAAAGTGCAGCTCACTGTAGACATCGTCCTCGATCAGCGGAACCCGGTGACGGGCCAACAGCTCAACCAATGCGGCCTTGTTGGCATCGGGCATCGTTGCCCCCAGCGGGTTCTGCAGGTTGGTCATGCACCAGCAGGCGCGTACCGGCTCTTTGTGCAGTGCCTGTTCCAGCGCCTGCAGGTCCAGGCCATGTTCCGGGTGCATGGGGATTTCGACGGCGCGGAGCTTGAGCATCTGGATGATTTGCAGCGCCGCGTAGAAGCCGGGCGATTCAATCGCCACCACGTCACCGGGCCGGGTGACGGCCTGCAGACTCAGGGTCAGCGCTTCCAGCCCGCCGTTGGTCACCACAATGTCATCAGCAGACACCGCAACACCGCTACCCAGGTAACGTCTCGCGATGGCCCGGCGCAGGGTTTCATTGCCTGGCGACAGGTTGGTGCCGCCGCTGGCCGGGTCGGCGTGACGGTTGGCGCGGCTCAGGGACTGGGCCAGCTTGCGCAGCGGGAACAGGCGGGTGGAAGGGAACGCCGCTCCCAGCGCAATCAACTCGGTGCGCTGGGTGGAATCCAGCACCGAGAAGATCAGGTCATTGGCGGTCACCTCGGTGGCGTCGGCAGGTGGCGCCGAGGCCTCGGGAGCCGGCATCTGCGCCGCCGCAGACTCACTCACGTAGTAGCCGGAGCGCTCTCGTGCACGGATCATGCCCCGGCTTTCCAGCAGGTAGTATGCCTTGAACACGGTGGCCGGACTCACCCCGTACTGGGCGCTGGCCTGGCGCACGGAGGGCGCTTTCTGGCCGGGTAACAGCACCCCGCTGCGAATCATTTCCGCCAGGGCGTCGGCCAGTTTTTCGTAGCGTTTCATGAGCGCAGGCTAATCTGATATGGTTTTTATATCAATTTCTGATTCTGTACTGTTTTCTATCGAACCCCTACCCTTCCCAACTCACCCCAGGGAGGATCAGGCATGAACCAGGAACAGTCACACAAAGGCGATGGCGGCGACGCAGGCGGGGTTTCCCTGCTGCAGATCGTCGGCAGTATCTGCGCTTCGTTTTTCGGGGTGCAAAGCTCAAAGAACCGCGAACGGGATTTCAAATCCGGCAAAGCCGGGCAGTTCATCGCTGTCGGCATCGCCATGACCGCGGTCTGGTACCTGGGCATCTACCTGGTCGTGACGGTGGTACTGGAACAGGCCCGCTGAGGCCAGAGCGGATGTACGGGCGCAAGTCACCGCGTGATTTCGTGCAGTTGGATGAGCTGTGGGAGGCCGACAGCCAGTGGCCCAGCTATTTCATCGCCGACAAGGTCTGGGTTTACGCTGACGAATACCGCGCCGAACTCACCGGCGACGAGGACTACAGCCGCATCCTGGTACACGCCAGCAGTGACGAGGGTTGGCAATTCCGCCGCCCGCTGGCGCAGAAACAGCAGGTGGCCGCGGTGCTGGATGCCATCGACCGCCCGGTATCGCAACAGCAACTGGCAATGCTGGGATTCAGCCACTGGCAGGGGGATTACAATTTCCCGACGCCCGCCGGCTGAGGCCGGCGGCAGCAATTTTTTATCGCGCCAGCGCTGCGACATGCGTGACCGCCGGCGGGCAATCACGCTCGAGAATGGCATCGTTTTCGTAAATTTCTGAACGGGCCGGCAGCGCGAAGGTATTTGCCAGCATGGCGCAGCCGATGGTCGGTGCATCCACGGCCTTGCCCAGGGGCATGAGGATACTGCGCATAAAGCTCTCAAACCCGGAGATGCGCTCGCTGGCCGGCGCCACGAAGGACGGACGGTACAGCAGGGCCGTCACCCCCGTACCCTCGGCTAGCGAAGCCACAGCCTCTTCCGCCTTGGCTTTCTCCCGCGCCCAGTGGAACCAGGAATCGGCGCTGGTGCCGGCACCACTGACCAGGTGGAAACTCCTGCCGCCCCCGTCCCGGTCGAGCTGCAACCAGAACTCCAGGAACGCGACCGGAAAGTCCACGTGAATGACGGTGTACATGTCGTCGTCGACATTGCGCGTCGAGGTTCCCAGCGCCCAGTAGACCGCGTCGATGTCGGCAAACACGTCCGCCAGCACTGAGTAGTCGAGGTAATCCTTGTGCATGACCACGTCCACCCGGCCCGCCTCCCTGGCGGCGGTGATGCGGTCGGTTTCGCGACGGGTCACCAGCACGATCCGCCCCACCCGCGGGTCGGCCAGCACGGACTTGAGGACACCATCGCCGACGGTTCCCGTGGAACCGAAGATCGCCACGGAAATCCCCTGCGGTGGGAAGCCGTCGCCAGAGCTTTCAAACACTCTGTAGCCTTCCTGCGCAAACGTGGAGAGTGACAACAGGCAGGCAATGGCGACGGCGCTGAACAGGGAAATCCGGAATTGACCTGGCTTCATGGCAATCATGCAAACCCCGACGAGACTTATTGCTCCCCAGCATAACCAAAAGCGATGAGCAACGGGTAGCCAGCTTGCACCAGTCACTGGCTGCGCTACCCTGCTCGAGCACATTTCAAGGAGACTACTGCACATGGCCAAAATCGAACTCAAACCCCTCGCCACCATGACCGCCCAGCTCGGCGAACAGGTCGACCTGGGCGCGGGCCCGAAGGGTCACCGGGTAGTGATCGACGTGCCGGCCGTCACATTCGAGGCCGACGGTTTCAGTGCAGAGCTGGCCACCAATGACGCCGCCGACTGGGCCACCCTGAGTGAAGACGGCACACTGGCGGCGCTGGATGTGCGCGCCACGCTGAAAACCGATGACGGCGCGCTGATCTACGTCGAGTACGGTGGCCGCATGGACATGAACACCGGCTTTCTCGCTACCGCGCCGACCTTTCAGACCTCGGCAGAACGCTATCTCTGGTTGAACCGGGTGCAGGCAGTAGCTGCCGGCGAGATCAATCCGGACACCGGCGAACTGGTTTATCGGCTGTACGAGGCGAAACCTGTCGCCGACTAGCGCCCCCTAGAACTCCGTGTCAGCGATGGTGGTGCGGTGCAGCAGCCGGTCGTAGCCATCGTAGCCGCCGGTGGCGGAGTGCAACACCGAGCGGTTGTCCCACATCACCAGCATGTCCTTCTGCCAGGGGTGTGAGTACACGTAGGGCTCGCTGATCTGGTGAGCGTAGTACTCCAGTAGCAAGGCGTCGCTGTCTGCCTTTTCCATCCCGGCGAAACCCTGGATATAGGCAGGTGAGGAGAACAAGGCCTTCTTGCCGGTCTCCCGGTGGGTGCGTACAAAGGGATGCTCGCACTTCTCTCGCGCCTTCTCGCTGGGCAGGATCTTCATGCTGCGGCCACTGTCCTTGTCGTTCTCGCCATAGAGCCCGTCAGGCGCATAACCCAGCTCCGCGGAATGAATGGCCACCAGCGCATCGGCTCGTTCACGCATTGCCTCTGACAAGCCCTCGTAGGCAGCCACTTGATCGGCAAACAGCGTGTTGCCGCCCACCGGCGGAATGGTAATGCCGTACAGCACGGTGCCCGCCGGTGGCGTCTCCAGGAAGCTCCAGTCCGAATGAAATATCTCGGCAAAGATGGGCGTCGTCTCATCCGCGTTGCGCTGCACCGCGGCCACATTCTCGTTTTCATCGATATGACCAAAGAACGGATCTTCGCCAATCTCGCCAAAGTAGCGCGTAAAGCGCACCAGTTGGTCGGTACTCAGCGGCTGATCGGGAAACACCAGCACCTTGTGTTCAAGCCATCGCGACCGCAGCTCGGCAACCTGGTCGGCGGACAATTCCTGGCTGAGATCGATACCGGTGACGAGGGCCCCACAGGCCGATGAGGTGGGTGAGACGTGCATGTACTTATCCTGTTTCGGGGAGTGTTGTCGCCGCGCTGAGCGAATGGCGGTACTGTACAACGATGCGGCGCGGCCCGGAAAACCGCAAGCTCATCGTTTTTTACCGGGGTCCTTCGGCGGTGGCCGGCGCTTCTGTGGCCTGGGGTTCTTGAGCCTGAGCGTGGTCGGAGGCGGCGCGGATGAGCCCTCTTCACTGCTGCTGCTGTCAGATCGTTGTCGCTTGAGCTGGGGATCGGAGGGCTGGCGCTGGGGCCTGACCACCGCGTTGGCGCGCTTGCGCTGCATCTCGGGCGACGGGCTGGGACTCCGATCATACTGCTCACGATAGGCGTCCCGGCGCAGCGGCGAGCCCGGTGGCGTGCGCGGCGAGTCGAATACCTCCTTTTCCATCCCGCCGATTTGCTCGTCGATGTCTTTGAGTTGGTGATAGCCTGGCACGCCTTCTTTCTTGCTCCTGACCATCTCCCTCAGGCTCTCGAATAGCCGTCCGCCTCGCTCAGGGGAGGCCTCCCGGAAACGCTTTACGGATTTACCGGTGTTTCGCGACTTGAGACGCTTGATACTCTTCTCGTCGCCCTGGGCACCCGGCAGCTCGAAGCTGCCGAAGCCGGAAGGCGAAATGGCTTCCTCCATCGTCATTTTCTCTTTGCGCAACAGGGTACCTTTGACGACCACGTCGCCAATATCCTCGCCCTCCTTGCGCTGCCCCTCCCAGGTCGCCAGCACGTCGTGGGTGGGGTCCTCGCCCTTCAGGGGGTGGTAACCCTTCGGCACCATTGCCGGGTAGGCGGTTGACCTGCCGCCTTTATTGCGTAGGGAAACGACTGTCTTGGCGCCCACGTCATCTTTCTCACGCGGCACAGACACATGGGTACGCCGATTGTTGCGCCGGCCTCGACGTTTGCCTTTTTCCTTGGGCTCTCGCTTGCCCAGAGCGACCGAGATCTTGCTCTTTTGGCTGCGCTTGGCAACCTCACCGTGAAATGCCGGTATCTTAAGCCCGGTGCCAAAGCGCGACATACTGCTCTCGCTTTCTTTAACAGCCTCCTCGACGCCCTTCTCTTCAATCTTGCGCTCGATATGTTTGACGTGGGCGCTTTCCCGCAAGCGCGAAGCATCCTGCAGGGCCTCCCCCAGCTCTCTTGCCTCTTCGTCGGATTCGGTAAAGCTCTTTCTTTTCTCAGCGTTTACGTCGCGCTTGTAAACGTTCTGTGGCTTGGTGGACAAGGCGCGCGGCTTG
>JANQIO010000040.1 GCA_028282105.1 Halieaceae bacterium | reverse complement strand
GTGTACTCATGGGCGCAGAATACCTGGGTGTCAGGGGGCAGCACCGCCAGCTTGTTGAGTGAACCCAGCATCATCGCCGGATCCCCCTCGAACACCCGTCCACAGCCACCCGCGAACAGGGTATCCCCGCACAGCAGGCAGGGCGCCTGCCCGTCGATTTCGGCGAAGAAGGCAATGTGGTCCAGGGTATGCCCGGGGACCTCAATAACGCTCCAGTCAATTCCCAGGATCTCCACCCGGTCACCATCCACCAGGCGCTGGCTGATCTGGGCAATGGCGGGGTTCACAGGGCCCCACACCGGTACCTGGCGGTGCGAGAGCAAATCCTCCAGGCCGCCTGTGTGGTCAAAATGGTGGTGGGTGATAATGATGCCAGCAAGCTCGAGGCCGCGCTCCGCCAGTGCCGTCAGCACTGCGTTAGCGTCACCGGGGTCCACTACCACGGCATCGGTTTCGCCACTGCGGGTAAGGCACCAGATGTAATTGTCGGAAAAGGCGGGGATCGGTGTGACGTCGAGCATTAATAAGCTACCATGCGGCGATGGTCCTGAAGTTTAACGAGATTTGCAGCCGACTGGAAACCTGGTACCAGAGCCCCCGCGGCCAGTACCTGCTGCAGCAAGAGCAGGCGCTGAGCGCGCAACTGCTCGACAATATTTTCGGGTATCACCAGCTGCAGATCGGCACCACGCGCCACCAGGCCCTGGCCGTCGACAGCCAGCTGAGCCACAAAATCTACTGCAATCTGCTGGATGGCGGCGAGGTCGGCCTGCTGAGCGAGCCCGACTGCCTGCCGCTGGCCAATGACAGCGTAGACGTGGTGCTATTGCATCATGCGCTGGAGTTTGCAGAGAAGCCCCACGCCTTGCTGCGTGAAGCGCACCGAGTGGTCGCTCCCCAGGGCCATATTCTGGTTGTCGGCTTTAACCCAACTTCAATCTACGGGCTCGGTGCCCGCGTCTCGGGTCTGTTCCCGGGCCGTCTATGGTCGGCTGCGCATACCATTGGCACTCGCCGGCTGCGAGACTGGCTGGATCTGCTGGGCGCGGAAATGCAGTCGGTACAGCATTGCTTTGTGACACCGCCGGCGGGCGGAGAGCGCCTGTTCCGCTTCCTGTCGCGCTGTGATCAACTGGCTATGCGCTACCACCTGCCGCTGGGCGGCGTATATGCGGTGCGGGCCCAGAAGAAGGTCTCCACGCTGACTCCCAATCGCATCCGCTGGCGCAAGCCGGTGGGCGCTCGCCTGATTGGCCTGACCGTACCCAAGCCGGTGGCCAGCCCCCGGGAGGGAGAAGTCGCCGCTTGAAACAGGTCGAGGCATTCACCGATGGTGCCTGCCGTGGCAACCCCGGGCCAGGTGGCTGGGGAGCGCTGCTGCGATTTGGGGAGCACGAACGCGAGCTTTGGGGCGGCGAACAGGACACCACCAACAACCGCATGGAACTGACCGCCGCCATTGAGGCATTGCGCGCCCTCAAGGAACCCTGCGCAGTGGCCCTGACCACTGATTCGGAGTATGTCCGCAAGGGCATCACAGAGTGGATCGCCAGCTGGAAGCAACGCGGCTGGCGCACCGCCGCCAAAAAACCGGTCAAGAACGTGGATCTGTGGCAGGCCCTGGACGAGGAAACCCGCCGCCACCAGGTGGACTGGCACTGGGTAAAGGGCCATAGCGGCCACCGGGAAAACGAAATCGCCGACCAACTCGCCAACCGTGGCATTGATGAGCTATGAGACAAATCGTACTGGACACTGAAACCACTGGCCTGGAAACCAGCCAGGGGCACCGGATTATTGAAATTGGCTGCGTCGAGCTGGTGAATCGGAAACTTACCGGCCAACATTATCATCAGTACATCAATCCGCAGCGGGAGATCGACCAGGGCGCCATCGAGGTGCATGGTATCACCAACGAATTCCTCGCCGACAAGCCTACCTTCGACCAGGTGGCCGGGGATTTCCTGGAGTTCGTCAGCGGCGCGGAACTGGTGATTCACAACGCACCGTTTGACGTCGGCTTCATCAACGCCGAGCTGGAACGCCTTGCCAGCAGCCCCGGTGCGATCGAGCGGAGTTGCTCCGTGGTTGACACCCTGGTGCTGGCCCGCAAGAAGCACCCGGGGCAACGCAACAACCTCGACGCCCTCTGCGCGCGCTACATGGTGGATAACTCCCAGCGCGACCTGCACGGCGCACTGCTGGACGCCGAGATTCTCGCCGACGTCTACCTGGCGATGACCGGCGGCCAGACCACTTTCCAACTGGGTAGCGGGAATGACAGCAGCACCGAAGCTGCCGGGGAGGCCGGGGCGCCGCGCAAACTGGCCGCAGACCGGCCGACACTGAAAGTCATTCGGGCCAGCGATGAAGAGCTGGCGGCACACCAGGCCAATCTGGACAGCATCGCCAAGGCCTCAGGTGGTCGCGTGCTGTGGCGGGAGCTGGAGGGGCAGTAGCCCCTCGTCCGGCTCAGAGCGTGTAGATAACCGCCACCAGGCCCACGGCGGTCAGTACCGCGGTATAGGGCATGGCCATAATCACCATGCGCCCATAGGACAGGCGGATCAGTGGCGCCAGTGCGGAGGTCAGCAGAAACAGGAAAGCTGCCTGGCCGTTGGGCGTCGCCACGCTGGGAAGATTGGTGCCGGTGTTGATGGCGATGGCCAGGGAGTCAAACTCCGCACGGGTGATCTGGCCCGAGTCCAGAGCCGCCTTCACATCGGTAATGTAGACCGTGGCGACGAACACGTTATCGCTGATCATCGACAATACCCCGTTGGCCACGAAAAAGGCCGAGGTACGCAGGTCACCTTCCAGAGCCAGCACATAGGTGATCACCGGCGTGAACAGGTGCTGGTCGTGAATCACCGCCACAATCGCGAAGAACACCACCAGTAGCGCGGTAAAGGGCAGCGCCTCTTCGAACGCGTGGCCGATCTGGTGTTCCTCAATAATGCCGTTAAAGGCCGTCAGCAGCACGATAACCATCAGGCCGATCAGGCCCACGGCTGCCAGGTGCAGGGCCAGGCCCAGCACCAGGATGACGGCAACGGCCGCCTGCACCACCAGTCTGGCAGTGTCGCGCTGGGTGCGGTCCTTCTCTGCATGCTCCTGGAATTCCTCCAACACTTCGCGCACCGGCTCGGGCAGCTGGGCGCCGTAGCCAAACCAACCGGTGACCTCCAGCAGGTAGCAGGTCACCAGACCCGCCACCAGCGTCGGCATGGTGATGGGCGCCATATTGGTAAAGAAGGTCAGGAAATCCCAGTCGGCAATGGTGGCGATCAGCAGGTTCTGGGGTTCGCCTACCAGGGTGCAAACGCCACCGAGGGCGGTGCCCACCGCGCCGTGCATGATCAGGCTGCGTAGAAAGGCGCGGAACTGGTCCAGGTCCTCGCGGTGGTATTCCACCACGTGGGTATCGCTCGAGTGGTCGTGATCGCCGTCGTGGGTCACTGTCTTGCCGGAGGCCACCTTGTGGTAGACCGTATAGAAACCCACGCTGACGCTGATCAGCACTGCGGTGACTGTCAGCGCATCCAGGAAAGCCGACAGCACGGCAGCCACCAGGCTGAACATCAGCGAGAGCATCTTCTTTGAGCGCACGTTCAGCAATATCTTGGTGAATGTGAACAGCAGCAACTCTTTCATGAAGTAGATGCCGGCCACCATGAACATCAGCAGCAGGATGACCTCGAAGTTGGCTTCGGTCTCGTGAAACACGGTGTAGGGGTCGGTCATGCCCAGCACCACCGCTTCAATGGCCAGCAGCCCGCCCGGCTGCAGCGGGTAGCAGCGCAGGGCCAGGGCCAGGGTAAAAATGAACTCGGCGATCAGTATCCAGCCGGTAATAAACGGCCCGAGTGCCAACAGGAACAGGGGGTTGAGGACCAGGAACAGGATGATGGTTTTCTTGTACCAGTCCGGTGCCGAGCCGAGAAAATTGCGCGAAAAAGCAACG
>JANQIO010000235.1 GCA_028282105.1 Halieaceae bacterium | reverse complement strand
CGACTTCGAAGTGGGACTCACGTTCCACCGTACCTTCGAGTAAGCAGTGGGATAGCCTATGTGCAAGCTGCTTCGCAACCTTATCGGCGTGCTCATGCTGGTTCCGGCCCTCGCCCAGGCCAACATCGGCAAGGTGCTGTATGCCGCTGGTCCGGTAAACGTGGAGCGCGGCGAAACCCTGGAGCTCAGCAAGGGCGATACATTGCTCGAGGGCGATATCATCACCACCGGCCCCAGGGCCAGGGCCCAATTACTCATGGTAGACGGTGCGAGAATCTCGGTGCGCCCCGGCACCCGGCTGGCACTGGATAGCTACAAGCTCGACGGCGCCCGTGCCACCGCCGTGGCCACCACCGGCGCGGAGGGTGAAGTCAGCATGCGACTGCTGAAGGGCGGGCTGCGTACTATCACTGGTGCTATTGGCAAGGCCGATCCCAGCGATTACTCCCTCAACACCCCGGTAGCCACCCTGGGCATCCGCGGCACCGATTACAATGCTACCCACTGCGCGGGTGATTGCTCCCCGGCAAACCCCGGCGCTGAGCCGCCCCCGGACGGCACCTACGCCGGCGTGAATATCGGCGGTGTCAGCCTCGGCAACGGCCGCGGCAGCATCAATCTCAGCCGCAACCAGTTCGGGTACGTCCGCGACCGCAATACCCCACCGCAGCGACTCGTCACCCCACCCTCGGTGTTCAACAGTCAGGGCAGCAGCGAGGACGAGGACGAGGACGAGGACGAGGAGGATGATGACAGCGACGCCTCCGACGGGGATGACGGTGGCGATGACTCCGGCGACGATGGCGACGACGGCAGCGATGACGGGCTGGACCTCGCCACCCGGAACGAGGAAACCCAAACACAGGATGGCACCGGCTCGGAAGGCGGCGATGGAACAGACGGTGGTGACGATAACCCGGTGGAGGAACCACCGATCGAAATCATCGTTCGCAACGAAGAAACCGGTGAAGAGATTCGTATCGACGAAGGCCAGCCTACCGACCCGGACACCGGCGAACCGATAGACCCCACGCCCGAGCCTGAACCAGAGCCAGAACCGCAGCCCGCGCCTACCCCGGCACCGGAACCCGCGCCGGAACCGCAACCTCAGCCTGAACCCCAGCCTGAGCCGCAACCCGAACCCGAGCCGCAACCCGAGCCTGAGCCGCAACCCGAGCCTGAGCCGCAACCTGAGCCGCAACCTGAGCCGCAACCAGAACCCGAGCCGCAGCCAGAACCTGAACCCGAGCCAGAACCTGAACCCGAGCCAGAGCCTGAACCCGAGCCTGAGCCGGAACCCGAGCCACAGCCGCAACCACAGCCGCAACCACAGCCGCAACCACAGCCTGCGCCGCCACCGGCCCCGGAGCTGATACAGCGGGGCCTGGCTATCGCCGAGGATGGCATTCTCTACGCTGAAGCCGACCGCGCCGACACGCTCACGGAGGATGGCGACGGCCAGCTGTCAGGTTTCACCGCCAACCTGGACTTCTTTGACGACCCCAGCACCCAGGTCCGCGCCACTGAGAACACCGTGATCGACTCGGAAAATTCACCGACCCTGGACCTGCAATGGGGTCGTTGGAGCCAGGAGTACTGGGTCAGCTCCGACGATGAGCCGACTGCGCTGGCTGAAGGGGAACACCTGCACTATGTGCGCGAGCTGGGAGAACGCACTACCGATCCAACCCTGCCGATTTCCGGCAGCGCCAGCTATGTGTTCCAGGGCGGGACTGTACCCTCAGACGACCAACCGGGTGAGGACACCTGGGTGACCCCCGCAATGGGCGATATCACCCTGGAAGCTGACTTCACCAATATGAAGATTGAAACCTCTATTGACGTGACCGTGAACGGCAACCAGTGGGTGGGATCCGGCAGCGGCAATATCACCAGCAGCGCCACGTTTGGCGGCAGCATCGAATCGGTGAATGTCACCAACCTGACCACGACGGAAAGCCTGGGTGGCGGCGATGGCGCGTTCAGCGGCTTCTTTACCAATTTCAGCCCCACCGCTGCGCCGGGCGGTGCCGGCATGAGCTGGTTTATGCGCGGTCTGGTGCCGCTTTCTGGAGAGGGGGGTTCAGTACAAACCACGATCAACGGCGCCACGGCGCTGGAGCTCTACACGCCCTCCGAACCGGCGCTGTAGAGCAGGAGACGCAGGACCGCCATGCCAGCTTTCAACGACCCCGGAATCATTCGCTTCGAACTGGGTGATCGTATTCTCAGCACCCACTATCGGGATGAGCTGTTTGAGGACGGCCCCATCGAGCTGGAAGCCGGCAGCCTTACGCTCAGCAACGGCTTTGTCGCCAGTCTCGCGGCTGATCTCGGCGCGGGTCACGGATTCAGCCTGTCCGAAGGCGCAGAGCTCAGCATCGTCGACAGTGTCGACAACGTGAAGGCGCTCGCGCTGGAGATGGAGAAAGCTGGCGTAAACACCGCCGAGCTGTTCGGTGACGGCGATGTCGGCATCACCCTGCGGGATACGCCGGAGAACATCCAGGCGGCACTGCTCGAACCCGGGCTCGCCCTGTTTGGCAACATCACCGCGGTAGACCTGGTGCTGGAAGGCGGTGAAGACCTGTCGATTCGCATTCCCCTCGACAAATACGACTCCAAGGTCGACTGGTCGGCGTTTTCCAGTGTGGAAGTGTTCGGCACATTGAAAGACTATCTCGACCACGCTGAGGACCTGACGGGCCTCGACGTGCCCGTGACTTTTGTCGTGGAAGACTCTCTGGCGGCGTTCTCCGAGGCGGAGTCCGGCGGTACCACACCAGATGACGGCAACCTGTCCGTGGTAGCTGCCTCGGACTTCCGCATCTTTGGCACTATCACCGACCTCAATGACGCCTTTGGCGTGCTCTACGAAACCGCCTTCGATGGCTCCTTCAACACCTACGGCGCCATCGATACCCTGACCAATATCGACAATGCCAGCAGCGGCGGCGAACTCAGCGATATCGAGTTCGTGATGGTGGAAGACACGGCGACCGCCCTGGCAGGTTTCGCGGCCATCGATGCCAGCGCCATCGATGCGGTGCGCGTGATTGATACCGTGGCCAACGTCCAGGCGGCGGACTATACCGACACCTATTTGCAACTCACCACAGAGGTCATCGCCAGCGACAGCGCCGAAGCCATCGCCGGGCTGCTGGGTGACCCTATCGACGGGCCGGTGTCTGTGGCCAACGGCGTGCAGCTCACCGGCATCGAGGTCACCTCCGCTACCACGCCGCTGGCACTGGGCTTCGATGACATAATCGACCTGGAACTGGCAAGCCTGCGCAGCTTCGGCGGCGCCCTGCAGTTACAGGCCAGCACCGCCGAACTCGCCGCCGCCAACTTTGGCCTGGTGGGCGGCACGACGGTCCTGGAGCGCTTCGCGACCCTGGAAGGCACAGACCTCTATGCAGTCGATACCGCCACTGCCATCCAGGGCTTGCTGGCGGCCGTGGATGATCTTGAAACGGCCTTGTTCGACGCCCTGGCTGGCGTCAACCTGATTGAGAGTGTTGACGATGAGCTGTTCAATACCCTGAGCATCGACGCCGCCTACCTGTCGAGCGACACAGATGCCAAAGCCACAGCGGGCATCACCGACAAGCAGCTGATCTTCAATGCCATCGATGACGATACCTTTATCAGCATCGATACCTTTGATAGCGGTGCTGGCGTCGTCGCCGCTGCCAGCTTCAGGCCGGACCTCTATATCAACCAGGATGCCGGTGCCGCGGGCGGCGCGGATATCAGCGTTATCGACAGCGCCAGCACCCTCCGCGATCTGAGTGATGAACCGGGCACCGAGTTGCTGGCGCTGGACGAAAGCCCCGATGACCAGGTCTTCACCGTCGCCGGCCTCCCCGTGCGCTTTACCCATGAAGTGGAATACTCAGATATCTACGACGCCGGTGAGGACGGCACACTGGGCACCCTGGATGACGTGCCTCAATCCCTGCCCTCCTTCGAATTCGCGGCCGACTGGTATCAACTGCAGCCCAGCGTTTTCGAAACCCACTACGACCCGCTGACGCCGGAGATAGCGCCCGCCTTCACACTGCGGCTGACCATCGACGGGCCGTTCGATGTGGAATCAAATGGCGTCGAAAAAATGGACGTGGTCGATATCAGCAGCCTGACTGACAGCTTCGACACCGACACCGATCCCAGGCAGGACTTTGCCTTTGTACCCGCCCTGTCCGGCAGCCGCTTCGACGCCGAGGAAGATGAGTTCCTCACGGTGGACGGCCGCGATGCGGTGGATATCGCCGTCAGCGAGTTAGACAGCACCCTGATCGAATTCGACGGGCTGCTGGACGGCGAGCTCTACGACGGGGTGGCCGACTTCGAGATATTCCTGCCCAATGTGCTTGTCCAGGGACAGCAGGACACGGATGACCTCAACGGCGATTCCGATACCACAGACATCAACAACGGCATCACCGTACTCAGCTTCTTCGGCATCCCGTTAATCGACCAGATCACCGGTGACAGCTTCCTGGATGACACCACCTTCCCGAATCTGGAAATACTCCGGTTCGAGGGCCAGGATGTCTACGGCACCGCTTTGCAGGCCTACGACATTCTTGAAACGCGGTTCCACGGCACGCCGGACGTGCGCAACCTGGAAGTCAACAACCTGTTCAATATTGAAGGGGATCTTCAGGTCGGGGACGGAGGCGGCAGCGGTGACCCTGTCAACGACGTCTTCAACGGCGACAGCCTGGACGGTACCAACGATGTACTGTTCGGCCTAGACGGCAATGACACCCTCCGCGGTGAGACCGGTAACGACTACCTGCATGGCGGTGACGGCAATGACGACCTGCACGGCGATGCCGACGACGATTTCCTGGTGGGCGGCGAAGGTAATGATGACCTCTGGGGCGGCGGCCACCTGGACCAACTGTTCGGCGGCCTCGGCAATGACAGGCTATGGGGCGGCGACCAGGAGGACTCGCTGTTTGGCAACGACGGCAACGACACACTGAATGGCGGCGCCGGCAATGACGACCTGGTCGGTGGTGACGGCAACGATACCGCTGACTATTCGGAGTCGCTGGCGCCGGTGATCGCCAGCCTTGTCGAGGGCAGCGCCGGCGGTGAAGACGTGGGGACCGACACCCTGACCGGCATAGAGAATCTGACCGGCGGCGAAGGTAATGACGCCCTGACCGGTGACACCGGAGACAACATCCTGCGAGGCGGTGGCGGCATTGACACGCTGAATGGCGGCGACGGAGCCGATACGCTACTGGGCGGCACTGGCGCGGACACGCTGAACGGAGGCATCGGTAACGATGAGCTGCGCGGCGGCGCAGGCGCCGACCTGCTGACCGGTGGTGACGGTGACGACATTTTCAGCTTTTTCGCCGCCAACGAATTCGGCGACACGATCAGCGACTTCACCAAAATCACCGGCAATACCGACAGCATCGAGATTGGCCGCGGCGCGTTGCCTTCCGAGGCGCGCCTGACCGATTACGGCCTGATCGGCGACCCCACCGCGTTTCTCACCGGTTCGACCCTGGTGTTTGCGGTGCAGGGTATTGGCCAGGTCAACAGCAGGACAGCGGATGGTGGTATCGGCGCATTTGCCGGCTACGGTTTCGAGGGCTTCGGCGGTGAGGGCGACGTCACCACCCTCGGCCCGGGGGCGCAGGCTGTACCGATTCTCTATGGCTACAGCGAATTCTCATTCAATGCCGGCTACTACGAAAGCGGCGGCAATGGTTTTGCCAGCGCCCTGCAAAACGAGCTGGTCGGAATGTTTGCGCCCACGCAGATTCCTGATATCACCACCACCTTCAACAGCGCGGCGTTTACCGAGACCACCGAGGGTGAGTTGAAACTTGTTACGCCCGTCACCGCTCCGGCCTTCGGCGACGCCACCGCTCCAGGGCGGTTCGTCGTGTTCGGAATGGTCCGCAACATTACCTCCTCCAGTACAGCCCTGGTCATGGCCTACATCAACAACGGTAGCAACGGCAATTCGATCGGCGGCGGCCTCAATGCCCTCACCTCCAGCGAAATCTCTGCGTTCACCGTTGCCGTATTCGACCCTGAGCTTTCTACCACCCTCAGCGAGGGGGATGTGCTGCTGATCTAGTCGCAGCGCCGATGCTAGACTGATCACTGTTCCGGTCAGGCGAGACACCAAGATAAAACTCTACGGTTTTCACATCCTTGTGGCGTTGGTATTGCTGACGCTGATGTTGCTGCATATCAGTGCCGCCTTCCGTATGCCCCTGATCGACGAGATCGAGGAATACCTCTACGACGTCAGGCTGCGCTGGAACATGCCCAATACTATCGACTCGCGCATTGTGATCGTCGATGTGGACGAGCGCAGTATCGCCGCTGAGGGCCACTTCCCCTGGCAGCGGGACAAAATGGCGGCGCTGGTGAACATCCTGTTCGATGACTACGGGGTTCGCGTGCTGGCCTTCGACATGCTGTTCGCCGAGCCCGAGGAGTCCACCGCCCTGCAGTTGATTGGGCAACTGCGTGATTCACCGGGTGTGAAACTGCCCTTCGATGAGCTTGAGCAGCGCTGGAGGACGGACCGGCTGTTTGCCGATTCGGTGGTTGCGCGCAACGTGGTGCTGGGCTTCGTATTCAAGCCCTTCGTGCCTGAGCGAGAACCCGCCGAAACCGGCATCCTGCCCATCCCTACCCTGTTCGCCGATCAACTCGAGGGCATCGACATTCCCTTCTACGAGGGGGCCGGCTTTACCGGCAACCATGAAGAGCTACAGAACGCATCGGAGTTCGGCGCCTTCTTCAGCTATCCCCGTATTGACGACGTGACTCGCATCACCCCTCTACTGGAGGCCTACCAGGGCGACGTCTATGAATCCCTGGGCCTGGCAGCGGCGCGACTCTACCTGGGCAACCCACCGCTGCAGTTCGAATTTGGGGACGACGAGGACTTTTCCGGGTTGACGCTGGAGCGCCTGCGCCTTGGCGAGCGCAGCATTCCGGTAGACGAGAGAATCCAGGCTTACATTCCTTTCCGCGGGCCCCAGGGCAGCTTCCCCTATGTATCGGCTACCGACGTGCTGAACAAGCGCGTCAAGCCCGAGCGCCTGCAGGACAAACTGGTCATGGTCGGCACCAGTTCCGCGGGTCTGCTGGACCTGCGCGCTACGCCGGTATCGGATGCCTACGTGGGTGTGGAGATACACGCGAACATCGCCTCCGGCATATTGGACCAGCGCTTCATGAGCAGCCCGGCTTACAGCGCCGGCATCGAGGCCCTGCAGATTGCGCTCAACCTGGCGCTGATGGCGGCGCTGATACCGGTACTGTCACCGGTGCTGGCGGCGTTGCTGATCCTGGCGCTGGCCGGTTTGAATATCGCCATCAATTTCTACCTGTGGCATGGAGCACAGCTGATACTGCCGCTGGCCTCTGTGCTCACCACCATCCTGGTGATGGCGTTCCTGCAAATTACCTACGACTACTTTGTGGAATCCCGCCGCAAACAGCGGCTGGGCCGTATGTTCGGCCAGTACATCCCGGCGGAGCTGGTGGAAGAGATCGACGCCAGCGGCGAGGAACTCAGCCTGGAGGGCGAAAACCGCGAGATGTCAGTGTTGTTCTCGGACGTGCGCGGCTTCACCACCATCTCGGAGAGCCTCGAGCCCACCGAACTGACCCAGTTGATGAACGAGTTTCTAACGCCCATCACCCGCATCATCCACGTTCACCGCGGCACCATCGACAAGTACATGGGCGACGCAGTGATGGCCTTCTGGGGCGCCCCGCTTACAGACGAGCAGCACGCCACCAACGCGCTGGAAGCAGCGCTGGATATGGTGGTCGCCATGGAGCACGTTACCGCTCGCTTCGCGGAGAAAGGCTGGCCGCCCATCAAAGTGGGCATTGGCATCAGCTCTGGGCCGATGAACGTGGGTAATATGGGTTCAGAGTTTCGCATGGCCTATACCGTCATGGGCGACGTGGTGAACCTCGGCAGCCGCCTGGAAGGCCAGACCAAGAACTACGGCGCCAATATCATCATCGCCCAGGAAACCGCCGCCATGATCAGCGGCTATGCCCTGCGTGAGCTCGACCTCATCCGCGTGAAAGGCAAGCAGGTGCCAATCACTATTTATGAGCCTCTCGGCCGAGCGGACGATATCAGCGAACAACTGGCCGAAGAACTCGACCGCTATCACCAGGCACTGCAGCTCTACCGCGCTCGCGACTTCGAGCAGGCCAAAGCCCTGTTTGAATCCCTGGAAGCACAACAACCCTCGGCGCTGTACCAACTCTATCTGCAACGTATCAACGCATTTATCGCCCAGCCCCCCCAGCCCGACTGGGATGGGGTGTTCGTAGCCACCTCCAAGTAGAAAAACTCCGTGAACCGGTTCACAGAACCGGGCATTCCGTGTGCCTTCTTGCAAAGCGAATACTAACTTTCCAAGCTGAGGAACAGTGCCAGCCCCTGGCTGGCAGGACGGAACCATGAACCGACTGGCAACAGTCATCGTGTTCATCACACTGCAGCTCAGCGCTGCCTCCGCCAGCCACGCGAACAGTGTGGCCGGCCGAGTACTGTTCGCGTCCGGCCCCAACTCCGTAGAGCGCGATGGGCCAACCGTCGGCCTTCTCAAAGGCTCGTTTGTTTTTGAAGGCGACACCATCTATACGGGCAATCGCGGCCGCCTGCAGTTGCTGATGGTAGACGGGGCCCGCATCTCCATTCGCTCCAACACCGAATTCAATATCCAGGACTATCAGCTCGCCGAGAACACTACCGATCCAATAGCCATCGCCAGTGGCGACGGCAAGGTGACCCTGCGCCTGGCGAAGGGTGCGTTCCGGGCCATCTCCGGGGAAATTGGCAAAAGCCGTGTACAAGCTAACTACCAGGTGATTGCCCCGGTGGCGACCATGGGCGTGCGCGGCACCGACTACGTCATACGCTGGTGCGACGGCGACTGTAACAGCGAGGACGGGGATCCACCTGCCGACGGCCTCTACATCGGCGTCAACGTAGGCGCCGTGTGGACCCAGAACGCCGCTGGCGAGTCCGAAGTACAGGCCAGCGAGTACATCTGGATCCCCGCCGCAGACGTGCCGCCGGAGTTCCTGCTTGGCCCGCCCTCGGTACTACTGGCCCGCGTGCAGCAGGACGAGGATGAGGAGGAACAGGAAGAAGATGACCAGGAGGCCGCCACCAACAAAAACGACGGGGAACAAGTTGGCGAAGACGGTGGGGATAGCCAGAACGGCGACAATGACAGCGACGATATAGCCGCTGCTGCCAATCGGGAGGATGACACACCGGCGGATACCGGCCAGACCACCGACGACAGCGGCGAGCAGTCTCCCGAACAGCCCGAGCAAACCATCACCGCTCGCAATGAAGAGGAAGACATTGAGTTCAGCCTCGAAGACGGTTCTCTGGCGGACGACCTGGAAGAACTGCAGCCAGAGCCCGAGCCTGAACCGGCCCCCGAGCCGGCTCCAGAACCGGCTCCTGAGCCTGCACCGGAACCCGCTCCCGAACCCGCGCCGGAACCTGCACCGGAACCTGCACCGGAACCCGCCCCTGAGCCTGCACCGGAACCCGCGCCCGAGCCTGCACCGGAACCCGCCCCTGAGCCTGCACCGGAACCCGCCCCTGAGCCTGCACCAGAACCCGCGCCTGAGCCTGCACCGGAACCCGCACCTGAACCTGCTCCCGAACCCGCGCCTGGGCCTGCACCGGCTCCCGCGCCTGAACCTGCACCGGAGCCCGCGCCCGAACCCGCGCCTGAGCCTGCGCCCGCGCCAGCACCGGAACCCACACCTGAGCCCGCTCCTGCACCCGAGCCACCGGCGGAAGAACCTCCGGTGGATGACTCACCCGTGGCAGAGCCTCCGGTGGAAGAACCCCCGGTGGAAGAACCTCCGGTGGAAGAACCTCCGGTAGAAGAACCTCCGGTGGATGAGCCACCTGTAGAAGAACCTCCGGTAGAAGAGCCCCCGGTGGAAGAACCTCCGGTAGAAGAACCCCCGGTGGATGAGCCACCTGTAGAAGAACCTCCGGTAGAAGAACCCCCGGTGGATGAGCCGCCTGTGGAAGAACCCCCGGTAGAAGAACCCCCGGTGGATGAGCCACCTGTGGAAGAACCTCCAGTAGAAGAACCCCCGGTGGATGAGCCGCCTGCGGAAGAACCTCCGGTAGAAGAACCCCCGATGGATGAGCCACCTGTGGAAGAACCTCCGGTAGAAGAACCCCCGGTGGATGAGCCACCAGTGGAAGAACCTCCGGTAGAAGAACCCCCGGCGGAGGAGCCACCCGTCGAAGCACCGGAGCCCGAACCGGACCCGTCCGAAGATGACAGCATCGACGATGCACTGAACGAAATCCTGGGCCCCGATGACGACAGCGAGCTCCCTGATGCCACGCCCTATGAACGCAGCAGAGCCGTACTGAGTCTAAGAAAACGTACGCGCGATATCCGGCGCGCTTCACGCCTTGACGGCCAACCAGTACAGGGAACAGATGAAATCAGCGGCCTGAAATGGGGCCGATGGGACATCGTTCGAAGTGACAGGCGCGACGTGCCGGTGCATTACGTAGCTGATACGACCACCGATCGCACCGTGGTGTTGCCCACCAAAGGCACCCTTGATTACACGCTGGTCGGCAACACCAATCCGACAAACCGCGATGGGGTTGAAGGCACGCTCGTCACTGGCACCCTGACCGCCGACTTTGGCAATGGGATTGTGACCAACCAGATGGAGATCAGTATTTCCGGGGACACCTGGCACGCCACGGGAGCCGGCAATATCTCCAGTTCAGCGCCGACCTTCGGCGGAGACTACAGCGTCACGCGCGACTCAGGCGCCGCCGCTACAGGCTCCTTCAGCGGCTTCTTTGGCGGCAACCCGATACCTTCCGGCGAGTTCATGGGCGCACCTTCTGGTGTGGGTCTGGGCTACTCCCTGCAGTCGGGAAGCGAGCGCATAAATGGCTCGGCGGTTTTCAACGCCAAGCCTTGATGAAAAACGAGTAGGCCGCTGCCTTCAGGCAGCCTTGACCCCCGCTCCGGCGGGG
>JANQIO010000132.1 GCA_028282105.1 Halieaceae bacterium | reverse complement strand
GGCCTTCTCCCGCTTCCTGGAAGTGGACTACGGCACCGGCCTGCTGGTGGGCATGGCCATCGTGTTCTTCTACGCGGTGCTCGGTGGTATGAAGGGCATTACCTATACCCAGATTGCCCAGTACTGCGTGTTGATCATGGCCTATACCATTCCGGCCATCTTCATCAGCCTCAGCCTCACGGGGAACCCGCTGCCGCAGCTCGGCCTCGGTTCCACCATGGCCGGTAGCGAGACATTCCTGCTGGATCGGCTGGACCAGATGGTCACCGAGCTGGGCTTCCGCGAGTACACCACCGATGTGCGGCTCTCAGGGCTCAATATGTTCGCCTACACCATGAGCCTGATGATCGGCACCGCAGGCCTGCCCCACGTGATCATTCGCTTCTTCACGGTGCCCAAGGTGCGCGATGCACGCTCCTCCGCGGGCTGGGCGCTGGTATTCATTGCCATCCTCTACACCACGGCGCCGGCGGTGGCTGGTATGGCGCGACTCAACTTTATGCAGACCATCGAGCCAGAGCCCGGCCAATACCTGGTCTACGAAGAGCGGCCCCAGTGGTTCAAGAACTGGGAGACCACCGGCCTGCTGGGTTTCGAGGACAAGAACGGCGACGGCCGCATCCAGTACTCCGCTGACAACAGCGTCAACGAAATGGTCAAGGTCGACCGGGACATCATGGTGCTGGCCAACCCGGAAATCGCCAAGCTGCCCAACTGGGTGATCGCCCTGGTCGCAGCGGGCGGCCTGGCGGCGGCCCTGTCCACAGCGGCGGGCCTGCTGCTGGCGATTGCCTCGGCCATCTCCCATGACCTGCTGAAAGGCATGATCATGCCGGAGATCAGTGAGAAGGCGGAGCTGCGCGCCAGCCGCATCGCCATGGCGGTGGCCATTGCCGGCGCCGGCTACCTGGGCTTCAACCCGCCGGACTTTGCGGCGGGCACCGTGGCCCTGGCCTTTGGCCTGGCGGCGTCTTCCATCTTCCCGGCGCTGATGATGGGCATCTTCTCCAAGAGCGTGAACAAGGAAGGCGCTATCGCGGGCATGGTTGCCGGTATCGGCGTCACCCTGTTCTACGTGTTCCAGCACAAGGGCATCATGTTTGTCGCTTCCACGGCCTTCCTGGGCGACCTGCCGGCCAACTGGTTCCTGGGCATCGAGCCCAACGCCTTTGGTGTGGTCGGTGCGATCGTGAACTTCTCAGTAGCGTTTGGCGTGTCCGCCCTGACGGCCAAGCCGCCAGAGAAGATCCGCGACCTGGTCGAGCACATCCGTGTGCCGGTCGGTGCTGAGGCGGCGCACAGCCACTGATATTTACCGGGAACAGAACCATCCAGGATCTACCTTGCGGGGCGCTCACCATGGGCGCCCCTTTTTTGTAGACTGAACTTATCGAGGCAGGGGCCAAACCGTGTTCACCAACAAGCATGTGGTTATCGCATTGATCGTTGCACCCATTCTCTCGGTGCTGGCCTGGTTTGCGGTCGGCAGCCTGACCGGTGAGCAGGCTGCCCCGGCGCAGCCCGGCCAGGATTACCCGCTGGTGGCGAAGAGTAGCTGCCGCTGGGCCAGCGGTGTCTGCGAGCTGGAAAACCAGGACTTCGAGCTGACCCTGCGCTACTCCGATGCCGGCCGCTTGCTGCTGCACTCGGTGCACCCGCTGGAGGGCGTTATGGTGAGCGTTTACGACCCGTCCGCCAGCGGCGACATTCCGCCGGTGGCGCTGTTGCCGGTGGACGAGGCCGGGCACGACTGGCGCCATCCCGCCAGCGCTGTCCCCGCGGCCGGCGAGCGTATCCGCCTGGTGGCGGCCGCTGACGGCAGCCGCTATTACGGGGAAATGTCCAGCCAGTTTGCCCAACCCGGCAACAACACGGTACCCAACCCGGGCAAATGACTGACTCGCTGCCCGCAGAGCTGTCTGAGATCGCCGATTTTCTCGGCGCATCGCCACCGTTCAATGAGCTGAATGCCGAGCAGCAGGCCGAGGCGGCGGCTACCCTGCAGATCACCTACCACCCTCAGGGCGAGCGCTTCGAGCAGGGCGCGCAGCCCGGCGGCTTGCGCATCCTACGCAGCGGTGCCGTGGATATCCGCGATGGCGAGGGCGCGTTGCTCGACCGCCTCGGTGAAGGCGAGAGCTTCCATATTGACGGACTCAATGCCGAGCAGGGCGAGGTCAGCGCCACGGTCATCGAAGACGCGCTGATCTACCTGCTGCCGGATGTCGAGTACCGCCGCCTGCGCAATGAGCACCGCTCGGTGGACCGCTACTTCAGTGGCCAGCGCAGCCGGCGGCTGCGGCGTGCCGCCCGCTATGAGCCGCAGCCCCACAGCATGATGCGGGAAGTCCATACGGTGATGGCGCGCGATCTGCTGACGGTCAGCCCCATGGAAACCGTACAGGTTGCCACCGCCGTGATGTCCGAGCGCCGGGTTTCGTCAGCCTTTGTGGTCGAGGACGGGGAGCTGCTGGGCATTGTCACCGACCGCGATGTACGTGCCCGTTACGCAGCGGCGGGCCTCGACCCCACCACCCCGGTGGGGGAGATCATGACCGCCAACCCGGAAACCATCCTCGGCACCGATACCCTGTTCAGCAGCATGTTGCTAATGACCCAGCGTGGCTACCACCACCTGCCGGTGGTGGAAGACGGCAAGCTGGTGGGCATTGTCACCACCAGTGACCTGATCCTCGCCCGCCAGGATGACCCGGTCTACCTGGTGCAGCATGTCTCTCGCAGTGACTGCGTGGACGCCCTGGTGGAATTGGTCAAGGGCATGCCCAGGCTGATGGTGCAGTGGGTCAGTTCCGGCATGCGCGCCCAGCAGGTGTCGCGCATTCTCACCGCAATATCCGATGCGGTGACGGTGCGACTGATTCAACTCGCCGAAGCCGAGCTGGGCCCGGCCCCGGTCAGCTACTGCTGGGTGGGCTTCGGCTCCCAGGCCCGCGGGGAGCAACTGCTGGGCGCCGACCAGGACAATGGCCTGCTGTTTTCAGAAGACTACGGCGAGGAACACGCCGCCTACTTCGAGTCGCTGGCGAACCGGGTCTGTGACGGGCTCAACGCCTGCGGCTACGACTACTGTAACGGCGGCATCATGGCCAGCAACGACGAGTGGCGCCAGCCGCTGTCCACGTGGCTGGGCTACGTGGACAAGTGGACGCGCTCGCCGACCCCGGACGCGGTGATGCGGGTATCCATCTTCTTCGACCTGCGCGCCATCCACGGTGACGCCACCATGGTGGAACGGCTGCAGTCTCATATGCTGGAGCGGGCGTCCAGCAACAGCATCTTCCTGGCGGCGCTGGCCGCCAACGCCCTGGACGCCTCAACGCCACTGGGGATTTTCCGCCGCTTCGTGGTGGACCGGGACGGCGAGCACCGCGACAGCCTGGACCTGAAGAAGCGCGGTATTCTGCTGGCGACCGACACCGCGCGGCTGCATGCCCTGGCCCACAAGGTGGCGGCGGTAAATACCGACGAGCGCCTCGAGGCGCTGGCCCGCGGCAAGCACATGGCCATGGGTGACAGCCGCAACCTCGCCGATGCGCTGCGCTTCATGCAGCAGCTGCGCATCCAGCACCAGGCGGCCCAGGTTGGCCGCGGCGAGACGCCGGATAACTTCCTCAACCCCAACGATCTGCCGAAGCTCGCCCGCGAGCAACTGCGCGACGCCTTCAAGATTCTCGACGACGCCCCGTCTGCGGTGCGCCAGTCCTACCGTGCCGGCCTCGGTTGAGCTGCCGCGCTGGCGTTGGCGGCGCCGCGCCGACGATCAACTGCGGGATTTCTGGTCCGCACCACTGCCGTCAAAGCGGGCCGACTGGCGCGAGGTGGAGTTCCTGGCCCTGGATGCGGAGATGTCCTCACTGGATCCGGACGAAGGTGAATTGCTGAGCCTGGGCTGGGTGGTGATTCAGGATGGCGGTATTGCCCTGGACAGCGCCCGCCATCTGGTGATTCGCCCGACCCAG
>JANQIO010000222.1 GCA_028282105.1 Halieaceae bacterium | reverse complement strand
AGTCGCGAAGGAGCCCATCCTCGCCAGCTTCCTGCACGCGACCATTCTCAATCACAGCAAGCTGGAGTCCGCGCTCAGCTTTCACCTGGCGCATATGCTCGACAGCCAGACCGCGCCCTCCATGCTGCTGCGGGAAGTGATAGAGAATGCGTTTTCATCCTGCAAGACCATCGGTGAGGCGATTCGCGCCGACCTGGTCGCTGTGGAGGAGCGCGACTCGGCCTGCAATACCCTGTACGTGCCCTTTATCTACTTCAAGGGATTCCACGCCCTGCAGGCGCACCGCGTGGCCAATTGCCTGTGGAATGACGGCCGCGAGTCCATGGCACTGTTCTTCCAGAATCGCGTTTCGACCATGTTCCAGGTCGACATCCACCCGGCGGCAAAGATCGGCCGCGGCATCATGCTCGACCACGCCACCAGCGTGGTAATCGGCGAGACCGCGGTAGTCGGCAACAACGTCTCTATCCTGCAGTCGGTGACCCTGGGGGGTACCGGTAAGGAAGAAGGTGACCGTCACCCGAAAGTGGGTGATGGGGTGCTGATCGCCGCCGGCGCCAAAATTCTCGGTAACATCAAGGTGGGTGATGGCGCCAAGGTCGGCGCCGGCAGCGTCGTGCTGCAGGATGTGCCGCCCCATACCACGGTGGCCGGGGTGCCGGCCAAGATTGTCGGCCGGCCCACCTCTGACGCACCGGCGTTGGATATGGACCAGTCATTTCCATGCGGTGAGGACCCCGTCATCTAGGGTCCCTCATCTTGCGAGGTTCCCCGTGCGGTGAGGACCCGGTTTTCTAGCTGTGGTACTGCGGTGAGAGTTCCTGCACCGCATCTACAAACGCGGTGACGTGGTCAGGGTTGATATCCGGCGTGATGCCGTGACCCAGGTTGAACACGTGGCCCTCGCCGCTGCCGAAGCTCGCCAGGATGCGATCCACCTCAGCGCGAATCTTCCCGGGCTCTGCCCGCAGCCATGACGGGTCCATATTCCCCTGCAACGCCACCCGGTCACCCACCCGGCTACGGGCAGCGCCGATATCCGTTGTCCAGTCCAGGCCCAGGCAGTCGGCGCCGGTGTCGGCCATCGCCTCCAGCCACTGGCCGCCGTTCTTGGTGAACAGGATCACCGGCACCTTGCGGCCTTCCGACTCGCGGATGAGCTGGTCCATGGCGCGCTTCATATAGGCCAGGGAAAACTCCAGGTAGGCCTGGTCACCCAGGGCGCCGCCCCAGGTATCGAAAATCTGCACAGCCTGGGCGCCGGCTTCGATCTGAGCATTGAGATAGTCTGCCACCGAATCCGCCAGCACACCCAGCAGTTGGTGCATCAACTCCGGCTGGTTAAAGGCCATGGTCTTGGCGCGGGCAAAGTCGCGCGAGCTGCCGCCTTCAATCATGTAGGTGGCCAGCGTCCAGGGGCTGCCGGAAAAACCGATCAGCGGCACGCTGCCGGCCAGCGCCTCGCGAATGGTGCTCACGGCCCTGACCACGTAGTCGAGGTCTGTGCGAGCATCCACCACCTTGAGGGCGGCAATCTCCGCCTCGCTGCGCACCGGCTTGTGAAAGCGCGGGCCCTCGCCTTCCACGAAATGCAGGCCCAGGCCCATGGCGTCGGGAATGGTGAGGATATCGGAGAACAGGATCGCGGCATCCATCGGGTAGCGACGCAGGGGCTGCAGCGTCACCTCGCAGGCCAGTTCCGCGTTCATGCACAGGTCCAGGAAGGATCCCGCCTGCTCGCGGGTGGCTCGATATTCCGGCAGGTAGCGCCCCGCCTGGCGCATCATCCACATGGGGGTGCGGTCAACGGGTTCCCGCATCAGCGCCCGCAGGAAACGATCGTTCTTCAGTTCAGTCATCAGACATCCAGATAGTCGAGAATCCCTTCACCGGCCTGGCGGCCTTCCCAGATGGCGGTGACCACCAGGTCGGAGCCGCGCACCATGTCGCCGCCGGCGAACACTTTGGGGTTGGTGGTCTGGAATTTAAAGGTCTGTTCTTCGGGGGCGATCACGCCGTCCCACTCGTTGGTTTGTACATCGACGTCATTGAACCATGCCGGCGGGTCCGGTTGGAAGCCGAAGGCGATGACCACCGCGTCGGCGGGCAGAATCTCCTCGCTGCCGGGGATAGGCTCCGGGCGTCGGCGGCCGCTGTCATCGGGCTCGCCGAGACGGGTCTCGACCACCTTCACGCCGGTGACGCCGTTGTCATCGCCGACAATCTCCACCGGTTGGCGATTGAACAGGAACACCACGCCTTCCTCGCGGGCGTTTTTCACCTCCCGGCGCGAACCGGGCATATTCTCTTCATCGCGGCGGTAGGCGCAGGTCACCGAGGTGGCCTGCTGTCGCACCGCAGTGCGCACGCAGTCCATGGCGGTGTCACCGCCGCCGAGCACCACCACACGCTTGCCGGCGAGGTGCACGAAGGCATCGTCCGGCTGCTCAAAGCCCATGTTGTGGTTTACGTTGCCCACCAGGTAGGGCAGCGCCTCATAGACGCCCGCCATGTCCTCGCCGGGGAAGTTGCCCTGCATGTATTTGTATGTGCCCATGCCAAGGAACACGGCATCGTATTCCTCCAGCAGATGTGCCGGGCTGACATCGCGACCTACCTCCGTGTTGAGGCGGAACTCCATGCCCATCTCCTCGAAGATGCCCCGGCGCCGGGTCATCACCGACTTCTCCAGCTTGAACTCCGGAATGCCGAAGGTCAGCAAGCCGCCAATCTCCGGGTAGCGGTCGAACAACACCGGCTTTACCCCGGCGCGTACCAGAATATCGGCGCAGCCGAGTCCGGCCGGGCCGGCGCCGATAATCGCCACCTTCTTGTCGGTGGGCTCCACATCTGAGAGATCCGGACGCCAGCCCATGGCCAGTGCGGTATCGGTAATATACTTCTCGGTGGAGCCGATGGTGACCGCGCCGAAGCCGTCTTCCAGGGTGCAGGCGCCTTCACAGAGCCGGTCCTGGGGGCAGATACGGCCGCAAACTTCCGGCAGGGTATTGGTCTGGTGCGACAGCTCGGCTGCCTCGAAGAGATTGCCCTCGGCGATCAGCTTCAGCCAGTTGGGGATGAAGTTGTGGACCGGGCACTTCCACTCGCAGTAGGGGTTGCCGCACTCCAGGCAGCGATGCGCCTGGCTCGCCACCTGGTTGTCGGTGTATTCCTCGTAGATCTCCACATACTCGGTCTTGCGCGCCTGCATCGGCTTCTTGTCCGGGTCGCGGCGGCCCACGTCGATAAACTGGAAATCATTGGCGAGACGATCACTCATGGCATCAATCCGTATTTCTCAGTCGTGACAGCA
>JANQIO010000196.1 GCA_028282105.1 Halieaceae bacterium | reverse complement strand
GCGCTTTTGAGGGTGGCCACCGAGTGATAGACGGTGATGTCAGCGTCCTTGAGCATGCCGATAAACTTGGCCGGGTTGCCTGCGGAGGTGGTCACAAACTTGACGCCGTGTTCAACCACGAAGCGCACCATGCTGTCATCACGCAGGAACAGCAGTGGCAGGTTGACGCCAAAGGGCTGCTCGGTCAGCTCCGCCATGGCGCGGATTTCCCGCTGGCAGTTTTCTGTTTCTCCGGAGGAGGTCTCGATAATGCCGAACCCGCCGGCATTGCAGACGGCGGAGGCGAGCTGGGAACGGGCGATCCAGCCCATGGGCGACTGCATAATCGGATAGCGGCTGCCCAGGTGCGCGAGTACACGGTTCATGGGGTTTCCTTGCGGCGGGAGGGACTAGCCTCCAGTGGTATTCATGAAGCGGACGATGTCGGTTTCGGCGTCCAGGTCGAAATGGTGCTTTTCGGGTTTAAGGTCCATGGCGGCAATGATGGCCTGCTGCAGCGCGGCATCGTCGATGGCCGGATCTCGTAGCAGGGCGCGCAGGTCCATGCTGTGCTCGTTACCCAGGCACAGCAGCAGGCGACCTTCCACGGTGACACGTACCCGGTTACAGAGGTGGCAGAAGTTGTGGCTGTGGGGGGAGATGAAGCCGACCCGGCTGTCGCTGCCGGTGACCGCCCAGTAGCGCGACGGCCCACCGGTTTGCTCGGTGGTGGCGGTGAGCTGGTAGCGGGTGCTGATTATCTCCCGCGTCTCGTCGCTGGAGCAGAAGGTCAGTGCCCGGTCGTGGTCGTCGATCAGGCCCAGCGGCATTTCCTCGATAAAGGAAATATCCAGGCCGCGGTCCAGGGCAAAGTCCACCAGGTCAAGAATCTCTTCCTCGTTGCGGCCCTTCATGATCACGGCGTTGAGCTTGATCTTTTCGAAGCCCGCCGCCCGGGCTGCGTCGATGCCGGTGAGCACCTGATTGAGGTCGCCGGTGCGGGTGATGCGGCGGAATTTCTCCGGGTCCAGGCTGTCCAGGCTGATGTTGATGCGCCTGACGCCCGCCGCCCGCAGCGGCTCGGCGTAGCGGTCGAGCTGGGAACCGTTGGTGGTAATCACAAGTTCCCGGAGGCTTTCGATAGCGCCCAGCTGTTCCACCAGGTGCATCACGTTGTGACGCACCAGCGGTTCACCGCCGGTGAGGCGAATCTTCTTCACGCCGAGGGCGGCAAAGGCGGCGCCCACCCGGTACAACTCCTCCAGGGTGAGCACTTCAGCGCGGGGCACAAAGGTCATATCCTCAGCCATACAGTACACGCAGCGGAAATCGCAGCGGTCTGTGACCGACAGGCGGATGTAGTCAACAGTGCGGCCGAAGCGGTCGACCAGGGCGGGTGAATTCTCCATAGCCCACCGATTCTACTGGGAATAAGGCTGCCGCTCTAGACCACCCTTTACCGGGCCTGCAGTGCCCTTGCTACACTAAGCCGGCCTCGTAAGGAGAATAACAATGGCAGGACGGCTAGGCGGCAAGCGTATTCTGATCACCCAGGCAGATGATTTCATGGGGCCCACTTTCAGTGCGGCGTTTCGCGCTGAGGGCGCTGAGGTCATTGAGGACCGCAGCGACCTCACGCTGCCGGAGGCGGCGGCTGAGGCGGTCGCCAATGCGGGCGAGATCGATGTACTGGTAGCCAACCTGGCGGCGCCTTCCGATGCGGCCTACGCGGTCAAGGTGTCGGATGAGCGCTGGAATCGCCTGTTCGATGTCATGGTGCATCCACTGCACCGACTGGTGCGGGCGGCACTCCCCGCCATGATGGAGCGCCGCGCCGGCAAGATTATCGTAGTGGGCAGTGCAACCGGCTTGAAGGCGGCACCCGGTACCGCCCCCTATAGCGCCGCGCGCAGCGCCCAGGTGGGCTACGTGCGCAGCGTGGGTGTAGAGGCGGCGCGCTTCAACGTGCAGATCAACCTGATAGCACAGCATTTCGTGGAAAACCCTGAGTATTTTTCCGAGGCATTCCAGCAGACCGACGCCTTCAAGCAGTTGTTGGCGGAAGTGCCGGCAGGCCGCCTGGCGCGCCCTGAGGAAGACGCGGCGCTGGCTGTGTTTCTGGCCTCCAACGAGTCTGACTTCTTTGTGGGACAGGCAATTCCGTTCTCCGGTGGCTGGGCCCAGTGAAGCTGTTGTTTCCCGCGCTGGCACTGGCGCTGGCGGCGCTGGCCCGGGCCGATGCGCCGGCGGATAGCTGTGACCCGGTAGATGGAATCAGCTCCATCTGCGGGCTGGTGGCGCCGGAAGATATCGAAGTGCTGCCCGGTGGCCGTTTCCTGGTGTTCAGCCAGATGCACGAAGGCCTGGGCCTGTCGCTGCTGGATACCCGCGACGACAGCGTAAGACCCCTGTACCCGCCCGGCGCCAGCCAGGCGCAGCCCGGCTGGGGGGAGACCGGCTGCCCGGCGCCCAGCGCAGATGAG
Source organism: Halieaceae bacterium (assembly GCA_028282105.1). GTDB lineage: Bacteria > Pseudomonadota > Gammaproteobacteria > Pseudomonadales > Halieaceae > JANQIO01. The sequence goes on along the minus strand of JANQIO010000196.1, from coordinate 100 downwards.
GTTTTGTTGCATGGCATCCATGGTCTGCGGCGCAGCGACGGCCGGCTGCAGGTATTGGCGGTCAATCATGGCGCCCGCGAATCGGTAGAGTTTTTTGAAA
>JANQIO010000122.1 GCA_028282105.1 Halieaceae bacterium | reverse complement strand
CACGTCGCGCACCCGTACCATGGAGCCGTCGGGGTCGGCACGCACGATAATCTCGCCGAACTCCTCCGCTGTTTCCAGCCGGCCTTCCGCGGACACCGGGTAGGTGAGTTTGACGTCGCCGCTGGTGGGCTGGCCGCCGATGACGCCGGCCGCCGTGGCGACGTTCTGCTCGCGCACCGCATTCATCACATCAGAGGTGGTCAGCCCGTAGGCGGTGAGGCGATCGGGTTTCAGCCAGATGCGCATGGAATAGCGCCGGGCGCCGTTGTTGCGGGTGCGCCCGACGCCCGGCACCCGCTTCATCTCGTCGTTGATATTGATGCTCATGTAGTTCGACAGGTAGATCTCGTCGAATTTGGGGTCATCGGAGCGGATGGCGATTTTCATCAGCTCGACGTTGGCCAGCTTTTCCACCGACACCCCTTCCTGCATTACATCCACCGGCAGGTCCGCCTCCGCCAGCTTCACCTCGTTTTGCACGTCGACTGCCGCCAGGTCCACATTGGTGCCCACCTGAAAGGTGACGGTCACCAGCGCACCACCATTGTTCTTTGAGGTAGAGGTGATGAAATCCATATTGGGCACCCCGTTGAGCTGCTTCTCAATCGGGGCGGACACCGACTCGGCGACGCTGCGGGCGGTGGCGCCGGGAAAGGTGGCGCTGACACTGACCGCGGGGGGCGTGATATCGGGATACTGGTCGATGGGCAGTGACAGCACCGAGAGGGTACCCACCAGCACAATGACGATGGAAATCACCATCGCGAATATGGGCCGGTCGATACAGAAACGGGAGATCACGGCGGCGTGCCCGGCGCCTCTTCAACGCTGTCGGTGTCGTCGGCGGCCTGCTGCACCTCTTCACGCACCTCGTCGATCACCGTTTCCAGGTTGACCTGGGCATTCTTCTCGGCTTCCAGCTCCGCCTCGTAATCCGCCAGGGTCACCGGGTCGGCCAGGGAGCCGTGATACACCTTGTTGATGCCGTGCACAATGATGCGCTCGCCGGCCACCAGGCCACGTTCGACAATCAGCTTGCCCTCGATAGTGGCGCCGGTGAAGATCAGCCGCTGTTCCACCCGGTTGTTGGGGAGAATCACTTTTACGTAGACACCACCCTGCTCGATGATGATGCTCTCCTCGGGGATCAGCAGGGCATCGCGACGCACTTCCAGAGGCATGCGCACCCGGGTGTATTGCCCCGGCAGCAGCTCCTTGTCGGGGTTGGGGACGATGGCCCGCACCGCAAAGGTGCCGGTTTCCGGATTCACCTGCGGGTCGGTAAAACCGACGCGGCCCTGGTAGCGGTAGACGGTGTCATCCGGCAGGGTAATCGATACTTCACCTTCGAGGGCCTTGCCTTCGATTTCCTGGCGCCGCTGTTCCCAGTAGCTGCGCACCCGGCGGCGGGCGTTGAGGTAATCCAGCGCCGACATGGCGTAGTTGACGAAAATCGGATCAATGCTGCTGACGGTGGTCAGCGGTTCACTGGACCCGGCCCGGATGAGGGCGCCGACATCGACCACCGAGGCGCCGATAACCCCGCCGATCGGCGCCTGGATCTCGGTGTAGTCCAGCTCCAGTTGGGCCCGCTCCAGTTCGGCGCGGGCCTCACGCACCGCCGCTTCACCGGTTTCCACCGCGCTCACCGCCTCGTCAAAGTCGAGCTGGCTGGCGGCGTCTTCCTCAAACAGGGGGCCGATGCGGGCGGCATCGCGGCGGAATTTCTCCAACTGGGCCTGGCGACTGCTGAGCACCGCCTGCAGGCGGTCGACATTGGCCTGGTAGGGCCTGGGGTCGATGCGATAAAGCGTCGTACCCTCTGCCACGGTACTGCCCTCGACGAAGGCAATCGCCTCCAGGAAGCCGTCTACCCGGGCGTTAACCTCCACCCGTTGGGAGGCCTCGGTGCGCCCCACGTAGTTCGCGTAGATGGTCACGTCGCGCTGTTCCACATCAACGAACACGACGCGCACTGCTTCCTCGACGGGCGCGTCTTCACTGCAGGCGGCAAGCAGCACTGCCAGCAGCGCCAGAAGTAACAGCGCCGCGGGCGGCAAGGATCTGGACAAGCGGATTCCCCGGTAGTTTGGCTTGTTGTTCTGCGCTACAGGATAGCGAGCACCCCGGAGCATGGAAAGCGGCCCCGCGACCTCGTCTCAGAAATTCTCCCGATGAGTGCGCAGGTCCAACTCGTGGCTCCAGGCATTGCGCGGCTGCTGATACAGATACATAAAGGCCTGGGCGATACCGGTCAGGCCGATCAGGCCTTCCGCGCCGGCATGCTCGTAGAACTCCGGGAAGTTCTTCTCGATTTTCTCGCCGTAGATACCGCCGTCGACCACGACATGCCCGACGTGCACCCCCTGCGGGTTGAACTCCCGCGCCAGGCTCTGCGCCAGGTTGCGCAAGCCGCCCTTGGCGGCAGTAAAGGCTGCAAAGCCGGGCTTGCCGCGCATGGAGGCGCTGGCGCCGGTGAACAGCAGGCAGCCCTCACCGCGCGGCGCCATGTGGCGCAGGGCTTCACGGGAAAACAGGAAGCCCCCCAGCAGGCCCACCCGGTAACACTTCTCGAAATGTTCGACGCTGGTCTCCAGGAAGTTGCTGGGCATGTTGTTGCCGGCGTTGTAGATGGCGAGGTCCACCGGGGCGATGGCCTCGGCCGCCTCCAGCAGGTTGACAACCTGGGCTTCGTCGGTGGTGTCACAGGTGACGGCGCTGGCCGCCCCACCCGCGCCTTCGATGGCCGCTACCACGGCGGCGAGTTTGTCCGCCGAGCGGCCGGCCACTACCACGTGCAGGCCCTGGCCCGCGGCGGCGCGACACAACTCTGCGCCCAGGCCCTGAAGGGGGCCCACACCAATAACAACTGCTGTCTTCATTCACTGTGCTCCTGGGTGTTCAACATTTACATATTAGATCGGGACTGCGAGACTGCCCGTCCGCTTGCTGCGATAACACTGATAAGTGCTGGAGTTTAAGGAGGTATTCATGCCGGGATTCATCAAGGAACTGGGCTACAAGGCCATGCTGGCCCTCAAGAAAGGCATTGTCATGGAGCCCAAGCCGCGCCCTGCCGTGTTCGTCGGCAAGGATGCAGCGCTGGACCTGTGTGAGAGCATCTCACACGTGGGCCTGAAAAAAATCCTGGTAGTCACCGACAAACCGCTGATGGACATTGGCATTCCCCAGCAGGCCATCGCCCGACTCAGCGCCAAAGGGGTGGCCACCGCTATTTACGACGGGGTCAAGCCCGACCCCACGGTGAGCGTGGTCGATGCCGGCATCGAGGTACTGAAGCGCGAAGCCTGTGACGGTGTGCTGGCCATCGGCGGCGGCAGCTCCATAGACGCCGCCAAGGTGATGGCACTGGCTGCCGCCAACGGCCTGAAGGCCCTGGACTGCGTCGGCCTCAAGAAAGGCAAGCTACCCTCTCTGCCGCTGTTTGCGGTGCCCACTACGGCGGGCACCGGCTCCGAGGTGACCATTGTGGCGGTGATCTCCGATGACGAGACCCACGAGAAACTTATGGTTGCCGATCCCAAGGTCATCCCTTCCGCCGCGGCCCTGGACCCGAACATCATGAAAGGCCTGCCACCGCAGATCACCGCGGCGACCGGCATGGACGCGCTGACCCATGCGGTGGAGTCCTACATCAATACCTGGGACACCCCGGAGTGCCTGCAGTTCGGGCGCTCGGCCACGCGGCTGGTACTCAACAACCTGGAGCGGGCCTGCGCCAACGGCGAGGACATCGCAGCGCGGGAATCCATGGCGCTGGCCTCCTACTACGCCGGCCTGGCCTTCACCACCTGCCTGGTAGGTTATGTGCACGCGGTCTCCCACCAATTGGGCGGCCACTACGGTGTACCTCACGGTCTGGCCAACGCTATGGTGCTGCCCCATGTGCTGGAACTGATGAAAGACAGCGCCGGCGAGCGGCTGGCGGAGCTGGCGGTGTACTGCGAGCTGGGCGATGAGACCGAACCCCGGGACGAGCTGGTGCGCAAGTTCATCGACCGCATCTGGGCGCTGAACGAAGAGATCGGCATTCCCCGCACCACCGACGTGATCAAGGACGAACACATCGAAGACATTGTCAGCGCCGCGCTCAAGGAAGGCGCAGGCTACCCGGTGCCGCGCTTCCTGGAGCGCGCTGAATGCACAGCCCTGGTACAGGGCCTGAGGACTGCCGCATGACCACACACTACCGCGCCTGCCACCTGTGCGAGGCCATCTGCGGATTGAAGATCGAAGTCGAGGATGGCGAGATTGTCGATATCCGCGGCGATGAAAACGACCCCCTGTCCCGCGGCCATATCTGCCCCAAGGCGGTGGCGCTCAAGGACCTGCATGAAGACCCGGACCGGCTGCGCGCCCCGGTCAAGAAAGTGGTGGCCGAGGACGGCAGCGTCGACTGGCACACCATCAGCTGGGAAGAAGCCCTGGACACCACCGCGCGGCGACTGGCCGAAGTGCACGAGCGCAACGGCGTCAATGCTATCGGCGTGTACATGGGCAACCCATCGGTGCACAACTACGGCATGATGACTCACCAGTCCGCCCTGTTCGCCCATATCCGCACCAACAACCGTTTCTCGGCCACCTCAGTGGACCAGCTACCTCACCACCTGGTGGGCATCTGGCTGTTCGGCCACAAGCTGATGTTCCCGATCCCGGATATCGACCGCACCGAGTACTTCCTGATGCTGGGGGCCAACCCCATTGCCAGCAACGGCAGCATCTGGACCGTGCCCGACGTGCGGCGACGCATCAAGGACCTGAAAAAGCGCGGCGGCAAGCTGGTAGTGATCGACCCACGCCGCACGGAAACTGCAGAACTGGCCAGCGAACATCACTTCATCCGTCCCGGTACCGACGCCGCCCTGCTGCTGGCGCTGTTGAACACTTTGTTCGCCGAGAACCTCGCCAATCCCGGCAAACTGGCAGATATGGTCAGTGGCCTCGACAGCGTTGCCGAAGCCTGCAGCGATTTTACGCCCGAGGCGGTGGCGGGCTTCTGCGGGCTGGAAGCCGAAACCATCCGCGGCATTGCCAGGGAGCTGGCCGCCGCCGGTGCCGGCATCTGCTACGGCCGCATGGGCGTGTCTACCCAGGCGTTTGGCGGGCTCTGCCAGTGGCTAATCCAGATTATCAATATCGCCACCGGTAACCTGGACCGGGAGGGCGGCATGCTGTTCGCACTGCCCGCCTTCGACAACGTCGCCAACACCGGCCGTGGTGGCTTCGGCCGCCACCACAGCCGGGTGCGTGGGCTGCCGGAATTCGACCGGGAGATCCCCGCCGCCGCCCTGGCGGAGGAGATTACTACGCCCGGGGAGGACCAGATTCGCGCCCTGTTCACCGGCGCCGGCAACCCGGTGCTGTCCACCCCCAACGGCCGGCAGCTGGACGAGGCACTGGACGGCCTGGAGTTCATGGTCTCGCTGGACCCGTTTATCAACGAGACCACCCGCCACGCCGATATCATCCTGCCGCCGACCTCGCCGCTGGAGCACGATCACTATGACATCGGCTTCCACGTCAACGCGATCCGCAACACGGCTCGCATCAACGAGCCGGTGTTCGACAAGCCCGAGGATGCGCTGCACGACTGGGAAATCTTCAACGAGCTGGGGCGCCGCTTCGCGGCATACACCGACAAGGAGTCACGCCCGACGCCGGCGCCACGGGAGCTGATCGACATGGCTCTGCAGGCCGGGCCCTACGAGCTCGACCTCGCCACCCTGCAGGACAAGCCCTCCGGGGTCGACCTGGGTCCGCTCAAGCCGCAGTTGCCGGAACGGCTGTTCACCGCCGACAAGATGATTCACTGCGATACCCCTGAGCCGCTGGCGGACATCGAGCGCCTGCGCCAGGGCATGCAGGGGGACAGCGGCAGCCTGTTGCTGATCGGCCGCCGCCACGTGCGTTCCAACAACTCCTGGATGCACAACTACCGCCGGCTGGTGAAGGGCAAACCGCGCTGTACGCTGATGATGCACCCCCGGGATATGGCCGCACGCGGTATTGGCAATGCCGATGAGGTCAGCGTGCGCTCCCGAGCCGGCGTCGTCACCCTGCCGGTGGAGGCCACCGAGGACATCATGCCCGGGGTGGTCAGCATGCCCCACGGCTACGGCCACGACCGCAGCGGGGTGCGACTGGAAACCGCGGCGGCCCACGCCGGGGTCAGCGTAAACGACATTACCGATGAACTGGCGCTGGACGCCCTGTCCGGCAATGCCGCGGTCAACGGCGTACCCGTCGAGGTGGTCTCGGTCAGCGCATGATCAGCTTCGGCACGCGCCTGGGCTATGGCCTGGGCGGGGCGATGTTCTCCATCAAGGAGGCCGCCTATAGTGCCTTTGTTCTGCTGTTCTACACCCAGGTACTCGGACTGAGCGGCACCGCCGCCGGCGTGGCCCTGGCGGTGGCCGTGGTGTTCGACTCGATCTCCGACCCGGTGATCGGCGCCTGGTCCGACCGCCTCAACAGCCGCTGGGGCCGGCGGCACCCGTTCATGGTGGCTGGCACCCTGCCCATGGGCGTGGGCTTTGTCGGCCTGTTCCTGGTACCCGACAGAGTGGTGGAAAGCCAGACCCTGCTCAGCCTGTGGCTGGCATTCTGGTCAATCTGGATTCGCACCACTCTGTCGGTGTTTGCCATCCCGCACCTGGCCCTGTCCGCCGAGATGACCAGCGACTACCGGGAGCGCAGCAGCATACTCGGCGCCCGCATGTTTTTTGTGTTCCTGTTTACGGTGCTGATTCCCGCGCTGGCCCTGGTACTGCTGTTTGACCAGTACGGCGAGGTGGACGGCCGCTTCGAACGCGGCAACTACCCGGTCTATGGCGTGCTGTCCTGCATCGCCACCTGGATGGTCGGCCTGATCACTGTCTGGTCTACCCGGCATGTGGGCCAGGACAACCGCGCTGCCGGAGCCAGCGACATGCCCGGGCTGGGCCAGTTCCTGGCCGACTTCTTCGCCACCCTGAAGATCAGCAACTTCCGCCAGCTGCTGGCCTTCGACGTGGCGGCCAGCGTGTCCTACGGCGTATTGATCGCCACCCACATGCTGGCATCCATCTATTTCTGGGAGCTGTCTTCCCGGGACATAGCGCTGATTCTCGCCATTCCCTCCCTGCTGGGTGTATCCGGCGCCATGTTTGCCATCCACTGGCTGGGCAGCCGGGTGGCCAAACACACTATCCTGCGGCTGACCTGCGCGCTGATGATCATCGACGGTGTCTGGCCCTACGCCGCACGGTTGGCAGGCCTGTTGCCGGAGAACGGGCATCCGGCGGTGTTCTGGAGCCTGTTCCTGCAGATGCTGCTGTGGATGTTCTTCTTTATTCTGCGCGGCATCGCCAGCCAGTCCCTGGTGGCGGACATCGCCGATGAGAATGACCTGATGCACGGGCGTCGCCAGGAGGGCGCCCTGTTCGCCGCCTCCCTGTTTGCCCAGAAGCTGGCCACGGCCCTGGGACCGCTGTACGGCGGGATGGTGCTGGACCTGGTCGGACTGCAGCGGGGGATGGCGCCGGGCACGATAGAACAGCCGACGCTGGATGCGTTTGCGGTATATACAGCCGCGGGGATACTGGCGCCGCTGCTGGTGGCGCTCTACTTCAGCTTCAAGGTCTCGCTGAGTGAAGCGCGATTACGGGAAATACAGGCGGCGCTGACTGAGCGCCGCACTGAATCTGCCTGAGCCCGGAGCGGCGTTTACTGGCTATTGGCCTTGAGGGTCTGGTCGAAGGCATCGCTGCCGTCATCGGTCACGGTGTCCAGGCTTTCCTTCATATCCTCAAGGCTGAGCTGGTCTTTCTTGCCTTTGAGCTGCTCACCTTTGACGCTGCGGAAGCTGGCGCCGACCAGTTCGCCACTTACGCTGTCTTCAAAACGCATCTCGAAGAACACCCAAACGTCCCGATCGCGCTTGCCGGTCAGCGCCTTGAAGCCACCCAGCACGGCCGCCACCGGCACAATTTCATAGGGCTTCATGCCTTCGGTTGTGACTGACACACCGGTCAGCGCGCCGCGAACCCGGAGGACTTCCGGGCCGGGCTCTTCGGACAGGGTCAACACCGCCCCCAGCTTGTCGCGCAGCAGCGTGGTGCTGTATTCACTGATGGCTTCCAGGGTTTCCACGCTGACCTGTTCGCCGGCTTCGGGCTCGGGGTAGATCACCACGGGGTCGACCAAAACTGTCTTGTAGTTGGCGAAGTTGAGTTTGGGCCCCAGCCAGCGCCGCGCGGCCTCGTCATTGGGAATGGTGACCAGCTCAAGACGGTCATAGGCCGCATCGTCCAGGAAGCCGGATCGCGGGATTCGGTTTTCATCATCGTCGGCTGACACTGGCAGTGCCAGCACCACAAGCAGGGCGATCAGAGTACGCATGGCGTTGGTCTCGGTTTGTGAAATTTGCATTCACTATAGCGGCGGCCAATGCCGGGCGCCACCTCACTTGCGCCCGGCATTGCGCTGGGACAGAATGCTGGCCCGTTTTCCTGAGAACACCCCATGGAACCGCGTACCGACGACCTGCGGATTGGCAAATCCCAGCCGTTGATCAGCCCCGCTGTGCTGGCGGATGAACTGCCGCTGCCCGACGGATCCGCCCAGTTTGTGCAGCAGGCACGGCAGACCATCGAGCGTATCCTCAGCGGGGCGGACCCCCGCGTGCTGGTGATCGTCGGACCCTGCTCGGTACACGATCCGGCCGCACTGATGGATTTTGCCCGGCGCCTGAAGGCAGGCAGCGACGGCCTGACCGATGCCATCTACCCGGTGCTGCGGGTGTATTTTGAGAAGCCGCGCACTATTGTCGGCTGGAAGGGCCTGATCAACGATCCCGACCTGGACGGCAGCTTCCACATCAACAAGGGGCTGCACCTGGCGCGCCAGGCGCTGCTGGACGTGGCGGAGCTGGGCCTGCCCGCCGCCACCGAATTCCTGGATACCACCCTGGGCCAGTACTACGCCGAGCTGGTGAGTTTTGGCGCCATCGGCGCCCGCACCGTGGAAAGCCAGGTGCACCGGGAGCTGGCCTCGGGCCTGTCGATGCCGGTGGGCTTCAAGAACGCCACGTCCGGCGCGATCAACGTGGCTATCGATGCGATCCGCTCCGCCGGGCATCCCCACTGGTTCCCGTCTTTAACCAAGGAGGGTATGCCCGCCATCCTGCAGTCAACGGGCAACCCGCACAGCTACCTGATCCTGAGAGGCGGTGGCGACACCGGGCCCAACTACGGCCCGGAGTTCATCGGACAGGCCAAAGCAGCCCTGCTCGAGCAGAGTTTGGCGCCTTCCATTATTGTCGATTGCAGTCACGGCAATAGCCGCAAGGACCCGGCGCGCCAGGCCGAGGTGATAGCGTCATTGTCCGAGCAGATCGCTGCCGGCGAGCAGTCGATCCGCGGGGTGATGATGGAATCCCACCTGGTAGCCGGCAACCAGCCGGTGGTGGACGGCAAGGCCGAGGTCTATGGCCAGAGCATCACCGATGCCTGCCTGGCCTTCGATGACACCTTGCCCCTGCTGGAGCAGCTCGCCGCCACCGTCCGGGCCAGCAACGCGGCCTAGACCAGCGCGCTCTTACCAGGCGTAGCTCTTACCAGGCATAGCCAATCGAGAAGGTATAGGTTTCGTCGGTGGTATCCACCTCGTCGGGTGCGCTGCCGTTGTACTCGTAGCGCGCCTCGAAAGCAGTCTCGAAACCAAAGATCAGCGGCATACGCAGACCGAGGGTGGTATTGGAGAGCGGCTCATCCCAGGAGTCGAAATTGATCGTGGTATCGTGGAACAGGTAGAGCGTGGTGCCAAAACCGAGGATATCGCTCTCAGCCTCAAATTCGATCAGGCTGCCGTAGTAGTCATTGTCCTCCGCCACATCGAACTGTTCGTCCACATAGACGATGCCGAACTCGCCGCGTAGCTCCAGGCGCGAGGTGTCGAACAACTCGCGGCCAATATGGGGGCCAACCAGGGTCCGCAGGTCCAGGTCTGCAAACTTGTCATACTCCAGCCGCAGCTTGGCGCCGTAGTAGTTGTCCGGATCATCACTGTAAAAGCGGTCGTACTTGTTGCGCAGCGCCCAGTTCTCGGTGATCCGCTCACCGTTGGCTTCATCGAACTCGGCCAGGCCGCGGAAGGAGAAACGGTTTTTAAGGTCTCGCACCGTCAGCTGGTAGCCAAGGTCAATTTCATCGGTCTCGGAGTTGCCTCGTTCAGCCTGGAAGGCGCCCGTGACCCGTCCGAAAAAGTTCCAGCCCTCACCGAGTAGCCAGGGGTCCGGGTTCACCATTGAAATATCGGTGACGGGATAGGTCCGCGGCGCCTGCCCCTCGCGCTCAATGGTAATGTTCTCCTGGGTGGCCAACAGCCGCTTGTCGCGGTAGATCTCTCCGTCCGCCATCATCACCGTGGTGACCGCATCGGTCTCCACCGACACCACGTTGGCGGAAGCCACCTCCAGGGTCCCACCCCAGGGGGTCTCGAACTTGATGGTGCCATCGCCGGCACTGACCAGGGTGCCGACAATCCGGGAACCATTCTGCATGACCATCACATCGGCCTGGGCCTGAATTGCACACAGCCATACCACCAGCAACGCAAGAGCGCGGATTTTCATAGTGTTTTCCTTGATGAGTTCAAGTCGTGATTGGGCGCGGAAAGCGCCGCGGTGAAAAGTGTCGCACAGGGTAAACGGCGATTAATACGAAGCCGCCCTTCCCTTCCCAGCACACGGGGCAGCGCCGCTCAGGCCGCCTTGGCCGCGCTGTATTGCTCGGCAATAAACTTGCCCAGCAGCGTGAACTCGGCGCGGCGCGGCGTTTTCTTGCGCCACATCAGGCCGATGCTGCGGGCCACGTTCTGTTCCTTGAAGCTGCGCGTGCAGACCTCGGTACCCGACAGGATGCGCGCATCCAACGCCATCTGCGGCAGCAGGGTCACGCCGATGCCATTGGCCACCATTTGCACAATGGTGTTGAGGCTGGTGGCCTGATAGGGAATATCGATTTCGGTTTCCTTCAGCTTGCAGGCTTCCAGGGCGTGGTCGCGCAGGCAGTGGCCATCTTCCAGCAACAGCAGCTCCTGGCTGCGCAGCTCCGTGGTGCTGAGTTCGCCCTCTACAGCCAGCTGGTGGCTGCTGGGGCAGGCGAACACGAAGGCATCCTCGAACAGGTGCATGGTCTCCACTTTTTCCGCCGGAAAGGGCAGCGCCAGCAGCAGCACGTCCAGTTCACCGTGTTGCAGGCCGTCGACCAGATGGCCGCTGAGGTCCTCGCGGATGTAAAGCTGGAAATCCGGGTGCTCTTTGCGCAGGCGCTTGAGCAGCGATGGCAGGATGTAGGGCGCGACGGTGGGGATCACCCCCAGGCGCATCTTGCCGGAGAACGGCGCACTGGATGCGTCACACAGGGCCATCAGGTCTTCCACATCCAGCAGGATCGATTGGGCCCGTTGCACCACGTCACTGCCCAGGCCGGTCAGAATCACCTGGCGATTATTGCGTTCTACCAGTGAGGCGCCGAGCGCTTCCTCCAGCTCCAGAATGCCAGCGCTGAGGGTGGACTGGGAGACGTGGCAGGCTTTGGCAGCATTGCCAAAATGGCCATGCTCGGCGACTGCGCACAGGTACTTGAGCTGCTTCAAGGTCGGCTGTCGTGTCACGTGTTACGCTCTAGCTAAGGAATCGAAAGCAGTATCAGCCTATCGATTATTCCGATCAAGCTTTCGCAAAATTTGGATTATACGAATAGCCCCACAGGGGCTAGGCTTTTTTACCAGCGCTGTGATACAGCGTTTTGCCGCCTCCGTAGCTAACAAAGCGGGCCAGGCAACACGCTCACTGCAGCATTCTCGACCCGGGCCCTGCGGACCCGAGTCATATCGTCACGTTTCGACAGGAGACCACTATGTCCTTGAAAGGCAGCCAAACCGAACAGAACCTCAAAGACGCCTTTGCCGGCGAATCCCAGGCAAACCGTCGCTACCTGTACTTCGCAGCCAAGGCCGACGTGGAAGGTTACAACGACGTCGCAGCAGTGTTCCGCTCCACCGCCGAAGGTGAGACCGGTCACGCCCACGGTCACCTGGAGTACCTGGAAGAAGTCGGCGATCCCGCTACCGGCCTGCCGATCGGCGGCACCTCTGACAACCTGAAGGCGGCCATCGCCGGCGAAACCCACGAGTACACCGATATGTACCCGGGCATGGCCAAGACCGCTCGCGATGAGGGTTTTGACGAAATCGCCGACTGGATGGAAACCCTGGCCAAGGCTGAACGCAGCCATGCCAACCGCTTCCAGAAAGCGCTGGATAACCTCGACGACTGATTCAGCGAATCACGCGACACCAGGGCGGGCCGGTGTGTGCCGACCCGCCATCCCCTATCCCTTGCTGCGGGCGGCGCTAAGCGTCGGCCCGCCGCATCCCAGCGGAGTCAAGCATGCCCGTGCGCGAAGGCAGTCTGGAAGCCCCCACACGTCACCCCATTGAATGGAAGAGCGACCAGTTCTGGGACAAGCAGGACCTGGAGCAGGAGCTGGAAAGAGTCTATGACATCTGCCACGGCTGTCGTCGCTGTGTGAGCCTGTGTGACTCCTTCCCGACCCTGTTCGACCTGGTGGATGAGTCGGAGACCATGGAAGTCGACGGCGTCGACAAGGCCGACTACATCAAGGTGGTCGACCAGTGCTACATGTGCGACCTCTGCTACATGACCAAGTGCCCCTACGTGCCGCCCCATGAGTGGAACGTGGACTTTCCACACCTGATGCTGCGGGCCAAGGCCCAGCGTTTCAAGGAAGAGGGCGTCCCGTTTCGTGACAAGCTGCTGACCAACACCGACAGTGTCAGCAAGCTGGCGACCATTCCGCTGGTCGACATCACCGTCAATGCACTCAACAAGTCCAGCGGCTTCCGCAAGGTGCTGGAGAGCACCCTGGGCGTGCATCAGGAAGCGCCGGTGCCCGAGTACCACCGCAATACCCTGCGCAAGCGCGCCGCGGGCATGGTCAAGCCGATCGAGCCCGTGCCAATGAACGGCACCACCGGCAAGCTCGCCCTGTACGCCACCTGCTACGGCAACTACAACACGCCCAGCATCGGCGAGGATTTCATGAAGGTCTTCCAGCACAACGGCGTGATGATCGACATCGTGCCGAAGGAAGCCTGCTGCGGCATGCCCAAGTTTGACCTGGGCGACCTGGATGCGGTGGACAAACTGAAGCAGCAGAACATCCCGGTGCTCGCCAAACTGGCCGACGAGGGCTACGACCTCACCGCACCCATCCCCTCCTGCGTGCTGATGTACAAGCAGGAACTGCCGCTGTTGTACCCGGACGACCCGGATGTGCAGAAAGTGAAGGCGGCCTTCTTCGACCCCTTCGAATACCTGTGGCTGCGGCATAAGGAGGGCGGACTCAAGACCGAGTTCCCCAACGCCCTCGGCGACATCGCCTGGCAGGTGTCCTGCCATTTACGGGTCCAGAACATCGGCCTGAAGACCCGCGATGTGCTGAACCTGGTGCCCGACACTGAAGTGCATGCCCAGGAGCGCTGCTCCGGTCACGATGGCACCTACGCCGTCAAGAAAGAGACCCGTGCCAAGTCAATCAAGATCGGCCGGCCCATCGTGCGCAAGGTGGATCAACTGGAACCGAAGTACCTGGCCAGCGACTGCCCGATGGCCGCAGTGCATATCGCCAACCTGTCGGACAAGGTCGACGAGGCCACCCACCCCATGACCCTGCTGCGCATGGCTTACGGCCTGTAAGTGGCGCAGCGGTAGATACTGATAGCAAGCAGATACAAAGAGGAAACGAGGATGGACCATCTCTCACGTGACGACCTCTGGTCCCTGGAAGACTACGCCGTCGAGCGCCCCAACTTTCGCGCCAGGGTGCTGGAACACAAGAAAACCCGGCAGGTGGCCCTCGGCGAGCATGCCCGGATGTACTTCGAGGACGCGCTCACCATCAAGTACCAGATCCAGGAGATGTTGCGCATCGAGAAGGTGTTCGAGGCAGATGGCATCATGGAGGAACTGGAAGCCTACAATCCCCTGATTCCGGACGGCAGCAACTGGAAAGCCACCTTTATGCTGGAGTACGACGATCCCCAGGAACGGGCCCTGCGCCTGGCGGAGATGATTGGCATTGAGGACAAGGTCTGGATGCAGGTCGAAGGCTGCGACCGTGTCTATCCGATCGCCGATGAAGACCTGGACCGCTCCACCGCCGACAAAACCTCGTCCGTGCACTTCATGCGCTATGAGCTGGACAGCAGCATGGTCAGTGCCGCACGGGGCGGCGCCGCGATTAGCATCGGCATCGAACACCCCGCGCTGCCCATCGAGGGTGTGCAACTCGACGAGCCGGTGCGCCAGTCGCTGGCCAGCGACCTGCAGGAAGTCGCCCTCAACTAAGCACCGGTGAAAGCCGCCACAACAAAGCCCGCTATCGCGAGCTCGACAAGGGCCCGGCCGCAGGTCCTGCAATGTGTCCATAGCGGGCGCGGCGCTCGGCCTGGGCGTGCCGCGCCGCCTCACGCGGGCCGGCCTGGGAGGCCTGCTCCCGGGCGCCCTCCGTGGCACCCCTGATCGCATTTGTCTGCCAGTCGTGACGATCAACACTGTCGCCGTAGCGACTGCTGCCGCGACTGCCGTCGCTCCAATGATGCTGGGCGTAATTGCCCGTGCGATAGCTGGTGCCGCTGCCGTTGGGGCCGGTGTGATAAGTGGTGTTGCCGGACTGGTAGCTGGTCACGCTGCCGCCGTCGGATGTGGTGGTATAGGTATTGGGACCGACACTGCGGCTGATTGACGAACTACCGTCGCTGCAGTGGGTGTAGGTATAGGTGCTGGTACTACTGCTGGTGCAACTGGCCCAGGACTCACTCACGCAGAGCGCCGCCACCAGCAGCAGATACAGGGAACGGAACATTGCGCGCCTCTCCGCGGACCATCTCAGGACAGTATAGCGACTAGGGGTAGGGCTCGCCTTCGCCGGCGGTCGCGGCTGAGCCGAGGCCGAGCTGCTCGAGGTTGACGGTGGCGGCGTCGTAATTGGCGCGGGCCACCCGGGCTTCCCGCACCGCCGCGTAGTAGCGAATCAAGGCATTGGCCGCCGCCTCTTCCCGCAGGTTGACCAGGAAAAAGTCGCTGGCGCCCTGCTCAAAACGCTGCTGCTCGGCATCCGCCATGATGTCTGCCTGCTCCACTTCCTGGCCGGCCAGCCGCGACAGCTCCCGCGCCACATCGAGGTCCAGCAGGATATTCTGCAGCTCCAGTTCAATCTGGTCCTCAACCTGCTGGCGCTCAAATTCCAGGGCATTGCGACGGGCTCGCTCCTGGGCAATGCGGCCCTTGGCAAAGCGCCGCTCCAGCGGCACTTCTACGGTAAAGCCGACGATAAAGTCCTCGGAGTCCTTGGAGGGGCCACCATCGCCCTGGTCACCCAGACCGTAGGCGTACTCGAAGTTGAGATCCACACGCGGCTTGAGCTCATTCTCCGACAGCGCAATACGCTGCTGGGCGCGCTGCAGGGCGGTGTCAATAATCAGCAGCTCCGGGCGGCGGGCAATGCTCTGCTCGATAATCCCGGCGCTCGTGGCCGGCGGCAGCTCGGAGATCAGCTCCGGACCCGGCAGCCTGGCGGCCGGCGGCAGGCTGATTTCCCCGGACGGATCTCGCAGGTAGAAAGACAGTTCGAAAGCCGCGGCCCGGAAGTCTCGCTGGGCGCTGACCACCAGGGTGCGGCGCCGCACCAGGTTCTGGGCGTTTTCCGTGAGAAAGATGCGCGCCCGGCTGCCGTCCTGCACCTGGCGCTCGAGCCCGGCCTCACGGTCGATCGCCAGCCGCAGCAGTTCCTCGTAGACCTTGAGTTGGCGGCCGGCGGCAATCCAGCGCCAGTAGGCACTGAGCGCCCGCTGCTGCACACCGACCCGGGTCAGCATCAGTTCCAGCTCGGCGGCCTCGATCTGCAGCCGCGCATCGATGACACCCACCCGGCGGGCATCGATGGCGCGATCACGCAGCAGCGAGAACAGGGCGCCGACTTTTACCGTGCCATCGGTGCTGGTGAAGTACTGGTCTTCGTAGATCGGGAACCCGTCCCGGGAGATGCTATAGCCGCCGTAGAGTTCGCCGCCGAACTCCCTGAAGGGACGGGTGAGCTTGGCCCCGGCCACGCGGCCGTCATAAAAGCCGTTGAGCCGATTGAAGCCATCGGAATTGAACACCGTGTCGAAAGCGCCCTCCGCCTCGACCGCCTTGCCCAACGCGATACGCTGTTCGGCGAGACTCTTGAGAATGCCGGGGAAGTGCTGTGCGGAGGACGCCAGCACTTCATCTGCCAGCAGCGGCGCGAGGACGGTCTGTGAAGCCACACCACCGTCGCCGGCCGGTGCGCCGGCGTCCTGCCCCGACACGGTGAACGGGGCAGCGCAGAGAACAGCGATCAGGCAGAGCAGTCTTGCCTTAGCCCGCACTCGCCATTCCTTCCAGCTGTGGATCGATGCCTTCCTCGGCGGGGAAGTTGGGCGGGAAGTTGTTGAGCTGGCGCCAGATTTCAAAGCCTACCGACACAGTCTCCAGCAACACCCAGCCGCGGGCGCCGGAGCCAAAGCGCACAAAGCCCTTGCTGGGCCAGACCACGCCTTCGCTGTTGTCTTCCGCCACCAGTACCCGGAAGCGACCGTTGCCCTGGGCGGAAGGGTCCACTGCCACCACCCGACCATGGAAGGTGCCCACGGCCACCGAGGGCCAGCCGCTGACCTGGATCACCGGCCAGCCTTCAAACTGCAGCCGCACCGGGTCGCCCTCGCGCACCAGTGCCACGTCGCGGCCGTCGATATAGAGCTCTACCGCTCGGTCCACATCATCGGGCACAAAACTGGCGATGGACTGGCCGGCGGTGACATAGGTCGCCGCATCACCGGCATAAACCCGTTGGATCATGCCATCCCGGGGGGCGCGAACGATCTGCACCGATTGCCGCGAAATGTTCACATCCACCCGGCTCAACTGAGCCGCTGTCTCGGCAATCCGCGCGCTCAGCTCCTCGACGCGGATTTTCGCCTGCTCGTACTCGCGCCGGGCCGCGAGGCCATCCTCAAACAGCTTTTTCATGCGATTCATGTCGATGCGGGCAATATCACGCGCCGTGGTGTCCGCGCTCATCTTGGCCAGTACCTGGGCGCGCTCCGCCTCCAGGCGCTGCAGCAGCATGGGGTCATTGTCGATAATCTTGACGATGGGATCCCCCACCTTCACGCGGCTGCCATCCTGCACGTACCACTCCTCGATACGGCCGGACACCAGGGCATTAATATCCTGCAGGCGGTCATTGGCGTTGCGGGCGGTCACCGATCCAAAGCCGGCGGCGGTCTGCACCCAGGGCACATAGACCAGGAACACCAGGATGGCCAGCATGCTGAGGCTGAGGCTCCAACCGACCACGGGCATCACCCGCGGCATTCGCACCCGGTTCAGCGTCTTGAAACAGTGTTGATGCTGCTCGTAGGGCATGAGAGTCCTCAGGAAGCCTGTTCAACCACCAGCGGGCTGGACACCGGTTCCAGGGGCCGGCGCGGCAGGCTGGCAGCATCGCAGAGCTGATGATAGCTGTCGAACAGGCGCTGCTCTTTCTCACCCAGGTACAGGAACTGGTCGAAGTGCAGGTCACTGTGCTTGTTGGAGAAGTAGATCACCGTGGTCTGGCCCGAGGCCTGCAGCCGTTCGAAAGATGCCAGCATGTACTCATCCGGCATCATGTCGTAAATCTGGCTGAGCACCAGCACCCTCGGCCTGGCGATAATGGCCGAGGCCAGCTTCAGCTGCATGGTCTCCATAATCGACAGCGGCCAGCCGGTGGCGGCCAGCCGGGTATCGAGCCCATCCGCGAGTTGTGAAATCACACCGTCCAGGCCGACGGTGGCCAGCACTTCCAGGGTCTTGTCGCCCTCCTCGGCCCCGTAGCTGAACTCCAGGTACTCGCGGATAGATGACTCCACCACGTTGGGGCGATCCAATACGATGATCTCCTGGCGCAGATGGTGGGTCTGGAAACTGTCGAAGTCCTCGCCACCCAGGGCCAGGTAGCCGGCATCGGGCCGCTCGTGGCGCTTCATAAAACTGGTAAACACCCGCTGGGCGGCATGATTGTGGCTGGCAGCAAACACCCGGGCGCCCGCCGGTATCGTAAAGTCGAGGGTAAGCCGCGTGCCGCGGGATTCACCACCGGCGTTGACGAAGGCCAGGGCGGAGTCACCGCTGACCTGGCGCTGGTACAGATCCGGCGGGTCCTGTTCGACGTCGTGGAACAGGGACAGTTCTTCCACTGCGGCGCAGAGGTCATAGAAGTACGTGAGGTAGGTGCCGAGCTGGGAGATACCCACAAACACCACCGAGAGCACCAGTTCCGCCGCCACCAGCTGACCCAGGGAGAGCTGGCCCTGGATCACCAGCCAGCCGCCCAGCCCCAGCAGTGAGGCGCTGGCCGCGGCCCAGATGAACAGGAACATCAGGGTTTGGGCGAAATGGTGGCGGAAATGCCGCTCGTGCTCGCGAATGTAATTGGCGGTGACCTGGTCGGTCTTGTGCAGCGCGTCGGTAATATGGCGAGAACTCTTGTAGAAACCGTTGGAACCCCCCAGTCCCTCCAGCCAGGCCGCCGTGGCGTGCTTTTTGTGGGACACCTCCATGGAGCTCTTGATGGCGTGCTTGCCCCAGATCACCCAGACCAGCCACACCAGGGCTACCACCACCAGGTTAAAGGCCAGCAGATAGGGGTGGTAGAAAGACACCAGGATAAAACCCACCACCGATTGCAGCACAATCGTGAAGCCGCTGACGCAGAGCACCGGCAGGCGCTTCTGCACGATGATGATGTCGAAGTAGCGATTGAACAGCGGCCCCTTGCTGTTGTCGTCGAAGAAGGGGTTGGTGGCGTAAATCGAGCGCAGGGCGATCTCGGAGACCATGCGCGCGTAAAACCGGCGGCCGAACAGGTCCATCAGATGAATGCGCAGGGCCTGCAGCAGGCCGGCCAGGGTCAACAGGCCAAACAGGGTCAGCGACAGCACCACCAGCGGCGTGGTGAGGCCGGTGTTGGCGACCGTATTGATCAGCATCTGCACGGAAATCGGCGTCGCCAGCGACAACAGGCTGATACCCACGCCGTAGATCACGGCGAGGATGTAGTAGCGCTTTTCTGGGCCGAGTATCTCAATAAAGTAGTGAAATAGCTCCGCGAGGGTGCGCGTTTGTGTCATGGCGTGGTAGCTCATTCCGCTCCAGGTTTTCGATCCGTTTACCCTGTCACTGCCGCAGATCGCGCTGGCGACCTGTTCTTCAGACCCGGGTTTTCACGCCCGGTTTCCAGGGTTCCCGCCGATTCCCCTACGAACGCGTTTCATGCGCCCATAAGAAAACGCCGCAGCCTGGCTGCGGCGTGACGGCCCGGCTTTCCGAAGACCGCTCTATTCTACAAAACCTATACGGTTTGCGGGGCTTTGGCAGATTACCGGGGTTCGCAAGTATACCCGACTAAATCAGTCGGGTAATTCCATTTTTTCGAAGCGTGATGAAGCCCTCAGAAGCGGTAGTCGAGCCGCAGGTAGCCGTTGATACCGAGGCCAGGCAATTGCTCGCCCGGCGCCAGAGCGGGATTGCCCCGCACCCGGCTGCGACCGGCAAGATGGTCTGCATACTCCTCGTCGAAGAGGTTGTCGACACCAGCGGCGACCCGCAGGGACGGCGTGGCCGCCCACCAGGCGGTCAGGTTCACCAGTTCGTAGCCGTCAGTCGGCAGTTCACCATTGGTATCGCTGACATCGTCCTGTTCGGCGTAGACGATGGCCTCCACGGCCGCTCCCCAGCGCGTGGCCGTGTAGTCGAGGGCCAGGCTGGCGTTGAGCGGCGCGATCCGGTACAGATCGTCATTGACGTCATCGCGCTCGCCGCGCACGTAGTTGACCAGGCCGCGCAGCTGGAAGCTCTCATTGAGGCGGAAGCGCCAGTCCATATCCATGCCCCAGAACACCGCGTCCACGTTGGCAAACTGCAGGGGACCGCGGTTGCCCATCATGTTTGTGAACATCACCGCCGGCGCAACATCAGCAGGCACACCCTGTATGAAATCCTCCACGTCCCGGTAGAACAGGCGCGGCGACAGGGTCAGCCGGTCGCCACTGAAATCCAGGCCCAGCTCCACTTCATGGGCTACTTCCGGGTTCAGGTCGATATCCCCGATGTAGTTAAAGCCGTCGGCCAGCCCTCCGGTCGCCTGCAGCGGCAGCCACAGGTAGCGCTCCTGGTAGGCCGGTGAACGGGTCTTGCGGGCCAGGCCGGCGTAGAGCGTGAGGTCATTGCTGACGTCGAGCCAGAGCTTGGCCACCGCATCCACATTGTGGTCCACCTGGGAGCGATCGGCGCTGTTGAAGGCATCCCGCAGCGCCATGGCCGGCGGCATCATCATCGCCGGCGTGCCGTCGACCTGGTCGGCATCCATGTCAACGCGGTTGTAGCGCAGGCCAAACTCACTGCGCAGGCCCGCTGCCAGGCGCCGCCGACTCTCGACAAACACACCCAGCACCTGGCGCTGCACGTCGTTGAAGTTATCGACGAAAAAGGCCGGGTTGTTGGGGTTGTCGACCTCGGAGTTATGGGTAGCGTCCAGCCCGTCAGCGCCGAATACCCACTCGGTGTCCCGGTGGGTGTGGGTCACCGCCAGCTTAAAGCCGCGGTTGCGTGAGTCGGTGGTGTTGCGGCGCCACGCCGCGCCATCGGCCGGGGCCTCTCGCAGATGGTAGTTGGTCATCTCGTGGTCGAGGTCGCTGCCAAAGGCCCGCGCCTCCACCAGCCAGCTACCGGATTCATAGCGATATGCCAGCGAAGCCAGGTCACCGGTGATGAAATCGATATCCATGGGCAGGGCGGCAGTGCCGGTGTCACCGGTGTCACTGTGCACGTAAGCCAGCTCGATGCTGTGCTTGCCGAAGCGATAACCGTAGGCGACGTCAAAGCGATCGCGCTGATACTCGCTGGGCAGAATGTCGCCCCCCGGGAACTCCGCATCATCGCCACTCTCGGTGAGCGCAGCGAGGCGCAGCCGGTGGCTGTCGTTGGCAGCCATCCAACTGCCGCCCAATTGCAGACCCTGGTTGACCGTCTGCCCGGTCGCATAAAGGTGCCCGCTACTGCGCACCTCGCCGGGCTGGGCAAACCCCTGCTGGGCAGTCACCGCGCGCACGGCGCCACCAATGGATTCCTGCACCACGCTGACCGGCGCGATGCCGCGATACACCTGCAGGGATTCCAGCTGTCCGGCGGCGGCGTAGGACAGCGGCGGATCCATCCAGTTGGGGCCGGCCGGCGCCAGCTCGACCCCGTCCAGCAGCACCCCTACCCGGGGGCCAAACATACCCCGGTACTGGGGTATGCCACTCAGCGGGCCGTTGCTGTTGACGTTGGCGCCGGGCGCCTTTTTCAGCAGCTGGGCGGTGTCCGGGGACACCACCAGCGCCTCCGAGACTTCGATAGCCCGGGTGTCGTGGACACCACGCACATAGACTTCCTCGATGTGGTCGGCGAGTGCAGGCACAGACAGGCCGGCAGCAAGCAGGGCCGGGGCCAGGGGGTAGGCGTACTTCATGGGGATACCGCTGGAAACAATGCGCGCTGAGTGTAGTCCCTCGCACGCAGACAGGCAATGCTGCGGCATCTCTCGGCCATCGCGACGTCGCAGGGCGCGCCACGGGTGGCGCAGACCCCGGCCCGCGGGATGCGCTAAACTGGACGCGTCACCGACGAGGTATCCACGATGTACACATTGAGACCCGCCCTGCTGCTGTCCTGCCTGCTGCTGATGACGCCCATGGCCCTGGGCGAGCAGCGCCCGCGCTGGATGTCGCCGGAGGCCGGCTGGGTCGACGAGGAAACCGACACCCGGGTGGAGAAGGTCACCCGCGACGAGGAAAGCGGCGCCTACCGGGTGGAGATTTCTGTGCCGCAGGTCGAGCAGCCCATCGAGGAAGTGGTGGTCGTGGGCGTCCAGGAAGAAGGGCCCGACTACGAACTGCCGATCCGCTATGAAGTCATCAACGAGATGGAGTCAGGCCGCAGCGGCATCATCCTCTACCTGGGCAATGACGACCCCTTCGCCATGCAAATCAATTACGACAAGGGCGTAGCACAGAAAGCCAAGCCCAAAGATCCGGGCTTCATCAAGAACTAGGCCGCTGCGGGCCTCATCAGCACTCGATGATGTTCACCGGCACTTCCACCACATTGACGGCCAAACCGCCGCGGGCGGTTTCCTTGTACTTCTCCTGCATGTCACGGCCGGTGTCGCGCATGGTCTTGATAACCTGGTCCAGCGACACGTAGTGCTGGCCATCCCCGCGCAGCGCCATACGCGCGGCACTGATGGCCTTGACCGCCGCCATGGCGTTGCGCTCGATGCAGGGCACCTGCACCAGTCCACCAATGGGGTCGCAGGTAAGACCCAGGTTATGCTCCATGGCGATTTCCGCAGCGTTCTCCACCTGCGCCGGTGTGCCGCCCAGGGCATCCGCCAGGGCGCCGGCGGCCATTGAGCAGGCGGACCCTACCTCTCCCTGGCAGCCCACCTCCGCCCCGCTAATAGAGGCATTGATCTTGTAGAGAATGCCGATGGCGCCGGCGGTCAACAGGAAGCGGCAGGCGTCGTCTTCATCGGCACCGCTGCAGAATTCCATGTAGTAGCGCAGCACCGCGGGAATAATCCCGGCGGCCCCGTTGGTCGGCGCTGTCACGATGCGGCCCCCGGCGGCATTTTCCTCATTGACCGCCAGCGCAAACAGGGTCACCCAGTCCAGGGTATTCAGTGAGGGGTCGCCGAGGCGGTCGGATTCGCTCTTGAGCTGGCGCCTGAGCTGGGCAGCGCGGCGCTTCACCTTGAGGCCACCGGGCATAATGCCTTCCTGCTGGCAGCCCTTGTCAATGCAGGCGTTCATGACTCGCCACAGTTCCAGCAGCCGCTCGCGCACCTCGGCCTGCGGCCGCCAGGCCGATTCGTTCTCCAGCATCAGGGCGCTGATCGACAGGCCGGAGCTCTCACACTGCTCCAGTAATTCCGCGGCCGTGGTGAATGGCCAGGGCAAGACGGTGGGATCCACCATCAGCGGACTGTCGCGGGTGGCGGAGTCATCGACGACGAAACCGCCGCCCACCGAGTAAAACACTTTCTGCAACAGCTCCACGCCATCGGCATCCCAGGCCGTGAAGCGCATGCCGTTGGCGTGATAGGGCAACGCTTCGTCACGATGCATCACCAGGTCGCCATGGTGGTCGAAGTCGATATCATGCTGCCCCAGCAGCGCCAGCCGGCCACCGTCGCGCACCGCCGCTACCCGGGCCGGGATACTGTCCACATCTACCCCTTCCGGTGTTTCCCCCGCCAGGCCCAGCATGACCGCCTTGGGCGTGCCGTGGCCGCGCCCGGTTGCGCCCAGGGATCCGTACATATCCGCCTGCACCCGGGCGACCTGCCTGAGTGTGTTCGCCGCATCCAACGCCAGCACAAATTCACGGGCGGCCTTCATCGGCCCCACGGTATGTGAGCTGGAGGGACCGATACCCACCTTGAACAGTTCAAAAACGCTGATCGACACTGCCGGAAATTCCTGTCGCCATGGCCGGCGGTAGTCTAGCCTAAAACCATATGGCCGCGGTCCCCCGATAGATGTCTATTCGCTTCAAGCAGATGCTGATCATGCTGGCGATCTCCCTGCTGCCGGTGTTGGTATCGGGCCTGCTGTCCCAGCGCAAGATCGACAGCATGGCCAGGGATATCGAGGCCACCGCCCGTTTCCAGGAAATGGAGAAGGAACGCCACTACCTGAAGGAGAAGGTGGCGGATCTCGGCACCAGCCTGCGACTGGTGGCGCAGCTCACCCATCAACTACTCGGGCAGCAGCAAGCGCTGCTAACGACGGCACTGGCCGGCCCGCCTGGCGCGGAGCCGGTAGCGCCGCAGCAGGTCATCCCCGGGCTGCCCGCCTTCCTCGTCACCGACTCCACATGCGGCGCTGCCTGTGATGCAGACCTGCGCCGACTGGCGGGGGCCGGCGCCGCCCTGGCAGACCTCCACAGGGCCGCCAACGGCTTCAGCCTATGGCACTACGCGGGGCTGGAGAATGGTGTACATATGGTGTTTCCGGGTCACGGCGACTACCCCGCCGACTTCGATCCCAGGCAGCGCCCCTGGTATCGGGCGGCAAGGGACGCGGGAGGTGGCTGGCTGCCGCTGACGATAGACGCGTCAACACGGCAGCCGGTACTGACCGCTACCGCACCGCTGCTGGACCCAGATGGCCGCATGCGGGGCGTCACCGCCATCGATCTGCCACTCACCCGGCTGCTGTCTTTCACCAGTGAATCGGCGCCATGGCTGAATGTCGCCGAACTGGCGCTGCTGCGGGTCAACCCGGAGGGCGGGCTGGAGATCGTGGCACGCCGGCAGGCGCCGGACTCAGCGCAGGACTGGCGCCGCCCGGCTCATACTGAGGCCTTCGATGCGCTGACTGGCGATGACCTCAAGCGGGTGCGAGAACTGTCGCGCGGTGACAGCCTGCTGGTGGAAAACCTGGCAATGCGCGGCGAACGCTGGAATTTGGCGATAACCGCGGTAACCGACCGCGATGACAGCGGCGTGCGCGGTAGCTGGCTGGCGCTATTCTCGCCCCACAGCGCGACCGAGGCCGCAGTGCAGGCGGCGGTGAGTGTGATCAAGGAAGCCCGCCTGACGTCACTGCGCGAACACCTGTACGTGGCACTGGCGCTGGCCGCGGTGGCGGCGCTGGTGGCCTTGTATGTGGCGAACCGGGTGACGACGCCCCTGGTGCGGATGAGCGTCACCGCCCGCGAGTTGTCCCACGGCAAGCTGCACAGCCGCACCGGGCTGAGGCGACGCGATGAGATCGGCCGCCTGTCTCGCAGCATCGACCGCATGGCAGACAGCATCGAGAAACTGCAGCTCGAACAGGAGCAGGCCTACCGCGACATGATCATGACCCTGCACCGCGCCCTGGAGAAGAAGGATCAATACACGGCGGGTCACTCCGGGCGCGTCACGCGCACCTCCCTCAAGCTTGGGCAGCGCATCGGGCTGGATGCCGAGACCCTGGAAATACTGCGCTTCGGTGCCCTCACCCACGACCTCGGCAAGATCGGCATTGCCGATGCCATCCTCAATAAGCCAGCACCGTTGGAAGGGGATGAAATCAGCATCATGCGCCAGCATCCCGCCTTCTCGAAGACCATCATGAAACCGCTGGTACGTTTCAAGGAATATGCCGAGATTGCCGGCAGCCACCATGAGCACTGGGACGGCAGCGGCTACCCGGAAGGGCTTAAGGGCGAGGAGATCCACCTGCTGGCACGCATTGTGGCCATTGCCGACGCCTGGGATTCAATGATTGGCGACCGCGTTTACCGCAAGGGCATGGCCGTGGCAGACGCCCTCGCCATACTCGAAGACGAGCAACACAGCGGGCAGTTCGATCCGGAACTGCTGGGCGCGTTTGTCGCGATGATGCGGGAAGAATACCCGGCCCCATCGGGGGCCGCGCCGGAATCCGGTATCATCGAGTCATAGCGATCTATGCTCACTATTATCAAAAACAGGCCGGGGAGTTGCCATGAATCACCGCAATACGATCACCGCTACGCTGGTGCTGCTGTTAAGCGCCTGTGCCAGCAGCCCGGACACTGCCGAGCAGGCGGATGAACCCAACCCGCTGCTGGACATTACCCAGTACGATGAGAGTACCGCGGAGCGCTGTATCCAGATTGCCCAGATCCGCTCCAGCAAGATTCTCGACAGCCAGTCCATCGAGTTCAAACTCACCGGCGACCGCACCTACCTCAACGTACTGCCGCGGAAATGTCCGGGTATGCGGGCCAACCAGCCGTTTGCCTACAGCACGTCCCAGAGCGTGCTCTGCAATGTCGACCTGATTACCCTGCTGGAGCCAGGCCTGGGCATGCGCACCATGGGCCGCTGCGGCCTGGGCATGTTCTACCCCATCGACGCGGCGGCCGGGCCGGTGGTCGGCGACGAAGATGAGCAGGACGAGTAACGGCCTCAGGCCGCGGTCGCGGCGTTGTCTATGACCATCTCGGCGCCGTTGACGTGCTTCGACTCCTCCGAGGCGAGGTAGACCACCATCCAGCCGATATCCTCGGGCTCGCCCATGGAAGCACCTGCATCGGTCATCAGCTTGAGGTCCTCGCCGTCGGCGTCCTCCAGGGCCTTGGCGCCCATCGGCGTGTTGATGCCGCCCGGGTGTATGGAATTGCAGCGGATGCCGTAATCCTTCTGCTGGCAGTACAGGGCCACGGTCTTGGTCAGCGAGCGTACGGCGCCCTTGGAGGCGGTATATGCGGCGAACAGGGGAACGCCGACCAGCGCCGCCATCGATGACATATTGATGATGCTGCCGCCGCGGCCCTTCATGGCCTGCACGCCATACTTGCAACCCAGGAATACGCTGGTGCTGTTGATGCGCTGCACCCGCTCCCACTGTTCCAGGCTGGTGGATTCAATGGTCGCCATCACCGCGATACCGGCATTGTTGAACAGCACGTCGACGCCGCCCATGTCCTCCGCCGTCGCCATCAGCGCCTGCCAGTCCGCCTCGCTGCTGACATCACAGCGCTGGTAGCGCGCCTCCGGCAGGGATGCCGCCAGCGCCTCGCCGGCCTCATCATCGATATCCGCCAGCAGCAGCCTGGCACCCTCGGCAGCCAACAGCTCGGCACTGCACTTGCCGAGCCCGCTGGCGGCTCCGGTGACGATACACAGCTTGTCTTTAACTCTGTCCATAGGCGCTCCTTGTTTTCATTCGCCGCCGACTGGTAGATCATACGGCCTCATTATTTGCCCGCCGACGCTAGCAGATGCACCGGGACAAAACAATCAGAGCTGACGGTATTTGCCGGGGCCCCGGCCTGGGCCTGCTGCTGGCGCTGCTGTCAGGCTGCGCTGAGTCGGTCCCACCCTGCCCACTACCACCCTCCACCGTGCAGGCGCCCAGCGCCGGTTGCCTGGCGATTCGCGATGGCGGCGTGTTACTGGTGGAGAATCTGAAGGGCCAGCTCAGCCCGCCCGGCGGCAGCGCCACAGACGGCGAAAGCGCCCAGTGCACGGCCTTCCGGGAAACCTGGGAAGAGACTGGGCTGCTGCTGGAACCCGACAAGCTGCTGGATGTCTTCGACACCGGCTTCCACCTGTATCGCTGCGAGCACCACGCGGGTTCCGGAGACATCGACCCGCCACCGCGGCTGGAAGTACGCGATGCCTTTTACCTGGCACCCAGTGACTTCGACCAATGGGAGTGGCGCTTCCCGGGCCAGCAACAGGTCATCCGCCAACTGGTGGAGCAGGAACTGAAGGCTAGGACAGCAGCCCCCTGACGCCGCGAAACACCAGTACTACCCCCAGCAACACCAGGCAGACGCTGATCACCCGGTAGTAGAATCCCGCCTCAGAACGCTTGACCAGGCGATGACCGATGGCCACCCCGAACGGCGCCAGCGGCATCAGCACCAGTGACAGCAGAAGGTTCTGCAGGACCAGTTGGTCGAGGAAGTAGTAGGGCACCAGCTTCACCACGTTGACCACCGCAAAGAAGATACCGGCAGTACCCGCGTACAACAGCGGCGTCAGGCCCTTGGGCATCAGGTACATGCTGAAGGGCGGGCCGCCGGCGTGGATGCTGAAGCTGGTGAAGCCCGCCACCATACCGTAGACACTGCCCGCGACCGGTTGATGGTCGGCGCTGTTGCCGGCCTGCAGAGTAAAAAACGACTGCAGGCCAAACAGCAGGGAAATCGTCCCCACCATCAGCCGCATCAGGTCGTCGCTGAGCAGGTCCGCGGTCAGGTAGCCCAAACCAATACCGACAATGGCTCCGGGCAACAGCACCTGCAAGGCCCGGCGGTCGTAGAGCCCCCAGTAGGTCTTCACCACCAGCGCATCCATCACCACCAGAATGGGCAGCAGGATGGCCGCCGCCAGGGTGGGTGACATCACCAGCGCCATCAGCGGCACCGCCAGCACCGCCATGGGGCCGCCAAAACCGCCCTTGGCAATGCCATAGAGCATGACCGCCGGCACGGAGCAGAGATAGAACAGCGGATCGGTGAGCATGGGCGGGGATTCTCGGCTACTTGCCGGCCACTGGGCAAGCTGGAGTCGAGTTTTGCTGAAGATTCCGCGACAATGCACGGCTCACAAAAAAAACAGGACACACCGCGATGTCGACTATCGCCGGAGTGCTGGGCGGCCTGGGTCCGGAAGCCACCGTGGACTTCCTGGCCAAGCTGGTGGCCGGCACCGACGCCGAGCGCGATCAGGACCATATTCGGCTGCTGATCGACCACAATCCCACCGTTCCCAATCGCCACGACGCCATCGCCGGTCGCGACGCCAGCGTGGCCCCGCAACTGGTGGACATGGCCACCGGGCTCGAACGCAGCGGCGCCGACTTCCTGGTCATGGTCTGCAATACCGCCCACGCCTTCGCAGAGGATATTCGCGCCGCCGTCAGCGTTCCCTTCATCAGCATCGTCGATGTCACCGTGGAAGCCGTGGCGGCAGCTGGCCACCGCCAGGTGGGAGTGATGGCCGCGGAGGGCTGCCTGGAAGCCGGGCTCTACCAGAAGGCGCTGGAAGCTGCCGGCTGTGAGGCCGTGCTCTGGAGCGATGAGGAGCTGCAGACCTTTATGGCGTTGGTGTATCGCATCAAGGCCGGCGAGCGCGACGACGATATCAGCAGCGGCATTGCACGGCTCGCCACCTCCCTGGTGTTCAGCGGCGCCGAGGCGTTAATCGCCGGCTGCACCGAGATCCCCCTGGTGCTGGCGCCCGACAGCGCGCCGGTGCCCCTGTATTCATCCACCGACCTGTTGGTGCAGCGCACCATAGACATAGCCAAAGGAACCCCCTGAATGCACCTGGCAAGATTCCCCCGCACCCGTCTCGCCCACCTGCCGACTCCGCTGGAGCCGCTACCGCGCCTCAGCGATGCCCTCGGCGGGCCCAGTCTGTGGGTAAAACGCGACGACTGCACTGGCCTGGCCAGCGGCGGCAACAAGACCCGCAAGCTCGAGTTCCTGATTGCCGAGGCGCTGCAGCAGGGGGCCGACACGGTCATCACCCAGGGCGCGGTGCAGTCCAACCACGCGCGCCAGACCGCGGCCGCGGCAGCCCGGGTCGGGCTCGCCTGCGAGCTGCATTTCGAGAATCGCATCGTCGACCCGGATGAGGACTACCTCAATTCCGGCAATGTGCTACTGGACCGCATGTTCGACGCTAACATCCAGCACCATCCCAAGGGTGCCGACATGAACGCCATCATGGAGGCACAGGCGGAAGAACTGCGCAGTGCCGGACGCAAACCCTATGTTATCCCCGGCGGCGGCTCCAACCCGGTGGGTGCACTGGGTTACGTGAACTGCGCCATCGAACTGCTGACCCAGGCCAACGACATGGGGTTGAAAATCGACCGCATTGTGCACGCCACCGGCAGCGCCGGCACCCAGGCCGGCCTGGTGGCAGGCCTGTGCGCTACCAGCGCCAACATCCCGGTGCTGGGCATCGGCGTCAACGCCCCTGAAGCAGTACAGCTGCCCCGGGTCTACGACCTCGCCTGTGCCACCGCCGAGCTGATCGGCGCCGCGGGCTGCGTGGACGAGCGTGACGTGGTGGCCAACTGCGACTACATCGGCGAGGGCTACGGCATCCCCACCGCGGCCATGAAGGAAGCCCTGCTGATGCTGGCGCGGCTGGAGGGTCTGCTGTTCGACCCGGTCTACAGCGGCAAGGGGCTGGCCGGCATGATCGACATGATCCGGGCAGGCAAATTCCGCGGCGAGAATGTGGTATTCCTGCATACCGGCGGCAGCGCCGGGCTGTTTGGCTACCTGGACGAGCTGCTTTAAACATCGCGGAGGTGCACAGGCCATGAGCAACTGGAATTTCCTGGAGGCGGAACGCAGCGGCCGCGTATTGACGGTGCGTTTCGACTCCGGCGCCGGCGTCAACAGCCTCAACAATGCCCTGATGCGCGAACTCACCGCGCTGGCCCACGAACTGCAGGACGACAGCGAACTGAGCTGCGTGATTCTCACCGGCCGCGCCGACAGCTTTTGCGCGGGCATGGACCTGCGCGACCCGGAACTGGCGGCACTGCGGGAAAAGACCGTGGCAGAGAAGCGCAGCCTGCTGAAGCTGGGCCCCGCCATGTGCGCCGCCTGGGAAGCCATCGAAGCTGTCACTGTGGTAGCTATTGAGGGCGTGTGTATCGGCGGCGGTATGGCGCTGGCGGTTGCCTGTGACTGGCGAGTGGCCGCCCGCGACGCCAGCCTCTACGTCCCCGAGTTGAAGCTGGGTATGAATATGAGCTGGCAAAGCGTGCCGCGCTTTGTGAACCTGGTAGGCCCGGCCAGGACCAAGCAGTTACTGCTGCTGGCCGAGCACACGCCCGCCGCCACAGCACTGGACTGGGGCCTGGTGGATTACCTGGTCGAACCGGGACAGGCACTGGCCCGGGCCGGTGAACTGGCGAAGCAGGTCGCCGCCATGCCGCCGGTGCCGCTGCGCATGGCCAAGCGGGCTATCAATGCCAGCGCCAACGCCCTCAACGACGCCACCAGCTTCATGGACGCGGACCAGTTCCTGCTGGCCCATGGCATGGAAGATGCCGTGGAAGGCGCGAAAGCATTCTTCGAGCAGCGAGAGCCCGAGTTCAAGGGCGACTAGTCGGCCAGCTCCGTCAGGC